>NZ_JBFREV010000052.1:0-33706 GCF_052114485.1 Cupriavidus sp. KB_39
TTCGAGTTCAGCGAGTTCGAACTGGCCGATGCGGCCGCCCTGGCCACGCTGGCCGCCGCCCATCCGCATCACGCCGAGGTGATCGCCCGGCTGGCGCCCCGGCTYCCGCAGGGCTGACCGGCCGCGCTCCCTACGTTCGCCGGCAAGTTTTACGCGTAGCGGGCGGGCCTGGCCGCTGCCGYACGCCGATTTGGCGGCGTCGGGCGGCCGGGAACGGCTTTTGCAGAACCGGTCCACGGACCCGTTTTCGCAATGTCCGCATCCCCACCCCGCAAAAACCCCACAGAACGAGGAGTCATCATGGATAAGTCCAAGATCCCGGTCGGCCAGCGYCCGGCCCTGAGCCTGTTGCTGGACGACCATCGCGCCGTCAAGAAGCTGTTCAAGCAGTTCGAGGAAGCCAAACAGGACAGCGCCAAGCAGTCGATTGCGGCGGAAACCTGCCACGCGCTGAGCATCCACGCCCAGATCGAGGAGGAGATCTTCTATCCCGCCCTGCGCGGCGTTTCGGACAAGATCGACGACATGCTGGACGAAGCCAAGGTCGAGCACATGGTGGCCAAGCAGTTGATCGCGAAGATCGAATCGGGCGATAAGGCCATGCTCGACGCCAACTACAAGGTGTTGACCGAGTACGTCGGGCACCACGTGGAGGAAGAGGAAAGCGAGCTGTTCAAGGCGGTGATCCAGGCCAAGGTCGACCTCAAGGCGGTGGCGGCGCAGCTCGAGGAGCGCAAGCACGAACTGGAAGGCGTGACGGCCTGATCGTTGGCGCGGACGAAAAAAGGCCCATCCGAGGTGGATGGGCCTTTCTTTATCGCTGCGATGCGTGGCGTTTAGATCGCTTTATCGCCCTTAACCTTGATTGGCGAGCAGATCGGCCAGTTCATCGGCGTGTTCTTCCTCGACGGCCAGGATCTCTTCCATCATGCGRCGCGTGGTCGGATCCTTGTCGCCCAGGTACTGGACGATCTCGCGATAGCTGTCGATCGCAATCCGCTCGGCCACGAGGTTCTCGCGGATCATGCTGGCGAGGTCGTCGCCCTCGGAGTACTCCGAATGGCTGCGCGTCAGCAGGCCGTCCGGCGACAGGTTGGGTTCGCCGCCCAGTTGGACGATGCGCTCGGAAATCTGGTCCGCGTGGCCTTGCTCCTCGTTGGAATGCTGGAGGAATTCGTCAGCAACGCTCTTCGAGTTCGGGCCCTTGGCCATGAAATAGTGGCGGCGATAGCGCAGCACGCAGACGATTTCCGTGGCGAGTGCGGTATTGAGCAACTCGATCACGGTGTTGCGGTCGCCGTCGTAGCCCTCGGTGACGGCGCCGTCTTCGATCTTCTTGCGGGCACGTTCGCGGAGAGTCTTGATGTCGGTGAGGAAGGGTTGGGATTGCATTGTGATGGACTCCTTTGCCAACCGTGAGCGGGGACTTGTGTGGGCACTTTATGTGGGGATTTGGTGCGTATCTATCTTAGAGTTCCGCGCACGCCGCGCGGCGTCAGCCCGTGCCCCATTCTGCTATCGGGTTCGGTCCTACAACCCGCCCGCCGGGGCTAGGCCGGCAGCAGCCGCGCGCGCAGGAAATCCACAAAAGCAGTGACTTTGGGCGATGCCACGCGGCGGCGCGGGAACACCGCATGGAAGTCCTGCGCCGGCCCGGTCCACGCCGGCAGCACGCGGCGCAGCCGGCGCGCGGTCACGTCCGGGGCGAGGCTGCGGTCCATCGCCAGCGAGAGTCCTTCGCCGGCACACAGCGCGTCGTGCAGCAGCGCGGGGTCGCTCGCCACGATCACCGGATCGATCGGAAAATCCCGCGCACGGCCGGCGGCCTGCCGCAAGGGCCACGCATAGCCGCGCTCGCGCCGCGCCTGATGAAGCGCCAGCGTCGCGTGGTCGAGCAGGGCGGCGGGATGGTCTGGCACACCGTGCCGCTTCAGGTAGGCGGGGCTGGCATAGACGCCGGTCGGGAAACTGCCGAGCCGGCGTGCGATGAGGTCGGAATCGGGCAGCACGCCGAGGCGCAGCGCCACGTCGATCTCTTCGGCAACGAGGTCGAGCGGCACGTGCGAGGCAAGGATCTCCAGACGCACTTCGGGATAGGCCGCACGGAAGGCGGCCAGCAGGGGGGCGATCCACGTCGTGCCGAACGAGTACGGCAGCGTCACACGGAGCCAGCCGCGCGGGCCGTGCTGCAACTGCTCGACGGCGGCCTGGGCGTCGTCGAGGTGGCGGGCCAGGAGCTGGCTGTGCTCGAAGTAGGCCGCGCCGGCGTCCGTCAACGCCAGCCGGCGTGTGGTGCGGAGGAGTAGCTGCGTGCCGAGCTGGGCCTCCAGCGCCATCACGCGCCGGCTGACCGTGGTCTTGGGCATCTGCAACGCGCGCGCCGCCGCCGTGAAACTGCCCGATTGCACCACGCGCACGAAGATCAGCGTGTCGTTAAGGTCTGCCGCCATCGTTCTGGTCCCTGCTAAGGCCCGCTTTTAGGAGAAATGCGATTGTCCCATCAATGGGCCAATGCTGCCCGGATCCGGGGACTAATCACGACGCCACTCGCTCCGTAAGATCGCCCCATCGAATCCAACAAGGCAGGAAGGCGATCATGAAATTGAGCGAGTACGTGACCTATGACGCGGTCGGGCTGGGCCAACTGGTGGCGCGCGGTGAGGTGAGTGCGGGGGAACTGGCGGAAGTGGCCCGCCGTGCGATTGCCGCCGTGAATCCGAGGATTGGCGCGGTGGTGGAGGACTGGCCGGCCGATGCAGCCGGGTCTTCGGCGGCACCCGGCAGTGGGCCGCTGGCCGGCGTGCCGTTCCTCGTCAAAGATCTCGCGCTGTCGATGGCGGGCAAGCGGCTGGAGCTGGGCTCGCGGCTGGCGGCGGGCCTCGTGGCGCCATCGGACTCGTTCCTGATGCAGCGGCTGCGCGCCGCCGGGCTGGTAACAATTGGCCGAACGGCTACGCCGGAGATGGCGTTCAGCACCGCGACCGAGTCCCTTCAGCAGGGCGCCACGCGCAACCCCTGGCAGCCGGCGTTGAGCGCGGGCGGTTCCAGCGGCGGGGCCGGTGCCGCCGTGGCGGCCGGGATAGTGCCGCTGGCGCATGCGACTGATGCCGCTGGGTCGATCCGCGTGCCGGCGGCGTTCAACGGCCTGTTCGGGCTCAAATCCACGCGTGGCCGGGTCTCGAACGGTCCCGGTCTGGACGAAGTCTTCGCCGGGCTCGGCGTGCAGGGCGGGCTGAGCCGCACGGTGCGCGACAGCGCCGCGCTGCTCGACGCCATGCACGGCACCGCCGCCGGCGAGCCGTATCACACGCCCGCGCCGTCCCGACCCTTTCTCGACGAAGTGGGGCGGGAACCGGGCCGGCTGCGCATCGGCGTGATGGTGCCGCCGTTCARCGGGGCTGGCGTGGCCCCGGTCATGGCGCAGGCGGTGGCGGGCGTGGCCGCGCAGTTGGCAGGGCTGGGCCACCATGTCGATGACGTCACGCTGCCGCTGGGCGCATCGTGGGAGGCGGTCGTCCTGGCGAATGCGCGCATCTGGTGTGCCACGCTGGTCGGCTGGATCGATGGCGTGGCAGCGGCCACCGGGCGCCCCATCGACGCCACCACGCTGGAGCCGCAAACACTGGCGGCGTACCGCTACGGCCRGCGCGTCACCGGCCCCGCCTTCGCGGCAGCGCTCGACGTGCGCAACGCGGTGACGCGGGCCACGGCGACCTGGTTCGATGACATCGACGTCCTGCTGACGCCAACGATGCCGGCCCYGCCTGAGCCGGTGGGCACCTATGCCGCCGGCGCGGCAACCATGGATGGACTGGACTGGACCGACCGCGTGTTCCGGCACTCGCCCTACACGCCGGCGTTCAACGTGGCGGGGCTGCCGGCGATGTCCGTGCCGCTATGCGTGGACGCGGCGAGCGGGCTGCCGATCGGCATGCAGTTCGGGGCGGGGTTCGCGGAGGAGGGGATGCTGTTCCGGCTGGCGGGGCAACTGGAACGGGAGATGGGCTGGGCGGGGCGCCGGCCAGCCGTCTGGGCTGGCGCGGCGCAGGCTTGATGGGCGATCAATACCCGTAACGGTTGTAACCGGGGTTGTAACCTTGGTTGTAGCCCTGGTCATAGCCCTGCTGGTACTCGACCTGCCCGTAACCCGCCGGTGCGGCCGGCGCGCACGGCACGTAGGCGCGCTGGTAGTTGCTGTAGCAGTAGCCCGGTGGCACCTGCGGGGCGGCGTAGGCCACCGGCTGCGGCGGCGCGTAGACCGGCGCCGGTGCAGCCACCACGGGCTGGCTGAAGACCGCCGCGCCGATGGCCAGCGCCGCGATGGCGCCCACCGCCAGCGCAGCCGCGGCGCCGTCCGACCCGCCGCCACCGTGATGGCGGCCGCGGGCCGACGCCGGCCCGGCGGCCAGCATGGCGGCGCAGAGAACGGCAATACCGGTGTAACGAATCGATTGGCGCATGTCGGGCTCCTTGTCGGCCGATGATCGGCCTTGCTCGATGGAAGCCATCATGCCCTGCGACGCATTACAGTGGGTTACGCGATGGTGAGCAGATGTTACGGCTGCAACATATGGCGCCGTGCCCGGAAGCGACCCCGCTTACTCGCTGGCTTCGGCCAGGAACCAGGCGCGGCGCTGGGCCTCGTCGATCCAGTTCTCGAGCAGGCTCGCCGTGGCCACGTCGCCGTGGTCGTCGCAGACGGCGTGGGCGTCGAGCATGATCGCGGCCAGTTGCAGATTGTCGGCGCGCAGTTCCGCCAGCATGTCGCGCGGGGCCACGCGGTCGGCATCGTTGTCACGCAGGCGCTGCTGGCGGGTGACATCGCCGATGGAGCGCAGCGTGGTGGCGCCGAGCTTGCGCACCCGCTCGGCAATGTCGTCGGTGATGGCGAAGATCTGCGCCGACTGCTCGTCGAGCATCAGGTGATAGTCGCGGAAGTGCGGGCCGGACATGTGCCAGTGGAAGTTCTTGGTCTTCAGGTAGAGCGCGAAGACATCGGCAAGCAGCGGGTTGAGGTGCGCCGCGATGGCGGCGACGCCCTTGGCGTCCGGGACGGACGTGGCGACGGTGGTGGCGGTGACGAGGGAGGGTGCGGGCATGGTGGCTCCTGGTTGTCAGGGGGTTCGGCCCGCCATGATCGGGCCACGCCCCGCGCCGGCGTTGCCGCCGGCCCCCGGAATTGTCGATAACGCACGTTGGCGCGCCGGGCCGGGGGCGGCCGGGCAGGCTGCCCGCCGAGCCGGACCAGACTATACATACATATAGTTCCGCCGCAGGGATGGGCCTCGTATCATGCCAGCACGCATCCCGGCAAGTCGGTCCGGGCCCGCTGCGTGTTTCAGTCCGGTCGAGGTAGTCGCTTTGCACAACAAACAATTATTGGCCATCGTTGACGACGACGACTCCGTGCGAGTCGCCACGTCGCGCCTGGTTCGCTCCCTGGGCTGGGAAGTCATCCTTTTCGACACCGCCACGGCGTTCCTGAACTCCGGCTGTGCCGCCGAGGTGGATTGCGTGATCTCCGATGTCCAGATGCCCGGCATCACTGGCATCGAGATGCATCGCCGGCTGACAGAAGCCGGCGTGCACGTGCCCGTGATCTTCATTACCGCGTTTTCCGTGGAAGCCACGCGCAGGCAGGCGATGAAGAACGGTGCACTTTCCTTCCTCAATAAGCCGGTGGACGGCGCCGCACTGCAGGCGTGCCTGGATCGGATCGGCAAGGCGGCGCCGAGCGCATAAGTGCCGTGCCCTGCGGTGCGTCACTTTTGCCACCCGCTATGTATAATTCCTGCGCACACATCCCGCGGGATCGATGGYACGTCCGTGCCCGATCGCACCACGACTGTGCAAGCGACCGCCCCGCAAGACTGCCGACGGCCAGCGGTAGTTGAAACCGCCGAAGTCCCCCCCGAGGAGCCACCCCGAGCATGTCCGAGCCAACCGCCGTGCACAGGCCGAAATCCGAGAATCCGCGCGCGCTGCTGACCCTGGCGGCCCTGCTGACGCTGGGGATTTTCCTGATCGATGTCCTGACGCCGCTGACGATTGCCGTCGCCGTGCTCTACGTGGTGGTCGTGCTGCTGGTGGCTGCCACCGGCTCGCAGCAGGCCACGCTGTATTCGGCCATCGGCTGCGCCGCGCTCACCATCTTCGCCTTCCTGTTCCAGCGCACGGTCACCGAGGACGCCGGCCCGCTGGCGCGCTGCGTGTTCAGCCTGCTGGCGCTGGCCAGCACCTCGCTGCTGGCCATGCGCAACCTCGCCAAGACCGCCCAGCTCCACGAGGAAATGCAGATCCGCGCCACGGCCGAGGCTGCGCTCGCACGCAGTGAAGCCTTCCTGGCCGAAGCGCAGCAACTGAGCCAGACCGGCAGCATCGCCATGCGCGTGCCCGGCGACACGATGACGTGGTCCGACGAGGCCTACCGGATCTTCGGCTACGACCGCACGGTGACGCCGGGTCCGGACCTGGTCCTGGCGCGCGCCTATCCYGAAGACCTGCCGCTGGTGATATCCGTGCGCGACCAGATGCGGCAGGGCGTGCACCTGATCGACGTGCGGCATCGGCTGCGCATGCCGGATGGCACGGTCAAGCACGTGCACCTGGTGTCGCGCCTGCGCGAGTCGGCGTCGGACTATACCGAGTACGTAGGCGCGCTGATGGACATCACCGCCGCCGTCCAGACTCAGCAGGCCTTGCAGCGCACCTCCACCGAACTCGCGCACGTGATGCGCATGACCACGCTGGGCGAGCTGGCGGCGTCCATCGCCCATGAGGTGACGCAGCCGATCGCGGCCATCGTCACCTGTGGGGACTCCGCGCTACGCTGGCTGAACCGKGCGCAGCCGGACGTCGCCGAGGCCACCCAGTCCATCGACCAGATGATCCGCGACGCGCGGCGCTCCAGCGACATCATCCGGCAGATCCGCTCGATGGCGCAGAAGCGCGATCCGGTCTACGCCGAGACCGCGCTGGACAGCCTGGTGCGYGAGTCGATCGAACTGATGCGCCGGGAGCTGCAGGAYCACCATGTGGAGTCGGCGATCGACCTGGCGCTGCCGGACGCGATGATCTGCGGCGACCGCGTGCAGCTTCAGCAGGTGCTGATCAATTTGCTCCTGAACGCCGTGCAGGCGATGGAGGGCACCGGCCGCCCCCGCAAGCTTTGGGTCAACACCGCGCTGGCCGAGTCGCGCCAGGCGCAAATCACCGTGCGGGACGCCGGCAAGGGCATCGCACCGGAAGAGGCCGGGCGGCTGTTCAGCGCGTTCTTCACCACCAAGGCCGAGGGGATGGGCATGGGCCTGTCGATCTGCCGCTCCATCGTCGAGGCGCACGGCGGCCGCATCTGGGCCGACTCGCCACCCGAGGGCGGCGCGGCCTTCCACATCATGCTGCCGCTGCATCTCGCCGATGCACCGGACGGCGAATGCGCGGCCCTTCAGCAGACCGCGGAAGCAGGGAGCGAACATGGGCAATGAGTCGGGCGCGGTCAACGAGGCGGCGAGTGGCGTGGTCTATGTGGTCGATGACGACGAGTCGATGCGGATTGCCGTGGCGATGCTGCTGCGCTCCGTCGGGCATCAGGTGCAGACGTTCGCCTCCGCGCAGGAATTCCTGGCGTGCGAGCGGACCGACGCGCCAAGCTGCCTGATCCTCGATGTCCGGCTCAAGGGCCAGAGCGGCCTCGCCGTGCAGGAGCAGATCGGCGCGGACCAGGTCAGCATTCCCATTGTCTTCATGACCGCCCATGGCGACATTGCCATGTCGGTCAAGGCGATGAAGGCGGGTGCGACGGACTTCCTCGCCAAGCCGTTCCGGGACCAGGACATGCTGGACGCCGTGAACAGCGCCCTGGCGCGCGACGCCCAGCGGCGCGTGGCCGATCAGTCGAGCGCGGACTTGCGCCAGCGCTTTGCCACGCTGACCCAGCGTGAGCGGGAAGTGATGGCACAGGTGGTGCGCGGGCTGATGAACAAGCAGATCGCGTCGAACCTGGGCCTGAGCGAGATCACGGTAAAGATCCACCGTGGCCAGGCCATGAAGAAGATGGGCTCGCGTTCGCTGGCCGACTTCGTGCTGAAGGCCGAAGCGCTCGGCATGACGCCGGCGGCTTCGCAGTAAGCCATCAGCGATCGCGTCAGACCGGCGCCCACGTCGAGATCAGGGCCGCCATGCCGCAGCAGGCGGTGCAGACACCAAGCCAGTAGCAGATCATCTTGCGTTCGCGTCGCGTGACGGCGACGGGGTAAGACACGTGCTGGGCGGACATGGTCGGGGTGTGGATGTGCATGATGGGCTCCGGGTGGGCAGGCCGGAGCATCGGCGTGCCGGATGCCTGTTCGATGGCCCGCTGTCGGGGCATCGCAAGAGGCGGTCGCTGGGTGCGTGGGCCTGGACTCAGGCGTCCGACTTCTCGGGCGATGCCGAGACGCCGGTCAGGTCGCGCCCGGCCAGTTGCAGCGTGGCGGAGGCATTCGCGGGCTGGTCGAAGCGTGCGCCCTGGGTGTACGGGTCGCGCGGAGAATCGACACGGGCACCATCGGTGTAGGGGTCRCGCGGCGAGYYGACGCGGGCACCRTCGGTGTACGGGTCACGCGGCGAGCTGACGCTGGCGTGGGCCACGGAGGCGAGGCCGCCGAGGCTGCCCAGCACGAGCAGGGCGGTTGCGGAAACGATGCGTTGGGTGCGTGTGGTCATGGGAATCTCTCCATCAGTGAGGGTGCAGCTTTGGGTTTCCTGGCGGCTGCCGCGCATTGCTGGCTGCCTGGAATCAAGCTTAGAGACTCACGCCCCGAAAATCATTTGTACATCCGTCGCCGCCGATAGCGCATTCGTTGCGGGACCTCATCCTTAGGTTTAACTCGCCGCAACCCCGGCCACGACGGCCTGCGTGAGCAGGACGTCGGCGAGGATCATCGCGTCGGCATTGCGCGCACGCGGACGCTGCGGGCGGGGCTTGTAGATGGCATCGCCGGGCTCGATCTGGCGTCCGCTCATCGCGCAGAAGCCCGCCACGCGCGCGAAGGCCGTGCCCCATTGCTGCTCGCCGTAGCGGCAGTGGGTGGCATCGTTCCACGACAGCACAGCRGTGTGCGAATCGGGCATGTCGATGATGCGGATCAGCACGCCGGCCAGATCCTGGCGACCGCAGCGCTGGTAGGACACGGGGCTGCCGGCCGGTTGGTCGGACTGCGCAAACAGCAGCCCGAGTGCCTGCTGCCAGGGGTCGGGGCGGTTGCGCGTGGGCGCAACCTGGTCTGTCACGAGGTTGTCTGCAAGCATGATGGGGCTCCGGGTTGAGGGCGACGGCTGCTCAGGCAGCCTTGCGCTCCAGGCTGCGTTTTACGCGCCAGTTGTAGGGGGTCTCGCCCACAAAGCGCTTGAACACGGTGGTGAAGTGAGATTGCGAGCGGAAGCCGCAATGCATGGCGACGTCGAGAATCGACTGGCCGCTGGCGCTCAGCAGCGACTGCGCATGTTCCACGCGCCGCCGCAGCAGGTATTCGTGCGGCCGCAGGCCGGTGGCGCGGCGGAACTGCGCCGCGAAGTGCATGCGGGTAAGACCGGTGCTCTGCGCGATATCGGCCAGACCAATCGCTTCGGACAAATGCGCGTCGATGTAGTCCGTGGCACGGCGCAGGCGCCACGGCGGCAGCGGCGCCAGGCTGCCGCCCGGGGCCTCCGTCGCACCGGCCTGGAAATGCCGCGCCACGAGGCGCGAGACGATGGCCAGGCTCACGCTCTCGACGAAGATGCGGCTCGCGCCGGCGTCTTGCACCTGGGTCATCGCCAGGGCCTGGCCGAGCCGTTCGAGCGCCGGATCCTGCAGCAGCTTGGGCGAGTCGAGCACGATGTCGCCGGCATGGGGGCGATCGAACAGGTCGGCGTGGCATTCGGCCAGCACCGCCTGCGTGGCGTAGAGGTGGAGCACGTCGGCGGGCGCCTGGAAGGTGGCGCGCACCGGTACGCCCGGCGCGGTCACCTGCACGGCCCCGGCGGTGACCCGCCCATCCACCAGCGGCCGGCCCGCATGCACGAACGCCAGCGTGGTGCAGCGCAGGTTCATGGCGATGCAGTGGTGGGCGTCGGCGCCGGGATGGGAAACCTGGAACGGTTCGCTGGGCTCGAGCGTCCAGCGCGAGACCGGGATCTGGGCGCCCGTGTCGTGGGAAGGTGCGCGCCACTGCTGCTCGGCGCCGATGAGTCCTGGTGGCGCGGGTAGGCGGGCGGTACTGACCGGGAAGAGCGAAGCGTGATGCATGACGGCCCCTTTGAACTGAACGTTGAAGCGGTTCTGGGCCGCTAGACCCAGCATGGCTTCAAGGTATATCAGGCAAAGAAGGCCGAATAGCCCTACAAACGGTTGCGCACGGTGTCAAATGGTTTGCGCAACTCATACCTTGGTTTAGTCGGCGGGGGGCCGGCCACCAAGGGAAATGGGCTTCCGAAGAAGCAAAACGGGCTTCCGAGGAAGCCCGTCGCCCGCTAGATATTACGCGGTCTCATAAGGATATGCGTTCAGGCGCTGACGGGCGCGCCGCCCGCCGCCGATTCCTTGGCGAACAGGCGCTTGGACGTCGCCACATGACCGGCCAGCACCGGCCGCAGCACCACGATGGCCAGGAAGGCCGCCGTCAGGTCCATGCCGGCCACGGTGTAGAGCACCGTGGACCACGTGCCGGTGGCCTCCATCATCAGGTTGCCGATCGGCACGAACAGCGCGCCAATCCCCTTCGCCGTGTAGAGCACGCCGTAGATCTTGCCGATGTGCTTGGTGCCGAAGGCGTCGCCGGCCAGTGCCGAGAACAGCGAGTAGACCTCGCCCCAGGCCAGGAACACCACGGCGGACAGGATCAGGAACGCGTACGGGTTGCTGCCGAAGTACCCCAGCGCGATGATCCCGATGCCCTCCAGCGTGAAGGCGATCACCATCGTCTTCTCCCGGCCGATATGGTCCGAGATCCASCCGAACATYGGCCGCGAGATGCCGTTCATGATGCGGTCCAGCATCAGCGCCAGCGGCAGGGCCGCCATCACGAAGAAGTGGAGATCGACCTTGAAGTCCTTGACGCCGAGGTCCTTGGCGATGACGCCAAGCTGGGCCACGGCCATCATGCCCCCCGTCACGACCAGGATGAACATGATGAACATCAGCCAGAACAGCCTGGTGCTCATGGCCTCCTTGAGCGTGTAGTCACGCGTGGCCTGGGCCAGTTTGTTCGACGCCCGGGTTTCCTGGCTACGCGGCGAACGCAGGAACCACGCGGCAACAAACGCGATGGAGCCTTGCAGCACGCCGAAGAAGAAGAACGTGTCCTGGAAGCCGGACGTCTCGATCATCGCCGCGATCGGCAGGATCGTGGCCGCCGAGCCCGCGCCGTAGCCGCCGGCGGTCAGGCCAACCGCCAGCCCGCGCCGGTCCGGGAACCATTTCAGGGCATTGTTGATACAGGTGGCATAGATCGACCCGACGCCAATCCCGCCCACCGCCGCGCCGAAGTAGAAGCCCGCCAGCGTGGTGGCCTGCGAGTTGATGATCCAGGCCGCGCCGATGAACAGTGCGCCGAACGCCACCATCAGGCGCGGGCCGAACTTGTCGATGAAGTAGCCCTCGATCGGCGCGAGCCAGGTCTGGACCAGCACGAACAACGTGAACGCCACCTGGATCTGCGCGCGCGGCCAGCCGTAGGTCTGCTGGATTTCCGGCACGAACAGCGTCCAGGCGTACTGGATGTTGGCCGTGGCGACCATACAGACGACGCCGAAGGCCAGCTGGATCCAGCGGGTCCGTTCCGATGCCTGCTGGTTCGGGGTGAGTGCGGCGGAGGATGGACTAGTCATGGCGCGCTCCCTGGGTGGTTTGTTGTGGCATGTTTTGTCTCCTGTTTCCTGGATGCGATGTGCGCTCGCGAAAAGGAATAAATCGTATGCCGGCCCATTTATCGATTGGGCGGTCAAATACAAAGTATGTGATATACCAGCGCAGCGCAAGATAAAGACGCAGCAGGGTTTTCACCAAATACAGTGATTATCGGAATCAATGCGGCTGGCTCAGATGAGGGACGAATCAATAATGGCAAAAAAAATGCCCGCAGGCGTCCCGGCGGGCGGAGGCACGTTGCGTGACACCAGTCCGCAGCATGTAGTCGCAGTTATACGCACAAAATAAAGGGCGCGTACGTGGTTTTCCGCCAAATGACAAAAATGTAATGGAGATAATCCAGGCAGGGCGATGGATTAAATCGCAAATTGACGCGATGCGGAAAAATGAAAATACGTGGGAATAAGCGACGGGACGTCGCGCGGGAATAAATGCGGCCAGTCCGATTGATGGATTATCAGCGGGGAYGAATCAGATTAACTCATGAATCCGCGCGGCAACGCGCGGCGGGGGCGAGGGAAACCTCAACCCCAGTGCCGCACCCGCCCGGTATCCACGTGCACGAAGTTGTCGCGCGTGTAGAGGCCCACGCCGCCGCCGCCCAGGGACACCGCCGCGTCGCGCAGGTCCGCCAGCGGCACGCCGGGCAGGCGGATGTCGATGGCCATGCCATCCATATGCAGGCTGCGCCGGGCCACGCCACCGCCCCGGGTCTTGCGCAGGCGCTCATTGGTGACCGGGCTGCGGTAGCCGGAAATCACCTCGTACGCCTGCTCGGCGCCCAGCACCCCGCGCAGGTCGGAGAGCAGCCCGAACAGCTTCGGGTCGATGTTGCCCACGTCGCCCGAGTAGTGGTCGCGCAGGAAGCGGTTCAGCGCCTGCTGGGCGTCCGGCAGCACCTGATCACCCATCGCGTAGACCAGCGAGATCTGCTCGCCGGTATGCGTATGCGAGAACGACAGCGCCCGCGCGCCCGGCACGCTGGCCAGCGCCAGACGCGGTACCGACAGCGCTGACAGACCCGCAGCTAAGGCCACACCGCCGGATTGGCGGAGGAAACGGCGACGGGCTGGCGTGTTGTGGGAATACGTCATGGCGATGGCGGCGAAGGGGGCGATGCGCGAAATCGGCGGTTAGGAAGGACGCGCCGGACTGGCGGCAGCATCGGTCGTGGGGCTTTGCCGCCGCACGGCACGCTGCTGTAGCGCCTGATCGAGCACTTTGTCCTGCCCGTAAATGTCAGCGAGGAAGTATACCCGGCCATCGGCCCGCGCAATCGCCGTGCCGTAGGCCAGCACCACTGGCAACGGCGCCTGCAGTGACACCGTGTTCGAGCTGCCCTTGGTCATGGCCTGACGGATGCGCGCCTCGGTCCAGTCCGGCTTGTCCTGCAGGACGAACTCGGCGAGTTCGACCGGCGCCTCCACCCGGATGCAGCCATGGCTGAAGTCGCGCCGGTCGCGCTGGAATAGCTGCGGCGAGGGCGTGTGATGGAGGTAGATGTTCTGGTTGTTCGGAAACACGAACTTGATGTCGCCCAGCGCGTTCAGCGGCCCAGGCCGCTGGCGGATGCGCATCTTGCCGGCCAGCACCGCGCTCAGGTTGGCCTCGTTCAGCGTCGGCACGGCCGTCGTGCCGGACACGAACTCGAAGCCCTGCCGCGTGAAATAGCCCGGATCGCGCCGGAAGTGCGGCACCAGTTCGGCCCGCGCGATGGAGGGCGGCACGTTCCAGTAGGGRCTGAACTCGATGTAGCGCATGTCCTCCTCGAACAGCGGCGTGCGCGTGTCCAGCGCCTTGCCGACGATGACCTTCATCTCCAGCCGGATGTCGAGCTTGCCGTCGCGATAGTCATAGGCGCGCAGCACGAATTCCGGCACGTTGACCACGATCATGCGCGGGCTGTCGGCCAGCGGGGTCCAGCGCAGCCGCTCCATGGTCAGCGCGATCTGCCTGACGCGTGCCGACGGGGGCGTATTCAGCTGGGCCAGCGTGCCCTTGCCGATCACCCCATCGGCGGTCATCCCATGACGAGACTGGAAGGTCTTCACGGCCTCCACCAGCGCGCCCTTGTAGCCGTCCGGTGCGGGCGTGCCTGCCGGCAGGTCGCCCAGCGCCGCCAGCCGTTGGGCCAGTTGGGGCAGGGCGCTGTAGGGCTGCCCCGGCGTCAGCTTGCCGCCGGGCGGCGCGGGCAGCGGTGCATTCCACAGCGGCTCGGCGGCCAGCGCGCGATAGCGGGCCAGCGCCGTGCGCAGCGTGCCATAGAGCGGGAACGCCGGCGGCGCTTCGCGAATCGCATCGGGCAGCCGGTTGGCGGCCAAGGCGGCGCGCAGGGTGGCGTCCGGGTCGAACGGCTTTTCCTTCGAGACATCGAAGCCCGCATGCACCTTGCGCGGATCGACGCGCCCCCGGTGCAGATCGGACAGATAGTGTTGCATCGACTGGGTCAACGCCCCGTCGATACGCTCCACGGCTTCCGGCGCCAGCGCGGGTCCGGCAGCGGCCTGCGTGACGATGCGGCCCAGCGACTCGGCATCGTAGTCCTGGGCYTCKAGCCCATCGGCGCCCGCATCGCTCAGTGCCGTCACGGCCTGCCGCGCGGCCTGCGTYGGCTTGCCATCGACAAACCAGAGCGGCTCCGCCCACGCACTGGCCGCGCCGCAGAGCAGCCACGCCACGCAGGTCGCGGCAAGGCGGTAGCGGGCACGGGAGGGGGAAGGGGCGGGCGGKATCGGCGGCGTTACGGCAAATGTCATCGTCATTGGCATGGGCGAGTGCATTGCGGGAACGGGGTATCGTACCCGATCGCCATGCGACGGTCGCTCACCCGGACGGCAATCTCCTCGTCGTGCGTGACCAGCATCAGTGCCGCGCCGGTGTCCGCGCAGGCTTCGAGGATCAGCGCCAGGGTGTCCTGCTGCGTTACCGGGTCCAGCCGCGAGGTGGGTTCGTCGGCGAACAGGAAGGCGGGCGTCAGCAGTAGCGCACGCAGCAGCGCAAMGCGCTGGAGTTCGCCGCCAGACACCGCACCCGGCCGGCGCGCGAGCAGGTTCGGCGCCAGTTTCAGCCGCTTGAGCAGCGGCGCGATGCGCGCCCGGTCGATCCGGTGCAGCGCGGCCAGATCCTCCAGCGCGCGGCCAATGCTGGTATGCGGGGCGAACGCGCCGGCCGGGTCCTGATAAAGTTTTTGATAGCGCACTTTTGCGATCCCATCCGGCCGATGTACCGTGCCGCCGTCCGGTGCGACCAGCCCGAGCAGCACGTTGCCGAGGGTCGATTTGCCGCTGCCGCTGGGCCCGGTGACCGCCAGTCGCTCGCCGGCGTGCAGGGTCAGGTCGAGGGAACGGAACAAGGTCCGGTCGCCGAATTGCTTGGTCACGCCGCACGCGCGCAGGATGTCATCGCCACCGGGCGACGGGGCGGTCAGCGGCGGCCAGTTCGCTGGCTCGGCRGCCACCAGCGCGCGSGTATAGGCATGCCCGGGCGCACCGAGGACCGCCGCGGCGTCTCCCCGTTCGACCAGCTTGCCGTCGAGCATGACCGCCACATCGCCGCCCAGCGCACGGGCCACGGCGATGTCGTGCGTGATCGTCAGCAGCGCGCAYCCTTCGCCGAGCGCMGCCTGCAGCCGGGCCACCAGTTCATCGCGCCAGACTCGGTCGAGGCCTTTGGTGGGCTCATCGACAATCAGCACCGGCGCGCCGCCCGCCCGAGTGATGGCGAAGGCCACCCGCTGCGCCATGCCGCCGGACAGCGTCGTCGGCCACGCCTGCGCCGCGTGCGCCATGCCCAGCCCGTGCAGGTCGTGCAAGGCCCGGCGCCACGCCTGCGCGTTGCCGATCCCGGCCAGCGCATGCGTCTCCGCCAGTTGCCGGCCCACCCGCATGGTCGGATCGAGCGCGAACCACGGCTCCTGCGGCAACAGCGCCAGTTGTCGGCCCCACATCGCCCGCCGCGTGGCGGGGTCGGCGGCGTCGCAGCGGCGGCCATCGACCGTGAGGGTGCCGCCCGCGCGCAGGCCGCGCGGCAGCGTGCCCATCAGCGCATGCGCCAGCAGGCTCTTGCCGGAGCCGCTTTCGCCGAGCAGCGTCAGGGCGCGTCCGGCCTCCAGCGTGAACGACACCGGCGCAAGCAGCTGGCCGTCGGCGCTGTCCACGGTCAGCGCATCCACGGCCAGCAGGGGATGGGTGTCGATGCGGGTCATGCGTCGGCCTCCGCCGGCGCGCCGGTCGATACCAGCACCAGCCCCAGGATGGCGATCCCGAGCAGCAGGATCGGCCAGGCGATGATCCACGGCGCCTCCGCCGCATAAGGGAGCAACTCGGTCATCATCAGCCCCAGTTCAGCCGCCGGCGGCTGCGCGCCCAGGCCGACAAAGCCCATCGCCGCCAGCGCCAGCACCGCCGCGCCGGCGCCAAAACTCATCAGCGTGGCCAGCAGCGGCGCCAGCTCGGGCAGCAGATGCCGCCGCACGATATAGCCGGGACCGAAGCCGAGCAGCCGCGCCGCTTCCACATGATGGCTGGCCAGTACCACGCGCGCCGTGGCCCGCGTCACGCGGTAGTACTCGACCCACAGCACCAGCGACAGGCCGACATAGAGCGGCCAGTAGTCGCCCGGCGCGAACGCGCTCAGCAACAACACCAGCAGCAGGCCCGGCAGCGCCAGCACCGCGTCCGCCACGGCGCCGGTCAGGCGCCGGTCAGGCGCTCGGTCCAGCCGCCGCGCCACGCGGCCAGCAGGCCGAGCAGCGTGCCCGGCACGGCGGCAGAGGCCACGCTCAGCAGCGCCAGCCCGAGCGAGAGCCGCGCCGCGCTCGCCAGCCGCGCCAGCATGCTGCGGCCCAGATGGTCGGTGCCGAGCGGCTCGGCCAGTTGCGGCACCTGGAGAATGCCGTAGAGGTTCTGCTCGAACGGGGCGCGCGGCGCCAGCCAGGGGCCGACGATGGCGAACAGCGCCAGCACCAGCAGCAGGGCGGCGCCGGCTTTGCGGCGGGGATGCCAGGTCATCGGCCCCTCCCGATGCGCACGCGCGGATCGATCGCCGCGCAGGCCAGATCCACCAGCGTATTGAGCGCCACGAACAGCAGCCCCATGACCAGCGCCGTGCCCTGGATCATCGGCACGTCCCGCCCGAAGATCGCGTGAACCAGCGCATGGCCGATGCCGGGCCATGCGAACAGCGTCTCGATCACCACCACGCCCTCCACCAGAAAGACCAGTTGCACGCCGAGGTAGGCCACCAGCGGCACGGCGGCATTACGCACGCCGTGGCGCAGCAGCGCGGCCCGGTCAGAGAGCCCCTTGGTGCGCGCGAACAGGAAATACGGCGAGGCGGTCACCGTGGCCATCGCATCACGTGCCACGCGCATCGCCGTGGCGGCGAGGCCCAGCCCCAGCGTGAGCGCCGGAGCGATCAGCGAGCCGTGCGCGGCATCSCCGCCGGCTGGAATCAGGCCGAGYTGGACCGCCAGCACGGCCACCAGCACGATGCCGAGCACGAACGGCGGCAGCGCGCGCAGCAGCACGGACAGCCACAGCGTCAGCCGGTCCAGCCGGCCAGCGGGCCGCAGACCYGCCGCGAAGCCGAGCGGCACGGCGATGGCGCACGACACCGCCAGCGCCGCCAGCGCCAGCGACAGCGTATGGCCCAGTTGATGGGCGATTTCGGCGGCCACMGGCGCGCCCGTCACCGCCGAGACGCCCAGGTCCATCCGCAGCAGGTGCCCCCACCACGCCACGAGGCTCTCGAACCACGGCAGGCCGAGTCCCAGCTCCATGCGCACCGCTTCGGCGGCCTGCGCGGTGACCATGTCGTAGCCATAGCGGCCGGCGGCGATCCGGAACGCCATGTCGCCGGGCAACAGCCGCATCATCAGGAAGCTCACCGTGCCGACCAGCGCAGCCACCACGAGCGCCTGCACGCCACGCTGGAGCACGATGCGGCCAAGCTGGCGCGTGGTGTCGCGCCGGAGGGTGGCGGTAGGCACGGCCACCGGGTCGGCGCCGGGCAACGCGGCGCGGGTCAGGTTTTCCATTGCAGTTGCGTCAGCCGGTAGGAACGTTCGAAGGGATCGATGGACACCCCAGCCAGCCGGGGGCTGGCCGCCAGCGTCTGGCGATACCAGACCACGGGGATCAGCGGCATCGCGTCGTGCAGCGTGTCCGCCACCTGCCGACGCAGCGCCTCGGCGCGCGGGCCTTCCGGCGTGGACGGCAACGCGGCCAGCGCGGCCGTCACCGCCGGCGAAGACCAGCGCATCGGCCCCCAGTCCCCGCCCTGGACCGCGAAGTCCTGCGCCACCGCACCGAAGGCGTCCGGCACCACGCCGAAGTTGCGCGCCAGCAGGCCCACYTCGAGCGTGCCGTCGCGATGCCCGAACGGAATGTCGCTCGAATTGCCCACCGCYACGCGCACCGYYAYGCCCACCTGCCGCCAYTGCTCCTGGATGGCGGCGGCGATGACCGGCAGCTCGGGCCGGTCCGGGAAGGTGCGCAGCGTCAGCGCGAGCCGATCCGGGCCGCGCYGCAGGAYGCCRTCGGCRTCGGGCCGGAAGCCGGCCTCRGCCAGCAGGCCGCRCGCGRCGGCMGGGTCGTAGGCCAGCGCAGGGAGKCGCGGATCGTGCCAGCCGGGCAGGGCGGGCGGGAACAACTGGCCTGCCGCCAGCGAAGGATCACGCAGGATGGCACTGGCGATGCCGCGCCGGTCCAGCGCCAGTGCCAGCGCGCGGCGCACTCGCGCATCGGCCAGCAGGGGATGGCTGGCATTGAGCTTCAGCAGCGTGGTGCGGGGAACGGTCACGGCATGCACGGCCACGGCGCGGCCACGCTGGAGCCGTGCGATGCTGCCCGGGTCGAGCCCATAGGCCAGCTGGGCTTGTCCGGCCTCGGCCATCAGCGCGCGCATCTCGGCGCGGCCCACTGACAGATACTCGGCCCGCGTCACGGCTGGCCGGGCGCCGTGCCATCCGTCGAACGCTTCCACGGCGAAGTGCTGCGGCGGCGCGAGTTCGGTCACGCGGTACGGGCCCGATCCGATGATCGCGCGCACCGTGCCGTCGGCGCCGAACGAGGCCGGCGCCAGCACCTGCGTGCTGCTATGGGAGAGCAGGGCTAGCAGGGGGGCGAAGGGGCGCGCGAGCCGGATGCTTACCGCACCGGTTTCGGCATCGATCCCCGCGATGGGCGCCGCACCCAGCACCCCGGCGGCATGGCGGGCGCGTCCGAGGGCGGCAACCACGTCAGCRGCCRTCACCGGCGTGCCGTCATGGAAGCGCGCGCCCGGCCGCAGCGCGAAGCGCCATTGCAGGCCGTCTGGCGACRTCTGCCAGCCRGCCGCCAGCCCCGGTACCGGCACGCCGGCCGGGGCGTAGTCGACCAGCGTCTCGGTGACCTGCATGCGCGAGAACAGGTAGCCGTTGCGCAGCGGATCGAGGCTGGACAGCTCCCACGGCCCGATCACGCGCAAGGTCGGCCGCGGCTGCGCGAACACGGCTTTCCCCGCGCCCACCGTCGACACAATCGGTGCCGCCAACGCAGCCTTCAGCAGCCGCCTGCGCTTCCCAATGTTCCCCATGGCGTCAGTAGCTGAGCCGCAGGCCCAGCCGCACCGTGCGGCCCGCGCCCGGCAGCACCCAGACGCTGCTGTAGGAACTGGCGTACCAGGTCTTGTCGAACAGGTTGTCCACGTTCAGCGTCACGCGCACGGTCTTGCTGTACTGCCAGTAGGCCAACAGGTCTGCCAGCGTGTAGGCGGGCAGCGAGAAGCTGTTCTGCGCATCRCCYGACCGTTTGCCGACGTAGCGCACGCCGCCGCCCACGCCGTAGCGCTGGCCGATGGGCGCAGCGTCCTCGTAGACCGCCATCAGGCTGCCGCTGGTGCGCGGGATGTTGAGCAGCGGCGTGCCGACGGGCAGCGTGCTGTCCTCGGTGATCTCGGCGTCGGTATAGGCCAGGTTGCCGCTCAGRCGCCAGTGCTTGCCGAGCTGCCCGGYCACGTCCAGTTCCACGCCCCGGCTGCGCGCCTCGCCGGCGGCCACCGAATAGGACGGATCGACCGGGTTCGCGGTCAGCACGTTGCGCTTGCGGATCTCGTACACCGCCAGCGTGCCGCCGATGCGGCGGTCGTCGCTGTCCACCTTCACGCCGGCCTCCACGGCGCGGCCGTGCTCGGGCGAGAACGCGTTGCCTGCGGCGTCGCTGCCGGCGTTGGGCCGGAACGAGCGGCTGGCGTTGGCGAACAGCGACACGTTGTGGCTGGCCAGATAGGTCAGCCCCACGCGCGGCGACACCGCCGTCTGGTGCTGGCTCGTCTCCGTGCCGCGCAGCCGGTTGTCGAGCGACTGGTTGAACGTATCGAAACGCACGCCCGCCAGCAGCCGCCAGCGCTCGCCCAGCCGCAACTGGTCCTGCGCATAGAGGCCGAGGCTGGTCTGGCGCTCGTAGGTGTCGGTGTTGGGGGCCAGCGCGGGCGGCGTCTGGCCGTACACGGGCTGATAGATGTCGATGGCGTAGGGCGCGGCGGCGCTGGGGTTGCGCCGCAGCTGCACCTGCGTATTGGCGAAGCGGTAGGTGTCGATGCCGACGATCACCTCGTGCCCGACTGGTCCGGTGGTGAACTTGCCGGTCACATCGGCCTGCAGCGACACATCGTCGGACTGATAGTCCCGATAGCGCCGCTGCCGCGTCAGCGTACGGTTGTCCGCCTGCAGCGCGCTCGCCTCGGTCGAATAGCCTTCCAGGCTGCCGCCGCGATAGGCCACGGCCAGCCGGCCCTTCCAGTCGGGCGAGAACTGGTGCTCCACACTCAACTGGTGCGACTGGCTGTCCAGCCGCATCGCGCCGTCATTGGGCTCGCCCAGAAAGCGCGAGCGCGGCACCGCGCCGAGCCGTCCCTGCACCGCCACCACGCCACGGTCCAGCGGCGTGGTGAAGCGCTGGAATTCGCCCGCGTACTGGACGATGGTGTCGGCGCCGAGCATCCACGTCAGGGACGGCGCCACCAGATAGCGCTGGCTGTCGATGAAGTCCCGCGTGCTGCCCTGGTGGTCGGCCACGGCCACCAGCCGGCCTGCCAGCGTCTCGGTAATCGGCCCGGTGAGGTCGGCGGCGGCACGGTAGCCGTCGCGGCTGCCCACCTGGAGATCGTAGGTCTGGCCGGGCTGGAAGCGCGGCTGCTTKGTGACGATGTTGAGGCTGCCGCCGGGCTCGCCGCTGCCATAGAGCGACGAGGTCGGCCCCTTCAGCACCTCCACGCGCTCGATGGTGGCGGCATCGCGCGGGGCGGTGAAGCCCCGGTTTGCCGTGAAGCCGTTGACCAGATAGGCCGCGCCGGTGTTCTCGTTGCCGGAGAAGCCGCGGATCGCGTAGTTGTCCCACAGCCCGCCGAAGCTGTTCTGGCGCGCCACGCCGCTCGCGTAGTCGAAGGTCTGGTCCAGCCGCGTGGCGCCGATATCGTCCAGCAGCGCGCGCGGCAGCACCCGCACGGACTGCGGCACCTCGCGCAGCGGGGTCTCGGTCCGCGTGGCRCCGCTGGCCAGCGCCGGCGCGTAGGCGTCGTCCGCCTGGCTGACCACGGATACCTCGGGCAGGAGCGGGGCGTCGTCGGCCTCGGCGGCAGTGGCGGCCATGGCGGTGGTCGTGACAAGCGCGGCGTAGCGCAGCCGGTGGCGGCGAGCGGAAAAATAACGAGTTCGCATCGGAAAAGATGGTCGGCGAGGGAAAAGGAACARCTTCCTTTTTGCAACAGGGTTGCATTATAGGGAAATTTGCGACGGATACGCCACCACTTTTTCCGCAGATCGACATGCGAAACAACCGCAACAAAACTATTGAAAAGGCCCCCGAAAAAATTGACTTCAGCCGCGCGGGCCGGCGGCGTAGCCTGTGCGGATCCCTATCCTGACCGCCCCCATGCCCGAGCTGGCCGACCTCGTCACGCCTTCGCCGCCCTCGTGGATGCCGCAGACCACTGGCTGGCTCGTGGTGGGACTGGTCATCCTGGCCGGTCTTGCCTGGCTGGGCTGGCGCGCCGGGCGGCGCTGGTATGCCAATCGGCATCGACGCGCGGCGCTGGCGGAGCTGACGCGCTGGACGCCCCAACTGGCTGGCGACGATCGCACCCGGGCCCAGGCCCTGCTGGGGCTGGCCGAACTGCTCAAGCGGGTGGCTTTGGCCGAATGGCCGCGCGAGGCCGTCGCGCCCTTGTCCGGCSCCGGCTGGCACCAATTCCTCCACGCCCACGCGGGCACSGCCGCCGACGCSGTGCCCGGSCTCGCCGCGCTGGTCGATGACGCCGAGTACCGGGGCGCCACCGTGCTGGCCGCGTGGCCGCCGCAACAGGCCCATGCCACAGCCGATGCCTGCCGCCGGTGGATCGCCGCCTACCGTCGGGATAGCCGGGATAGCCGGGACTCGCCGCCCAACCGCCRATGATCGTCTTCGCCTATCCGTGGCTGTTCGTGCTGTTGCCCCTGCCGCTGCTGGTCTGGTGGCGGCTGCCGCCGTACCGGGAGCGCAGCGCCTCCGTGCGACTGCCGTTCTTCGAGGAAGTGGCCGATGCGGTCGGCCTGAAGCCGGCCACCGGCGCCCACGTGCCGCGCCGCAACCTCGTCCAGCGCGTATTGGCCCCGATTGCCTGGGCGCTGGTGGTCACGGCGCTGGCCCGGCCGCAGTTCCTGGAGCCCCCTCTATATAAGAAGGAGCCCGTGCGCGACCTGCTGGTGGCGCTGGACCTCTCCCAGTCGATGGACACCCGCGACTTCCGCGATACCGCCGGTGCGCTGGACACCCGCGTGCATGCCGTGCGCCAGGTGGTGGGGGATTTCGTCGCCCACCGCCCCGGCGACCGCATCGGCCTCATCGTCTTCGGCGACGCCCCGTACCCGCTCGCCCCCTTCACGCTGGACCACGCGCTGGTGCGCACGCTGATCGCGGACATGGTGCCCGGCATGGCCGGCGCCAGCACGGCGCTGGGCGATGCCATCGGCCTCGGCATCAAGCTGTTCGACAACAGCCACGCCGCGGAGAAGGTGATGATCGTGCTGACCGATGGCAACGACACCGCCAGCCGCATGCCGCCGGCGCAGGCCGCCGAGATTGCGCGCACGCGCGGGGTGGTGGTGCATACGATCGGCATCGGCGACCCGGCGGCCACGGGCGAGGCCAAGGTCGATCTGGATATGCTCAAGCGCATCGCCAGCAGCACCGGCGGGCGCTATTTCTTCGGCGCCGACCAGAACGCGCTGGCGGCGATCTACGCCACGCTGGACCGCGTCACCCCGCATCAGGAGAAGACCCTGAGCTGGCGCCCGCGCCGTGAGTTGTTCATGTGGCCGCTCGGCGTGGCGGTGCTGATCGTGCTGGGCTACCAGCTGGCGATGGCCGCCTACGCGCGCTGGACCTTCCGCGCCGCCCCACGCGCCTCCCGGGAGCCTGCCGCATGAGCGCGCTGTTCGAATCGCTCGCCCAGTTCCACTTCCTGCGCCCGTGGTGGCTGCTGGTGCTGCTGGCCGCCGCGTGGCTGCCGTGGGCGGTGGGGCGGCAGGGGGATGTGCGCCGGCGCTGGCGCGGCACCATCGCCCCGCATCTGCTCGATGCCCTCGTGGTGGGCGAGAAGCGCCGCCGCGCAGTGCGCCCGGTGCATGGGATTGCCGCGCTGCTGGCGCTGGGCGCCATCGCGCTGGCCGGCCCCACCTGGGAGCGCGAGCGCCCGCCGTTCCTGGCTGACAAGGCGCCGCTGGCCATCGCCATCGACCTCGGCACGACCATGGACGCCATCGACGTCAGCCCCACCCGTCTGGAGCGCGCCAAGCTCAAGGTCAAGGCGCTGCTGGCGCACCGCGACGGCGGCCGCACGGCGCTGTACGCCTACGCCGGCTCCACGCATATGGTCCTGCCGCTGACGGACGATGCGGACCTGCTCCAGACCTTCGTCGAYGCGCTCCAGACCCGCATCATGCCGGTGCCCGGCAAGGACACCGCGCTGGCCGTGCGCACCGTCGACACGGCGCTCGCCAAGGAGCCGGTGCCCGGCACGATCCTGTTGCTGACCGATGGCGTGGAAGCCGGCGCCGCCAAGGCGATACAGGCGCAGCACGGCAGCCGGCGCACGCAGGTGGTGGTGCTCGCCATCGGCACGGCGGAGGGCGGGCCGCTGCGCGCGGGCGACGGCGCCGCGCCGGGGCTCGATGCCGATGGCCTGCACGCGCTGCGGGACAGCGGTATCCCGGTGGCCACGCTGACCACGGACAGCGACGCCGATGTGGCCTGGGTGCAGCGCCACGTGCAATCGCATGTGGAGCAGACCCACGCCAGTGACACGCAGCGCTGGCGCGACGCCGGCTGGCCCCTGACCATCCCCATCGCGCTGCTGGCSGTGCTGTGGTTCCGGAAGGGCTGGTCCGTGCGATGGATCGCCGGGCTGGCCGTGGCGATGGCGCTTGGCGCGCCGCCTGCGCCTGCACAGGCTCAGGCTCAGGCTCCAGCCCAGGCCGCCGAGAAATCATGGACCTGGGCCGACCTCTGGCTCACCCCCGACCAGCAAGGCCGGCGCGCGTTCGAACGTGGCGATTACGCTATCGCCGCGCAGCGCTTCACCGATCCGATGTGGCGCGGCGTGGCCTACTACCGCAACGGCCAGTACGCGGAGGCCGCGCGCGCCTTCGGGCAGGTCAACACGACGGATGGCCAGTTYAACCTCGGCAACGCGCTGGCGCGGCAGGAAAAATATAAGGAAGCCTCGGCGCGCTATCGGCTGGTGCTGCAACAGCGKCCCGGCTGGCAGCCGGCGCAGAAAAACCTCGCGTTGATGACGCAGATGCTGGCGCGCAAGCCGCCCCCGCAGAGCGACGAAGAGTCGCCCGACATCCCGCCAGACAAGATCGTCGACGACCCCAGCAAGCCCCCGCCGCCGCCCAGCGACCAGACCCAGCAGATGGGGCGCGTGCAGCAGAACGCCGAGATGTGGATGCGGGCGATCCAGACCTCGCCCACGGAGCTGCTGGCACGCAAGTTCGCGCTGCAGGAGGGCAAGCCATGAGTGGGTGCCGGATGCGTCACGCCGTGGGCGTGGTCCTGCTGTGTGCCGCTACGTTCGCCCACGCGGCCGGGCCCGCTGTGCACGTGAAGGTGGTCGGGCCGCAGCCGGTGGTGGCGGGCCAGTCGGTGCAGGTGGAAGTCACCGTGCTTGCGCCGAATTTCTTCCTGTCCGCGCCGGCCTTCCCGGTGCTGCAGATCCCGGGCGCGGTGGTGACCATGCCCGACGACCGTGGCATCAACTCCACCGAGACCATCGACGGCGCCAGCTTCGCRGGCATCCGCAAGACCTACGTGGTCACGCCGCAGGGCGCCGGGGACTTCGCGYTGCCGCCCATCGAGTTCCGCTTCACCCACGCCGGGAGCGATGGCAAACCGCAGRCGGCYACCGTCACGCTGCCGCCGACGACGATCCACGCCAGCGGGCAGGCGGGAAAGAGCGGGCAGGGCACGGCGACGCTTCCGGCTGGCGCGCTCCAGGTGACCCAGCAGTTCGACAAGCCCATCGACGAGAACASCAAGCTGCGCGCCGGCGACGCRCTGGTGCGCACCATCACCATCGTCGCGCGGGGCACCCCAGCGATGATGATCGCCCCGCCGGCCCCGCCCGCCCTKCAGCCGCCGCGCGGCGTRCGCCAGTTCCGTGCCGATCCGGTCCTGCAGGACGACGCCTCCGGTGGGCGCCGCATCGAAACCATTACCTATGTGTTCGAGGACAGCGGCCGCCACACCTTGCCGGCGGTGCCGGTGAGCTGGTACGACGCCGCCACGGGAAGGCGCGCGGCCTCGACGGCCCCGGCGGTGACCGTGATCGTGGCGCGCGCGGCACCCGGGCTGGGGCTGTCGCCGTCGGGCGGGCTGGCATGGCGCCCGCCGGCCTGGCTCGACGAGGTCGACTGGCGCATGACCGGCGCCATCGTCCTCGCGGTGCTGGTGCTGGGCTACGGGATCTGGCGATGGCGTAGGGGGCACGGTGCCGTCAGTGCCGCATGGCGCGCCCGCTGGCATCGCACCACGGAGACGTGCAGCAACCTCTGGCACCGCTCCGGCCTGCCGCCGCTGAATCCCGGCCAAGGTCCCGGCCAGGACTAGTTCTTTTCCGAAATCATTCAGATCGCACAAAAAAAGTTTGCATTCCTTTCGCTGCATGGAGCCTGCAAACTCCTCAGTGTTCACTGAAGTGCACTGGACGAGGGGTGGCATGTCACAGGGGCAGCGAGGGAAAGCTAAGTTGGGTGCGAAGGTGGCCCACGAATCCACATGGCGCGGCCGACTCTGGCTGGTGGCCCTGGCGGGCGCGATGGCGCTGGCTGGCGCGGGTGGCTCGTACTGGTATGCCTCGCGCAGCGGTCCAGGCGCGGGTGCGGGTGCATCGGCCGTCAAGYCGGGCGATGGCATCAGCGGGCCGCTCGGCATGGTCCATGTGCCCGGCGGCGAGTTCCTGATGGGCAGCGACCACAAGATGGCCCAGCCCAATGAACGTCCGGCCCACAAGGTGCGCGTGCCGGGCTTCTGGATGGACCAGCATCACGTCACCAATGCCGAATTCCGCAAGTTCGTCACCGCCACGGGCTACCTGACCACGGCCGAGCGCGCGCCTGACTGGGASACCATGAAGGTCCAGCTYCCGCCCGGCACGCCGCGTCCGCCCGATAGCGCGATGGTGGCCGGCGCGATGGTCTTCGTCGCCACCAACGGCCCGGTGCCGCTGCGCGAGAACTGGCGCTGGTGGCGCTTCGTGCCCGGTGCGGACTGGCGCCATCCCACCGGCCCCGGCAGCAGCATCGAGGGCAAGGACGATCATCCCGTGGTGCAGGTGTCCTATGAGGACGCCGAGGCCTACGCCAAATGGGCCGGCAAGCGCCTGCCGACCGAGGCCGAATGGGAATTCGCGGCGCGCGGCGGGCTGGAGCAGGCCACCTACGCCTGGGGCGACCAGTTCGCGCCGGATGGCCGCCAGATGGCCAACGTCTGGCAGGGCCAGCAGGTGCAGCCGTTCCCGGTGGTCAGCGCCAAGGCCGGCGGCGCGGCGGGCACCAGCCCCGTGCGCACCTTCCCGGCCAACGGGTACGGGCTCTATGACATGACCGGCAATGCGTGGCAGTGGGTGGCCGACTGGTATCGCGCCGACCAGTTCCGCCGCGAGGCCGCCGAGATGAAGACCGTGGTGCTCAACCCGGCCGGCCCCCGTGACTCCTGGGACCCGAGCGAACCCGGCGTGCCCGTGAAGGCGCCCCGGCGCGTCACGCGCGGCGGCTCCTTCCTCTGCAACGAGGACTTCTGCCTGAGCTACCGCCCCAGCGCGCGGCGCGGCACGGACCCGTACACCAGCATGTCGCACCTCGGCTTCCGGCTCGTGATGGATGACAGCCGATGGACAGCCCTGCGCAAGCAGCCCGCCACGGCGATGCAGCCCCCGCCCCAGGACAGCGCGATGCCCCTGTCCGCCCAACTTTCCTCAACCGGAGTCAATCGATGAACGCGAAAGGACTTCCCTCGCAGCGGGCTACGGCGCGCCGCTGGCAACTCGCGGCCACGGCCGTCGTCGCGGCGCTCGCGATAGCGGGCTGTAAGCGGGCCGATGAGAACAAGCCTGCCGAGACGCAGGCCCCGGCCGCCCCGGCTGCTCAGGCCCCGGCCCCGGCCCCGGCAGCGCCGCCGCCCGTGACATCGACGACACCAGCCCCCACCACCCCCGTCCCGGCCACCGCCCCGGCGCAGGGCGCCTCGCCGGTGGCCGCCGCCCCGGCTGGCGCACGCAGCGGCAAGCCCAACATCGTCGTGATCTTTGGCGACGATGTTGGCCTCGGCAACGTCAGCGCGTTCAGCCACGGCGTGGTCGGCTACAAGACGCCGAACATCGACCGCATCGCCAAGGAAGGGATGATGCTGACCGACTACTACGCCGAGAACAGCTGCACGGCGGGCCGCTCCACCTTCATCACCGGACAGACCGTGTTCCGCACCGGGCTCTCCAAGGTGGGCCTGCCCGGCGCGCCGGTGGGCCTGCAGGACCGCGACATCACCATCGCCCAGGCCCTCAAGCCGCTGGGGTACAACACCGCGCAGTTCGGCAAGAACCACCTGGGCGACCAGGACCGCTTCCTGCCCACCAAGCACGGCTTCGACGAGTTCTTTGGCAACCTGTACCACCTGAACGCCGAGGAGGAACCCGAGCGCCCGTACTGGCCCAAGGACAACCCCGACTTCCTCAAGTACTACAACCCGCGCGGCGTGATCCACAGCACCGCGGACGGCAAGATCGAGGACACCGGGCCGCTGAACCGCAAGCGCATGGAGACCATCGACGACGAAACCACCGGCGCGGCGATCCAGTACATCCAGAAGCAGGCGCAGGGGGACAAGCCGTTCTTCCTGTGGATGAACTTCACGCGCATGCACCTGTTCACGCACGTGCGCCCCGAGTACCGCGGCAAGGCCGGGCTGGGCGGCGGCCACGAGTACGCGGACGGCATGTGGGAGATGGACCAGAACGTGGGCAAGCTGCTCAAGTCGATCGATGACGCCGGCATCACCAACAACACCATCGTGGTCTACACCACGGACAACGGGCCGAACTTCTTCACCTGGCCGGACGCCGCCAATACGCCGTTCCGCAGCGAGAAGGATTCGAACTGGGAAGGCGCCTACCGGGTCCCGGCGATGATCCGCTGGCCGGGGAAGATCCAGCCGGGCACGGTTTCCAACGGGCTGATGTCCGGGCTCGACTGGTTCCCCACGCTGCTGGCCGCCGCCGGTGACGGCGACGTCAAGGATCGCCTGGTCAAAGGAACCACGCTGGGCGGCAAGAGCGCCAAGGTCCACCTGGACGGCTACAACCAGTTGCCGATGCTGACCGGCCAGACCGAGAAAAGCGCGCGTAACGAGTTCTTCTACTTCAACGACGATGCCGAACTCGTGGCCATGCGCTATGACGTGCTCACGCAGGGCGCCACCCAGCCCACCGCGTGGAAGGTGGTGTTCTGCGAGCAGCGGGCGCGRGGCGGTTTCGAGGTCTGGAAGGAGCCGTTCACCTGCCTGCGCGCGCCRAARTACTTCAACCTGCGCATGGACCCCTACGAGCGCGCGGACACCGGGCCGACCAATCTTTACCACCAGCTCGAAACCGAGAACCCGTACCTGTTCATCGAGGGTAACCGGCGCGCCATCCAGTTCCTGCAGACCTTTGTCGACTATCCGCCCAGCCAGTTGCCGGCCAGCTTCACGATTGACCAGGCCGAGGCAAGCGTGAAACGCAAGGTGGCCGAGCAGATGGCCAAGGCACAGTCCGTCCAACCGCAGAAGAAGTGACGGCGGCGGACCGGAAGCTGGAACCCGCCATGGGCGCGCGCCAGAGTCGTGGCACGCGCACCGCCGCCCAGGCGGCGGTGCGGGCCGGCACGGCCTGGCGGGTGCCCGCCGCGCTGCTGGTCCTGTCCGGCGCAGCCGGGCTGGTCTATCAGGTCCTGTGGGTCAAGCAGCTTTCGCTGGTGCTCGGCGTGGATGTGCACGCCGTCACCGTTGGCGTCAGCGCGTTCTTCGCCGGGCTGGCGCTGGGCGGCTGGACCATTGGCCGATGGGCCGACCGCGCCGCTTCGCCCTGGCGGCTCTACCTGTGGCTGGAATGCGCGATTGCCGTGCTGGCGCTGGGCGCTACCCTGGCGCTGGCCCACGCGGCGGCGCCGTTCGCGTGGCTGGAAACCCGCGCCGGCATCGTGGCGTGGGCCTTGCCCGTGCTGCTGGTGGCCCTGCCGGCGGTAGCCATGGGCGGCACCATGCCCGTGCTGCTGCGCGCGATCCGTCCTTCCGGAGAACTTGGCGCCCATGGCGGGCGGCTGTATGCCGCCAATACCGSCGGGGCGATTGCCGGCACGCTGCTGGCGGCGTTCGTCGCCATTCCGCTGCTCGGTGTGTTCGGCAGCGCCTGCGCGGCGGCAGGGCTGAACCTGCTGGCTGGTGCCGGGGCGCTCTGGCAGAGCCGGCGGGTGCAGGCCGTCGCTGTTGCCTCTCCTTCGCCATCCATCGCGCCTGCCACGGGCACCGCGCAGCGGCGGCTGGCGCTGGGGCTCTACGCCGTGGCGGGCGGCATCGCGCTGGGCTAYGAAGTGGTCTGGTCRCAGGCCATCGTCCAATTCCTGAGTACGCGGGCGTTTGCCTTCGCGGTGGTGCTGGCGACTTATCTGGCCGGGCTGGTGCTGGGCAGCGCGCTGGTGGCGCGSCGCGTGGACCGTTCGCGTGACCCGTGGAGTGCCTTCGCGCTGCTGGTGGTCGGGGCGGGGCTGGTGGCGCTGGTCGAATTCGCGTGGCTCGGGGAATGGCTGCCGGCCCTGCAATCCGCCGCCTACGCGCGGGTGCTGGAGGGCACGGGCAACCTGCTCGYCGCCTCCAGCGCGCGCTTTGCCGTGGCGGCGCTGTGCATCGTCTTCGTGCCCACCGTGTTGCTGGGCGCGGCGTTTCCGTACGCGGTGCGGCTCTCGGTCGATCCGGCACGGGTCGGGGCCGGGCTGGGCGCCGTGCTGGCGCTCAACACGCTGGGCGGCATCGCCGGATCGGTGCTGGCGGGCGTGGTGCTGGTGCCGTGGATTGGCGTGGTGCATACGCTGGGCGTGCTCGCTGCCGCCAGCGCGCTGGTAGCCGTGCTGGCGATGGCCTTTGGCGATGGCGTCACGCGTCGCGCCCGGGTGGCGATTCCGCTGCTGGCCGTGATCACGCTGATGGTGGCCGTGGCCACGCCCGCAGACCGGCTGGCTCGCCTGCTGGCGCAGGCGCGTGGCGGCGAACTGGTGTTCTACGAGGAAAGCCGGGGCGCCACGGTGGCCGTGGTCGAGCAGGCCAAGGGCACGCAGAGCTTCCGGCGGCTCTATATCCAAGGGGTGTCGAACTCGGGCGATACCATGACGTCGCTGCGCTATATGCGCCTGCAGGCGCTGTTGCCGCTGATCGTCCACAACGGCACRCCGCGCTCGGCGCTGGTGATCGGGCTCGGCACCGGCATTACCGCCGGCGCGCTGCTCCAGTACCCGGGCCTGGAACACCGCGTGGTGGCGGAGCTGCTGCCAGCCGTGGTGCGCGCCGCGCCGAACTTCCGGGGCAATTTCGACGCCAGCCACGACAAGCGCATCGACATCCGCCTGCGCGAYGGCCGCCGCGAACTGCTGCAGGGCACGCAGCGCTACGACCTCGTCACGCTGGAGCCGCCGCCGCCGTCCGCGAGCGGCGTGGTCAACCTCTATTCGCGCGAGTTCTACCAGTTGGCCGCCAGCCGCCTGCAACCGGGCGGCATCGTCGCCCAGTGGCTGCCGCTGCCGACCCAGAACCGCGACGACACCCGCTCGCTGGTGCGCAGCTTCCTCGACGTCTTCCCGCATGCCTCGCTCTGGACTACCGAACTCCACGAGATGCTGCTGGTGGGCTCGGCCGAACCGCTGAAGCTCGATGCGCCGACGATCGCCGCCCGCTTCCAGCAGCCCGAAGTCGCCAGCGCGCTGCGCGCCGTCGGCGTGGCCTCGCCGGCGGCACTGCTGGCCACCTACATYACSGACCGCGATGGYCTCGACTGGTTTGCCGGYGAYGCSCCCGCCGTGACCGATGACCGCCCGCGCATCGAGTACACCGGCTGGGTGCGCCAGAAGGCGTTCGTGCCAGTGCTGCGCGAGCTGCTGGCGCTGCAATCGGACCCGCCGCTCACCGGCGGCGACGATGCCCTGCAACAGGCGATCCGCCGGGAGCGCGACAACCTCCAGACCTTCTACGCCGCCGGCCTGGACGCCTACGAGGGCAACCGGCAGGCCTGGAGCCACCACATCACCGAGGCGATCCAGGCCGACCCCGACAATCCCTACTACCGCTGGTTCACCGGAGGCGGCCGATGAGTGCCCGCGACGACATCCTCACGCTGCAGGCCCGCATGGGCGAGTCCATCGTCGGGCAGGCGCGCATGATCGAACGGCTGCTGCTCGGCCTGCTGGCGGATGGCCACCTGCTGGTGGAGGGCCTGCCGGGGCTGGCCAAGACCCGGGCGATCAAGAGCCTKGCGCGCCATCTGGACGCGCGGCTCTCGCGCATTCAGTTCACGCCCGACCTGCTGCCGGCCGACATCACCGGCTCCGATATCTATGTGACGGACGCYGGCCGGGGCGACTTCCGCTTCCAGGCCGGGCCGATCTTCGCCAACCTGATCCTCGCCGACGAGGTCAACCGCTCGCCCGCCAAGGTGCAGGCCGCGCTGCTCGAAGCCATGGAGGAGCGGCAGGTGACCGTGGGGGGCCAGACACACAAGCTCGAGCCGCTGTTCCTGGTCATGGCGACGCAGAACCCGATCGAGCAGGAGGGCACTTATCCGCTGCCCGAGGCGCAGATGGACCGCTTCCTGATGCATGTGAACGTGGGCTACCCCGAGGCCAGCGCGGAGGCCGAGATCATCCGGCTGGCGCGCAGCGAGGAAGCGCCGCCGCCGCAGGCCGCTGGTGGCGCCACGGCGGACAAGCTCTCGCCCGAGTCCGTGTTCGCGGCGCGGGCGGCCATCCACGGCATTGCCGTCAGTGAGCCGGTGGAGCGCTATATCGTCGCGCTGGTGCAGGCCACGCGTGACCCGGGCCAGTTCGACGATGACCTCAAGCGCTGGATTCAGGTGGGCGCGAGCCCGCGCGGGTCGATCGGGCTGGACAAGGTGGCGCGCGCCATCGCCTGGCTGCGCGGGCGCGATCACGTGACCCCGGACGATGTGCAGGCCGTGGTGCACGACGTGTTCCGCCATCGGCTGATCCTGTCCTACGAGGCCCACGCCGCGTCCGTCAGCGCCGATGCGGTGATCGACCGCCTGCTGCAACGCGTGGCCGTGGCCTGACAGCCACCCCASCATGCCGCGCGACTTCGCCGCCCGCGACCGAGCCGCCACCGGTGCCGGCGCGGCCCCCTCGACCGCCACGCCGGGCGTCAACGTCGACATGAACGCGCTGGCCGCCCTGGAGGCCACGGCCCGCGACTTCCACTTCCGCACGCGCCAGCCGGTGCACAGCCTGCTGTCCGGCCGGCACGGCTCACGGGTGCGCGGGCGCGGGCTGGCCTTCGAGGAGGTGCGCGGCTACCTGCCCGGCGACGATGTGCGGACCATGGACTGGCGCGTGACGGCGCGCACCGGCAAGCCGCACGTGCGCGTCTATGCCGAGGAGAAGGAGCGCCCGGTGCTGCTGGTGGTGGACCAGCGCATGAACATGTTCTTCGGCAGCCGGCGCGCGATGAAATCGGTCGTGGCGGCAGAAGTGGCCGCGCTGGCGGCGTGGCGCATCGTGGCCGATGGTGATCGCGTTGGCGGCATCCTGTTCGGCGATACCGACCTGACCGCCAGCGCGCCGCGCCGCAGCCGGGACGCCGTGCTGCACCTGCTGGGCSAYCTCGTCGCCCATAACCGCCGCCTGCATGCCGAGGCAACCGCCCGGCGCGGCGCCGACCAGTTCAACGCAGCGCTGGAGCGCGCGGTGCGGCTGGCGGGCCACGACCATCTCGTCATCGTCATCAGCGACTTCGACGGCGCCGACGACCGCACGCGCCGGCTGATGCTGGCGCTGCGCAGCCGTAATGACGTGCTGTCGGTGCTGGTCTACGACCCCTTCCTGCTGGAGTTGCCCGATTCCGGCCACCTCGTGGTCAGCGACGGCGAGCTGCAGGTGGAACTGGGCTTCGGCCGCGCCGCGCTGCGYGACCAGATCGGCAGCTTCGCCAGCCAGCACAGCCAGGCGCTGTTCGACTGGCACCACGGCATCGGCGTGCCGCTGCTGCCGGTTTC
>NZ_JBFREV010000053.1:0-30594 GCF_052114485.1 Cupriavidus sp. KB_39
GGCGGCGATCCATCACCGACATGTCGCCGTTGAGACTACCGCCATAGGAGAAGCGCATCAGCTGGGCACCCGCGCCAAGCTCGATGTCGGCAATCTGCGCCGCGTCGTATGAAGCCGATCCGTGCCGTTCAAGCTGATGCGCCTGGTTCCAGTTATCTGCCCACTGGCCCAGCGTGATGCTTGCGCCACCCTCCAGATCTTCGCCAAACAGCGTTTTGGGCGTGATGGTGGTCTGTTTGGCGACCTGCTCCTTCACATAGGTGCGCAGCTTTGCCTTGTCCAGGCTCCGCTTCGCGTTATTTCCCTTTTGGTAGACCTCGGACCATTTGGTCTTGTCGGTATCCTTGAGCTTCGGCCATTTCGGTTTCAGCTTGCCGGATTCCACGTAGACCAGCTTCTCCGGCATTGTCTTTGGCCACTTGGCGAACTGCCGCAGGCCATCCGCGGATTTGATCGACGCAATCTTTTTCTTGAACGATCCCTCGTCGAAATTTCCCTTCGTATCCTCTGCTGCCTTCCTCCGTTGCTCCTTCCGGGTGTCATCCTTCAACGCGATCAACTCGACAAGCTTCTTGCCGGCCCCGGCTGCGCTCTGCTTGTCTTCCTTTGGCTTCTCAGGCGCATCGGATGCGCCGGCCTCTGTGCCATCCGGCAACGGATCGAGTTGTTCATAAACGGCATGCAGCCTCTCGTGTGCCTCGTGCTGCCAGTCGAGCGCGAAGCCGTGCACATTGCGCGCCTGCGCYTTTTCGGCATCGGAAGCTTCCCGGATCACAAGCGCCTGCAAATGGTCCTCGCACAATTGCACTGCCCGGTTGGCGGAGTGAAGCTCTGCCACCATGTCGCTGAGCCCGTTGTAGTGACTGCGTAGTGGATTCGCATCCTCCGCCGGCACGATGATGATTTCCCCGGTCTCCGGGCGCAGGAAAGCCAACGGCTCTGCCGGCACCCTGGCGTCGACGTTGGTCGCACCCCGCGAGTTCAGCTTTCCGCTGCCAAGCGCTTCATTGGCCATCGCTTACTCCTTGAATATCTTGAGCGCCTGGGCCTTGTCAGCAAAGACCCGCATCGTCCGGCCTGCGGCATCAGTCACGCCCTGAATGACCTGGCCGTCCGCGGTTTCTATCCGGTAAGGGATGTGCGGCAAACTCTCTCCGCTGTGCTCGTCCTTCAGCGTGAACTGCTCGTCGTAGAGTCCCGGTGGCTTCGGCAGGGGCTGCCTGGCCTCGCGCAGGCTGTAGTCCCAGTCAGACATCCAACACTGCTTGCGGAACGCAAGCTGTGGATGTTTGCTCCGCGGCCGGAAGGAAAACTGGGGGCCATTGAAGTCATGCCGACACAGGATCGGCCCGATGGTCTCGGGGATGGTCTGGCGCCGGTAGACGCGGCTGGCCTGCGTGAGGCGCAGGTGCGCAACGAAGGGATCCAGCCGCTCCACGGCCTTGAAGGAGACGACTGAAAGCCCGGCGGCGCTCGCCGCGTCGGGCACCTCCAGAGAATAGGTCTGCCGCCCGGTCAACCCCTCGCGCAGCGCGCCACCGTAAGCCTTCAGTTCTTCCGCGAGATCCGCCATGCCTTTGCGCTCCGTTGTCAGCGTGATAAAGCCTGCTGCAAGGACCGCGCATCCTGCAGCGAGCCTTGCGCGCTGCACGATAAACGCATTTCTACGAGGCGGAAATCCGCTGGCTCTGGTAACTCAGGGGAGTTTGATTAGGGCCCAACAGCCATGGAAATTCAGGGTTCTTCTATATATAGATATCGCTGTGCGTGCTAGCGCGGGCGGCGGCATGCGCCGGAATCGGAAATCGGCCAGTTGCCGATCGGACACCGATCGCAGACATTGTCACCACGCGATGCGCTGCCTAGGTCGGCTGGATGGTTCCCTCCGTCCCGCAGCACGCGCGGGGCAGTGTCACGGTGAAAACCGTGCTCCCGGAGGCCGCCGACGAGGCGGCATCGACACTTCCGCCGTGCAAGGCGCCATTGGTCACCGGTCTCGGTCAGGCGTTTCGCCACCCATTACCGATACGACAGCACCAGYCCCTGTATCAGCTGCGTCCAGCCTTCCAGCATCACGAACAGCAGCAGCTTGAACGGCACCGAGATGGTGGTCGGGGCGATCATCGACATGCCCAGCGCCAGCAGGATGGCGGCGACGATCAGGTCCACTACGACGAACACAAGATAGACCACGAAGCCGATCTGGAACGCGCGCGTCAGTTCGGAGAGCGTGAAGCTCGGGATCAGCACCATCATGTCGTCCGCCTTGAGGTCATCGGCGCGGCCCTCGGGCCAGATCCGCTTGGCCGACTGGACGAAGAAGGTGCGGTTACGTTCCTCGGTGTGCTTCACCAGGAACGCCTTGAGCGGCCCGCTCACGGCGTCGTAGACCACCACCACGTCCCCCACGTTGAACGCGGCGTTGGACTCGGCGCGGCGCTTCATGGCGTCGAACGCGTCGGAGCCGATCGGCGCCATGATGTAGGCGGTCAGGATGATGGCGATGCCGTTCAGCACCATGTTGGGCGGCACCTGTTGGAGCCCCAGTGCGGCGCGCAGCAACCCGAACACGATCACGAGCTTGGTGTAGCTGGTCACCATCAACGCCACGAACGGCGCCACGCCGAAGGCGAGGATGACGGTGAGGATCAGTACCGGATTGTAGAGGCCGTTGTTCATGCGTCGCCTGCCGCGAAGGTCGCCACGCGCACGCCCAGCCGGTTGCCCACGGCGATCAGCGTGCCGGTGCCGATGCGGTTGCCGTTCACCACGATGCGCACCTCGCTTTGCTTGAGCGGCTGGGGCAGCTCGAACACGTAGCCGGGCTTCACGGCGCGCAGTTCGGCCAGTGGCACCGCCACATCGCCAACTTCAAACCGCAGTTCTACCTCCAGGCCGTCCAGGTGCGAAAGCGTCGCCTGCGCCGCATCGGGATGGGGAATGTCGGCCGGCGCGCCGGGCTCGGCGGCGCGGTGTCCTTCGGGATGCGTGTCTGCCATATGGGCTCCATGGAGGAAGGTGATGTCGTCCAGCGCCGTCACGCGGCGGCCTTCGGCCACGGCGGTCCACGTCATGCCGCGCTGGCCCGTGGCGCAGCGCACCACCAGCGCGCCCGCCTGCGACTGCCAACGCTCGATGCTGACGATGTCGCCCGGCTCGATCTCTCGCATCTCGCCGACTGTGATCGTGGTGGTGCCGATGCGTACGGCCAGCGGGGCCGGCAGGGCAGCCAGCCACGGCGCGGTCCGCGCGGGCGGCGCGGCGGGCAATGCCGCCAGCCGTTCCGGCGCTTCGAACTGCAGCACCGCGCGCAGCGGCGCGGCGCCGGGGCGCGTGAGTTCCACACCGAGCGCGGCGAGATTCGACGGCCACGCGGCAGGCGCCGGATGCCACGTCAGCGCGTCCGGCTGCACGGCGCCAACGGCAGCGGCCACGTCGGCGCAGGCATCGGCCATGATTGCGTGGCGCAGCAGCACAGGTAGCGCCTCGGCGGCACCCGGCACGCCCAGCAGGGTCCGTTCGCTCGCCACGTCCAGGCAGATACGGCCGTGGCGCGTGCCGAGCGTGAAGGCATAGCCCTGCGCCGTACGGGCGGCGATGGCGCCGTCCGGCGGCACGAAGCGGGCGCGCCAGTCATGACCGGCCAGCCGCAGCGGCACGGGTGCGGCACGGCAGGTCAGCCAGTTCATCAGGCGCGCGGTGTCGGCCTCCACATGAGGCAGGTCTGGCGCRGTGTCCAGCGTGGCCACGTTCGATGGCATGTCGCGGTGCGGTCGGTCCCGGTTGATGGATGGAAGGGGTGTCTSTCRATTCGCGCCAACTCGATTCGAGCCAACGATACGCAGCCGGGTGCAGCCGCGTCCACTACGAGCCCTTGTAGGCCCCACCTGCCCGCATCCGCTAGCCCCCGCCGTGGCGCGGTTGGGCGTCGCATGGCGCGGCGTGTGCGCCATGCGCTACGAATCCTCGGTACTGGTCGCGCCCGGAGGTGGCCCATACACTGCGGCAACTGTCGAAACTCCGCTCAACCTGGGCTGATTCATGGCGAAATTCCCGGCAAAACTTCCGGCATTCCCACGTGGTGGTCTSGGGCCCGCTTCACCGGGGCTCCAGCAGATGGCCGCYGTCGCGTCGCGCCAGTCAGACCTCGCGCTGACGCTGCTGCTGTTCGCCGTGATTGCGCTGTTCGTGCTGCCGCTGCCCACGTTCCTGCTCGACTTCCTGCTCACGATCAACCTCGGCATGAGCCTGACGCTGCTGATCGTGGCGACCTATATCCCGTCCGCGCTGTCGCTGTCCACGTTCCCGTCGCTGCTGCTGTTCACCACGCTGTTCCGGCTGTCGCTCAATATCGCCTCGACCAAGCTGATCCTGTTGCACGCCAACGCGGGCCACATCATCGATACCTTCGGCAAGCTGATCGTCGGCAACAACGTGGTGGTGGGCGGCGTGGTGTTCCTGATCATCGCCATCGTGCAGTTCATCGTCATCGCGAAGGGCTCGGAGCGCGTGGCGGAAGTCGGCGCGCGCTTCGCGCTGGATGCCATGCCGGGCAAGCAGATGAGCATCGACGCCGACGTGCGCGCCGGCACCATCTCGGCCGCCCAGGCGCAGGACCGCCGCCGCGCGCTGGAACAGGAGTGCCAGCTCCATGGCGCGATGGATGGCGCGATGAAGTTCGTCAAGGGCGACGCCATYGCCGGCGTGGTGATCGCGCTGGTCAACATCCTGGCCGGCATCTGCATCGGTACGCTGATGCGGGACATGAGCATCGGCGAGGCGCTCCAGCGCTACGCCATCCTGACCATTGGCGACGGCATGGTGTCGCAGATCCCGTCGCTGCTGGTGTCCATCGCGGCCGGCGTGGTTATCACGCGGGTCTCGTCCGATGAAGACCGCACCCGCTCGCTGAACCTGGGCAACGTGATTGGCCGGCAACTGCTGGGCCAGCCGAAGGCGCTGGTGGTGTCGGGGCTGGCTATCGCCGTGTTCCTGGTGGTGCCGGGCTTCCCCAAGTGGACSTTCGGGATCATGGCCATCGTGGTGGCCGGCGGCGGCTACCTGCTGATGCGCCGCGCCGCGCGCAGCACCGGCACGGTTACGTGGATCGAGATGGGCGATGCGGAGGCGGACGCCAATGCCGCCGCCGTGGCCCCGGCGCTGGCGCTGGAGCTGGACGACGCCCTGCGTGGTCGCATCGACCTGCGCCAGTTCGAACAGCGCATGACCACCACCAAGGGCGAGGTGGAGGCGGACCTCGGCATGGTGTTCCCCCGGCTACGGATCGCGCATCGCCCGCTGGCCGAGCGCGACGCCTACGCCATCCGCGTGCAGGACGTGGTGGCGTCGGCCGGCGTGCTGCGYCCCGGCAAGCGGCTGCTGGAGCCCGGCGCGCGCGCCCGCATCGACCAGGGCGAGGCMGARGTCGGCGTGCCSTTYGGCCCGTTTCCGGAGGTGGTGTGGATTCCCGCGCCCGCCGGCGACGCGCCGCCGCCTGAGGGCGTACGCACGCTGTCCTGCGAGGAAGTGCTGGCCGTGCACGTCGGCGCCATGATCAAGCAGCACGCGGCGCCGCTGCTCGGCATTCAGGACGTGCAGGCGATGATCCACGTGGTGCAGGCCGACGCACCGGACCTGGTCATGGAACTGGCCCGGGTCGTGCCGCTGCAGCGCATCACCGACGTGCTGCGCCGCCTGTTGCAGGAGGGCGTGCCCATCCGCAACCTGCGCACGATTTTCGAAAGCCTGGTGACCTGGGCGCCGAAGGAGACCGACGCCATCGCGCTGACCGAACTGGTGCGCGTGGACCTKGGCCGACTGATCACCAGCCGTCACGTGGGMCCGGCACGGTCGATCGATGCCGTGCTGTTCGAACCGGCGCTTGAAGCGCGCGTGCAGGGCGCCATCGAGCGCGCGGCGCGCGGCAACATTCTGCTGCTGAGCCACGACGTGACGCGCGACATCCGCGAGCAACTGCGCGTGCTGCTGGAGAAAGCCGGCGCCGCGCGCGTGGTGGTCGTGGTCAGCACCGATGTGCGGCGCTATATCAAACGGCTGATCGAGCCCGTGGCGCCGCGTATCGCCGTGCTGTCGTACCAGGAAGTCGACGAGGACGTGACGCTGGTGCCGGTGGGCTGGATCCAGAACCCGSCGAGCGAGTAAGACCGCCATGACCGCCGACACCATCCTCGACATCACCCGCCAGGCGCTGCTGGTGGTGCTGTGGGTCACGCTGCCCGTGGTGCTGATTGGCACCGTCGTGGCGCTGGTGGTGGCCGTGCTGCAGGCCGTCACGCAGATCCAGGACCAGAGCATCGGCACGTCCACGCGGCTGATTGCCGTGCTGGTGTCGCTGGTGCTGCTGGGCGGCTGGCTGGGCGGCGAAGTGATGCGCTTTGCGCAGCGCGCACTGCAAACGATGCTGACGTTTCTCTGAAGTGCTCCGCAACCTTCCACAAGAACCGAAAGAGACCGAGCCGACATGACGCCGCACCCTGGGGAGCACCGAAACAAGATCCAGCGCACCTGCATGGCGCTGCTGCTGGGCCTGTGCCTGCTGGCTACGGCCGGGGCAGCGGAGGCGGCCGACCTGCGCTGGTCCGGCAAACCGTTCGCCGCCACCGYCAGCGACAAGCGGCTGCCGGACTTCCTGCGCGAGCTGGCCGCCTCGCAGGGCACCACCGCCGTGATCGACCCGAAGGTGGAGGGCACCATCAGCGGCAAGTTCACCGAATCCGCCCAGCACGTGCTGCGCAGCGTCTGCGCGATGTTCGGGCTGACGTACTACTACGACGGCTCGCTGCTCTATATCGACGTGGCCAACGAGGCGCGCAACGAGGTGATTCCGATTGCGCGCGGGGCCGGCACGCGGCTGCGCGAGTCGCTGGTACGGATGCAGGTGCCCGATGCGCGCTATCCGATCACCATCAACGACGCCGAAGGCACGCTGATGGTCTCCGGGCCCAAGCGCTATGTGGAGACGGTGCGGGCCGCCGTGCGCGCCGTGGACGATCGCTCCATCGCCGATGACCGCGCCGAGGTGCAGCTCTTCCCGCTCAAGTACTCGTGGGCGTCTGACTTTCGCATCAACCGCTCCGGCAAGGAGATGACCGTGCCCGGCGTGGTCAGCGTGCTGCGCAATCTCTATGGCCGCAATCGCGGATCGCTGGCGAATTCGAACCCGAGCCTGGGCACCAGCCGTGGCGCCACGCGCATGGCCAAGCTGCGCACCGGCGACAGCGGCGGCATGAGCATTCCATCCGCCGATCCGGGCCAGGTGCTCGACAGCATGGGCGGGAACGGCATGATCGCCGCCGACGTGCAGGGCAACGCCTGGGGCAGCGGACAACTGCCGCAGTTCCAGGCCGACACCCGGCTCAACGCCGTGCTCGTGCGCGACACGCCCGACCACATGGCCCAGTACCGTCGCCTGATCGAATCGCTGGACGTGAAGCCGCGTCTGGTCGAGATCGAGGTGACGATCATGGACATCAGCCAGGAGGACCTGGACAGCCTCGGCGTGGACTGGCGCCTGCACACGCGGCACGTGGACCTCCAGATCGGCGGGGGCAATAACAACGCGCCGCTGACCTTCGGCAACCTGACCTCGGAGGCGGGCACCACGGCGGCGTCGGCGGCTTCCGGCCTGCAGTTCACGGGCGCCATCGGCAACGATGTCACGCGCTTCCTGCTCACACGGGTCAAGGCGCTGGCGGACCGGGGGCAGGCGAACTTCGTCGCCCGGCCCAAGGTGCTGACGCTGGATAACACCGAAGCCGCGCTGGARAACCTSCAGGAGTTCTATGTGCGGGTGGATGGCTTCCAGGACGCCGGCCTCTTCAACGTGACCGCCGGCACGGCGGTGCGGGTGACGCCGCTGGTGGTCGATGAAAGCCAGAGCCGCGCGGTGATGCTGACCATCGACATTGCCGACGGCAACCTGTCGGGCGAAACCGTGGATCGCATTCCGGTGGTGCGGCGCCGCTCGATCACCACGCAGGCGATGGTGGAGGAGGGCAAGAGCCTGCTGATCGCGGGGTATACCACCGAGGAGCGCATCAACGCCTCGTCCGGTGTGCCGCTGCTGCAGGACGTGCCGATCATCGGCAATCTGTTCAAGTATCAGGAGAAGCGCCAGAACAATATGGAGCGCTTCTACCTGCTCACGCCGCGCCTCGTGCTGCCGGGGATGAGCTAAATGGCCGACATCCTGCATGAGGGCAACTCGGGCTGGTCGCTCCGGTTCCTCGGGGGCGATGTCTACGGCCGTCTCGTCACGCTGCGGCGCGGCGAGAACGTGCTGGGTGCCGCCGGCGAGGTGGACATCAGCGTGCCCGGCGCCGACGTGCAGCCGCGCCATCTGGTGCTCAACGTGGGCGACGTGGCGGTCTCGGCCGAGCGCGTGGGCGATGCCGCCGTGGAGATCAACGGCCGTCCCACCACGCAGCGCGTGTTCGCGCTGGCCGGCGGAGACATCCTGACTATCGGCTCGCTCGATGTGGAGCTGCTGCGCGCGCAGCCGGCGGCGACGGAAGCCACCGACACCCTGTTCGCCTGGGCCGAGTCGGGCCGCCGCGCCGAGCGGCAGGCGGACGGGCAGGGCGAGGGCGAAGCGGCCCGCCGTCATGGGCGCGCCCTGATGGCGGCGATGGGTGTGGCGGCCACGGTGCTGCTGGTGGGCGCCGGCTGGGCCGCAGCCACGCTCTCGCAGCGCGGCGCCCCGGTGCCCGGCGCGCAGGTGGACCCGGCGGCGGTACGCAAGACCGTGGCAGCGTTTCCCGAACTGGAGGTGGTCTCGCAGCCCAACGGCACGGTCGCGGTGCGCGGCTTCGTGAATTCACGTGTGGACCGCCAGCGCGTGACCCAGGCGCTGGCGCCCTACGGCCGCGCCGTGCAGCAGCAGCTCCGTTCCGCCGACGATCTGATCGAGCACATCCAGCGCTATCTGGACGAGCCCGGCGTGGGCATCGCCTATCAGGGGCAGGGCCGCGTGCTGCTCAGCGGCACAGCGGATCCGTCGGCCGGGCGCGACAAGGTCAAGCGGCTGACCGAAGACCTGCACCCGGGCGTGCTGGTCACGGACCGCATCGACTACCGCGAAACGGYGGACAACCGCCGCCGGCAGGTGCGGGATGGCCAGATGGAGAACTGGCAGGGCGTGTTTCCRGCSCGCGTGGTCAGCATCACCGAGGACGGCGAGGGCAAGCGCTCGGTGCAGCTGGCCAACGGCAGCCGGTATTTCGAAGGGGCGGTGCTCAAGAACGGTGCCGAAATCGAACGAATCGACGCGGATGGCGTGGTGCTGCGCGACAGCCCGGTGCCCGCGCCGCCGCAACGCAAGTAATTTGCATCACGCGATGCAGATGCCGCCGGCCTTTGGGGGCCTGGCGGAAGGTCGTCAACCCACCAAGGAGCAAACCATGGCAAATGAAGTGGACCTGAACGCCAAGATGAACGAGATCCAGCAGAAGGCGCAGGAGTTCTCCGTGAACATCCTGAATCTGCAGGACACGCTGACGCGCCAGAACGCGGTCGTCAGCAGCGAGATGGCACACAACACGCAGAAGGCGAACCTGATCCAGGGCGCCATGCAGGATGTGAAGCAGACCTCGCGCACGAACTGACGTTCGCAATGCTGTCTGTTGTCTTCCTCTCCCGGGGGCGGGGGAGGAAGACATCAACCGCCACATACACGGGAGAACCACCATGGATCCCACCACGATTGCCGCCACCGGGGCCGTAGCGGGCGCCGGGGGCAACGCGGGCCCGACCTCGGACGCCGCCACGCTGGCCGCGCACCAGGCGCCGCCTGCCGCGCCGACTCACGCCAGTCAGGCCAACCCCGCCGACGCCCAGACCTTTTCCGATATGGTGCGCGGCGGCCAGGCCGCCGATGGCTCGCGCGGTGCCCATGCGGCGCAGGCCGCCAGCGACCCGTCGTCCACCACACTCGGCAAYGCCATCCGCTCCAGCTACGTGKCGGCCGGCGAGGAAGCCGCGCGGCAGGCCACACGGCTGCAGGAAATGCGCGAAGGCATGTTCGCCGCCATCCACACCGGCAGCACCTCCGACGTGGTCTATCAGGCCATGATGCTCCAGACCCAGTCGCTCGAGCTGTTTTCGTCGATCCACGTCACGTCGAGCATCGGCAGCGCCGGCACCAACCTGTTCAACAGCCTGCTGAAGAACCAGCAATGACCGCACCCCTTCCCCGTTGGATGTGCCGCGCGCGGCTGGCCCTGCCGCTGCTCGCCGCGCTGGCGCTGGCCGGCTGCAAGGTGGACCTGTACGCCTCCCTSAACGAGAACGAGGCCAACCAGATCCTGGCCGCGCTGACCGCCGATGGGCTCAACGYCGAGAAAGCGCGCGCCGGCGAATCGGGSGGCGGTAACCAGGACGGCAACTGGAGCGTGCGCGTGGAGGAGTCGCAGCTACCCGCCGCGCTGGAGATCTTGCGTAGCGAGGGGCTGCCCGGCGAGCGCTTCGCCTCGCTGGGGCAGGTGTTCCAGAAGCAGGGGCTGGTGGCCACGCCTACCGAGGAGCGCATGCGCTATATCTATGCGCTCTCCCAGGAGCTGTCCGAGACGCTGCGCAATATCGATGGTGTGGTCACGGCGCGCGTACACGTGGTGATTCCGGCCACCGATCCGCTCTCCGACAAGATCCGCCCCTCGTCGGCGGCCGTCTTTATCAAGCATCGGCCGGATGTGGACCTGCGGCTGCTGGTGCCGACCGTCAAGGACATGGTGGCGCACAGCATCGAGGGGGTGACGCATGACAGCGTGTCCCTGTCGCTGGTGGAGGCGCGGCCGTTCACGCCCGTCGCCCATGCAGCAGCGGTGCCCGGGGCGTTCCCGGTGGGCCGCTTTGCGTTGATCGCGCTGATGGTGGTGCTCGCCGCCGCGCTGATTGCCACCGGGGCACTGGCCTGGAAGCGTGGCGGGCTGCGCTGGCCGCCGCGTGCGCCGTCGCGGGGCCTGTCATGAGCCTGCCCGCCGCCGCGCTGCCCACGGCGCTGGCGCCGGCATTGCCGGCCCTGCCGGATGCCGCGCTGGCCCGGGCCGTGGCGGGGCTGCTGCAACGGCCGCTGGCGCAGTTGCATCCGAGCTGGCTGCCCGCCGACTGGCCGCTCGCGTGGCGCCGGCCTGCGCGTTTCGGCGCGGCGGCGGCAGACCTGCTGGCCGCGCCACTGGGTCTTGCCGCCGACGTGGTGACCCGGGACACCCTCGTGCGCGTGCTGACCGGCGATGGCGATGCCCGCGCCGATGTCCTCCCGCGCATCGTCCTGATGGACCGTCCCGCGCTGCGCCTGCTGGCACTTTGGGTGGGGCTGGCCGTGCACAAGCCCGGCTTCGCCAGCGAGCGCCGCATCGTGCCGGCGCCGCTCGCCAATATCGAATCGATCGCCGGCTCGCTGATCGGCCAGCTGCCGCGCGCCATGCGCCGTGTGGCGCGGCGGATCGACGCGCAGGCGGTGGCCTTCCTGCTCAAACGCGTGCCGGACCTCAGCGAGCTGCCGATGAACCTSGCGCCGCTGCGTGCGCGCCCATCCGGCGTGGGCCGTGTGATGGCCGAGCGTGGCTACCGGCTGCTGTGCGGCCTGATGGCCGGCTACGGCGCCCCGTTGCGGCAGGCGCTGATGCGCAAGTTCCCGCGCCGGCTGGCGGCCCTGCCGCCCGTGGCGCTGACCCGCGCGCAGGCCGCGCAGTTGCGCGAACTCCTGCTGCTTAACCTGATTCCCGAACGGTTCCCGGCATGGCACTGGCTTTTCTGATCACGAGCGAGAACCTGCAGCTGCTGTCCGAGCGCAAGGTGCTCAAGGAGGCAGAGTACGCGGCGCTGATGGATGCGGCGGAGGTCATCGAGTCCGCCCGGCGCGAGGCGCTGCACATCAGCACCGAGGCCCAGCGCGAGGCCGAACAGCGGCGCCAGCACGGCTACCGCGACGGCTGGGCCCGCGCGCAGGCCGATCACGCGGCGGCCCAGGTCAGCGCGGCGGCCGAGGCCGAGCGGCAGCTCACCGGCATGCGCCGCACCATGGCCGAGATCGTCATGAAGGCCGTGCAGCAGATCGCGGGCGAGCTGGACCCGGACATCATCCTCGAAGTGGCGCTGCAACGCGTGGAGGCGCTGGTGCGCGCCGAGCCGTTCATCACCATCCAGATTCCGCTCGGTCGCGAACAGACCGTGCGCGGCCTGCTCGACCARCTGGCCGAGACGCTCGACTGGCCGCGCCGCGCCAACGTGGTGGTGGAAGGGAGCCTGGAAGCCGATGCCTGCCGCATCCTGACCCCGTCCGGGACGATGGAAGTGGGCCTGCAGGCCCAGCTGGAGGCGTTCGCGCGGCGCCTGCAGGCTAGCTGACGGAGACGACCATGGCGACCGAACTGCCCSCCGCCGACATCCAGGCTGCGCTCCAGCATGCCGCCGCCGACCTGGGCCGCGCCTTCGACCATTTCACGCCGGTGGCGATGCGTGGCCGCGTYAGCAAGGCCGTCGGCATGCTGATCCATGCCACCGGCATCCAGGCGCATGTCGGCGAGATCTGCCAGTTGGTCACGCCGGGCGAGGCGCCGTTGCTGGCGGAGGTGGTCGGCTTCATGCAGCAGACTGCCGTGCTGACGCCGCTGGGGCGCATCACCGGCATTTCCGCGCTGACCGAGGTGGTGCCGGCGATGCACGGGCCGCAATGCCCGGCCGGCGCCGCGCTGCTCGGGCGCGTGCTCGATGCGCTGGGCGAGCCGATCGATGCCAAGGGCTCGCTCGTGGGCGTGACGCGCGTGCCCATCGACAACGAGCCGCCCGATCCGCTCACGCGCCGCCTGATCCGCGAGCCGCTGGCCACTGGCGTGCGCGCCATCGACGGCCTGCTGACGCTGGGCGAAGGCCAGCGCGTGGGCATCTTCGCGCCGCCGGGCGTAGGCAAGAGCACGCTGCTCGGCATGCTGGCGCGGGGTTCGGCGGCCGATGTGAACGTGGTGGCGCTGGTGGGCGAGCGGGGCCGGGAAGTGCGCGAGTTTATCGAATACAGCCTGGGCCCGGAGGGCATGGCGCGCACGGTGCTGGTGGTGTCCACGTCCGACCGCTCGCCGATGGAGCGCGTGCGCTGCGCCTACACCGCCACGGCCATCGCCGAGCACTTCCGCGACCAGGGCAAGCGCGTGCTGCTGCTGGTGGACTCCCTGACGCGGCTGGCCCGCGCACAGCGCGAAATCGGGCTGGCCGGCGGCGAACCGCCCACGCGGCGCAGCTATCCGCCCTCGGTGTTCTCGATGCTGCCGCAACTGCTGGAGCGCGCCGGCACCGGCGTACAGGGGTCGATTACCGCCGCGTATACGGTGCTGACCGAAGGCGAGGACGACAGCGACCCGATTGCCGAGGAAGTCCGTTCGATCCTCGACGGCCATATCGTGCTGTCCCGCAAGCTCGCCAGCGCGGGCCAGTATCCGCCCATCGACATCCTGCAGTCGGTCAGCCGCGTGATGCCGCAGGTGGCGGCTGGCCCGCATCAGCAGGAYGCCCTGCGCCTGCGCCAGCTGCTGGCCAAGTTCCAGGACATGGAGCTGCTGCTGCAGATTGGCGAGTACCGGCCCGGCGCCGATGCCGTGGCCGACGCGGCGGTGGGCGCCATCGGCGCGATCCGCGCCTACCTGACCCAGCCGGCGATCCGGCTCGACACCTTTGCCGGGGCGCTCGCCAAGCTGGCGCAGGCCATCCGGCAGGAAGCGAAACCATGAGCCACGATCCGCGACTCGCCCAGCTTGAATCGGTGCGCCAGCGTCGCCACGAGGACGCCACGCGCGTGATGCAGCAGCACCGCGCCTGGGTGATGGAAGGCCTGCGGGATGCCGAAACCGCCCAGCAGGCCGTGCAGGGCGCACTGGCCGAGCGCGCCGCCTTTATCACCCGCTTGCGCGATGGCGCCACGCAGGGCGGGGTGTCGGTGTCCGGCCTGCTGGACGCGCAGGGCTGGCAGGCCGCCTTCGACGCCCGCATCGGGCGCGCCAACACGCGGCTGGCCGAGGCGCTGGACGAGGTCCAACGCCGCCGCACCGTGTTCGAGGAGAGCCGTCAGGCGCTGCTGCGCGCCCATGGGCGGCTGGTCGGGGCGCGTGAACTGGTGGCGCGGGCCCGGGCCGACGCCCGCGCGGGGCTGGAACGCCGCGACGACGAGGCCGTGGACGAGGCCGCCGTACGGGGCTGGCATCGTGCCGATCATGTGGACGGAGCGGCATAGCGCATGCAGGGCTCCACCATCGATCCGGCATGGCTGTTCCATTGGGGGCGCGAGGTGGTCATGCCCATCGTGCTGGTCATGCCGCGCCTGCTCACGGCGTTTACCGTGCTGCCGTTCCTGTCGCATCAGGCCGTGCCCGGCGTGGCGCGCAACGGCATCGTGCTGGCCATCGCGCTGTTCGTCTCGCCCGGCGCGCGGGTGGACCTGGACCATATCGCCAACGGCCTGTGGCTGGTGCTGATCTTCAAGGAGGCGTTCATCGGCCTGCTGCTGGGCATGGCTTTCGGCCTGTTCTTCGTGGCGCTGCAGATGGTGGGCGAGCTGATCGACTTCCAGACCGGCTCCGGCAACGCCACCTTCTTCGACCCGGTGACCCAGCAGGAAGACGGGCCGATGGAGAACCTGCTGTCCCACCTCGGCATCGCGCTGTTTGCCTCGTTCGGCGGGTTTTTCGCGATGACGGGCGTGATCATCGAGTCGTTCGCGTTCTGGCCGGTGATGTCGTTCGGCCCTGAGCTGTCGCTGTCGTCAATCGGGTTCGCCGGCGCCTATGCCGGCACGCTGTTCTCGTGGGTGGTGAAGCTGGCCGCGCCGATCCTGCTGTTGCTYGTCATCGTGGAGCTGGGCTTCGCGCTGATCGCGCGCTTCGTGCCGCAGTTCGATGTGTTCCAGTTCGCCCAGCCGGTGAAGATCACCGTGGCGTTCCTGATGCTGGTGTTGATGCTGGCGGTAATGGTGGACACGCTGCAGGGCTTCCTGCGGCCCGACAATACCCTGATCGACCTGCTGCGCAAGGGCATGAGCGCAGGAGGGGGAGGCGGCCCATGAGCCAGGACGGCGAGAAGAACCTCGAAGCGACCCGCCGCAAGCTGGACGAGGCGCGCAAGCGCGGYGAGGTGCCGCGCAGCACGGACGTGACGTCCTCCGTGGTGTTCCTCGGCGTGCTGGCCCTGCTGTGGGTGCTSGGCCGTTACTTCGTACGGCTGTTTCAGGCGCTCTGGCATAGCGCGATGGGYGCCGTRCCGCAGCATCTGCAGGATCAGCAAATGCTGGTGCTYGGYGAGGCCAGCGCGCGCTTCCTGCTGATGGGCGTGCTGCCGGTGGCGGCCGTGGCGCTGGTGTGCGGCATCCTCGGCGCCTTCGTCCAGGTGGGGCCGCTGGTGGCATTCGAGCAGATCAAGCCGAACATGGCGCGGCTGAATCCCGCTGAAGGTTTGAAACGGATGTTCGCCGTGAAGAACCTGGTCAACCTCGCCAAGATCGTGCTGAAGATCGCCTTGCTGGGCGGGCTGGTCTATATCCTCGCGCTCGGCGCCATCGAGGACGGCGTGCGCTCGGGCCACGCCCGACCGGCCGAAATCCTGGTRCTGGTGGCCTACATCCTGCTGCGCATGTGCTGCTGGGCCGCGCTGATCTACCTGATCATGGCCGTGGTGGACTACGTGCACGAGCGCTACCAGTTCATGAAGCAGCAGCGCATGAGCGTGGAGGAGTACCGGCGCGAGCACAAGGACACGCAGGGCGACCCGATCATGGCCGGGCGGCGCCGCGCGGCCTTCTTCGAGGCGGCGTTCTTCGGCGTGGGCGAGCGCGTGCGCGTGTCCACGGCGGTGGTGTATTCCACGCAATACGCGGTGGCGCTGCGCTACGACGGCCCGGGCACGCTGCCGCGCGTGCTGGCCAAGGGCGGTGGCCACGTGGCCGCSCGCATCCGGCAGGCGGCGGCCGATTACCTGATTCCCTCGGCGTTCGATTCCGACCTCGCGCAAAGGCTCTACATGAGCGTGCCGCTGGACCGCCCGATCGATCGCGCGCTTTATACGCGCGTGGCAGACCTCATGCGCTGGGCCACGGGCGAGGAGTAAGTCCCCCGGCGCCCTCAGCCTGCCAGCGCGGCGGCGCGATGATCGGTGATGATGGCCGGCGCCGTGTCACCAGCAACCGGGTGGCCCGGCAGCGGCGCAGCGGGGCGCAGCAGCGTGGCGGCAGCCGCSARYTGCACGCGGTTGCGCACGCCGAAGTGGCTGCGCAGGCGGCGCATGTGGTAGTCCACGTTGAAGATCGACATGTCCATGCGGCGCGCGATCTCCTTGTCGGAGAGGCCCTGCGCCAGGCAGGCGAGGATGTCGCGCTGCACGTCCGACAAGCCCTCCTTGGGTCGGCCCGCCGTGGGGATCTCGGCATGGCAGGTCAGGAACTCGTGCAGGCCCAGCCCCACCGTCAGCGCCTGMCCCAGCACCGTGTCGCCAATCCAGCGGCGGCTCTCGATGCCCGACATGAAGCTGATGATGACGATGTCGCTGGTGCCCGGCATCGGCAGGTTCAGGAAGACCCCGCTGCGGATGCCGGCGTCGCGCAGGTCGTCGAGGAAACGGCGCAGGCGCAGCGGCGGAATGCCGCCGGGCGGGGTGTGTTCGAGGTCATCGGCGTCCCACACCATCGGCAGGCCGAACATGCCGGGCTGCGGATTGCGCGGGTCGATCTCGAAATAGCGCTCGCGGAAGTACCGGTCGCGCCAGCCGGGGGCCGTATAGGTGTCGAAGAACGTGCGCGGCTGGATGTGCCCGCCCACGTTGGCGGCGGTGCCGTAGCCGAGGTAGTCGAAGCCGATCGCGTGGATCGCGGCCTGCATGACYGTGCTGCGGCCCTCGTGCGTGCCTTCGCCKGCCAGCGCCGAGACCAGCCCCGGCGAGCCGCCCTGGCGGGGCCGCGCGCGTACCGGCACGATCTGGCGTTCGCCATAGAAGCGGATGCCGTGGTGCGCCATGGTGGGGCTGGTCGGGCTCGCCATGGCGGGCGCCGCGCGGCGGGCGCGCAGCGTGCTTGCGGTATCCAGTGCGGACGCCCCCGCGTCCATGCCGGATACAACTTCTACTGCTCTGGTCATAAGGCCTCCGTGCGTATGCCTGCCGAGCCGTCTGGCTCCACATACTGCTGACCCGRATCCCGTCGGAAACCGTTGCTGCACCTTGCTGCGCGGGCTCATGGGCCCGGGCTGTCGATGTTCTGGTGTTCTAGTGTTGTGCTGGCTGGGTGCGGGCCATGAAGGCGCGGCCCGTATGGACCTGATGGTGAACGCCACGCGGCCGGTCGATCTTATGATTCTGGGCGGCGGGCGCGGCGTGGGTGCAAGCGTACGCCAGTCGGCACCGATGCCGCAAGCGCCGTGGTGTCGTCGCCACTTTCCCTGTCCGGTCCATGGTTTTGTGCACCGCGTCTTGCATGTCAGTCCTCCAGCTGCTTGCCGCGCGTCTCGGGCAGCGTCAGCGCGGCCAGGATCAGCACGCCGTAGGCCGCCGCGGCAAAGATGCCGATGGCGTGGCCCAGCGTCATCTGCTGGCTCACCTGCCCGATCAGGAACGGGAAGAACGCGCCGATGGCCCGGCCCACGTTGTAGCAGAAGCCCTGGCCGGAGCCGCGCACCCGCGTGGGGAACAGCTCGGTCAGGAACGCGCCCATGCCGGCGAAGATGCCCGAGGCGAAGAAGCCGAGCGGGAAGCCGAGCAGCAGCATGACGGTGTCGTTGACCGGGATGTGCGTGTAGGCCAGCGCGATGGTCATCGAACCGATGGCGAACAGGATGAAGTTGCGCTTGCGGCCGATGCGGTCGGTCAGGTAGGCACTGGTCACGTAGCCGATATAGGAGCCGACAATCACCATCGCCAGGTAGCCGCCCGTGCCGAGCACGGTCAGGCCGCGCTCGGTCTTCAGGAAGGTCGGCAGCCAGGTGGTGATAGCGTAGTAGCCGCCCTGGGCGCCGGTGGTCAGCAGCGCGGCGCGCAGCGTGATGGACAGCAGCTTCGGCGAGAAGATCGCGGTAAAAGAGGCGCGGTCCTGGTCCTGCCGGGCCTCCCGGGCCTTGTGCTCGGTATAGACCTCCGGCTCCTTGACCATGCGGCGCAGCACGATCACGAATACGGCCGGCAACAGGCCGATCAGGAACAGCGCGCGCCATGCCGTCTCGGCCGGCAGCAGCGAGAACACCAGCGCGTAGAGCAGGGCGGCAAGCCCCCAGCCGATGGCCCAGCCCGCCTGCACCATGCCCACGGCCTTGCCGCGGTCCTGCGCGCGGATCGCCTCGCCGATCAGCACGGCGCCGGCGGTCCATTCGCCGCCGAAGCCGAAGCCCATCAGCGCGCGGGCAATCAGCAGTTGTTCATAGTTCTGCGCCAGTCCGCACAGGAAGGTGAAGAAGGCGAACCAGAGGATGGTCAGCTGCAGCGTGCGCACCCGGCCGATGCGGTCCGACAGGATCCCGGCCACCCAGCCGCCGGCGGCGGAGGTCAGCAGCGTGGCGGTGCCGATGAAGCCGGCGTCCGCACGGGAGATGCCCCAGGTGGCGATCAGCGTGGGAATCACAAAGCTCAGGAACTGCGTGTCCATGGCGTCCAGCGCGTAGCCGACCTTGCAGCTCCAGAACGTGCGGCGTTCGTTGGGGGTGATGTCGCGATACCAGGAAAAGAAGCCGCGCGATGGCTCGGCGTGCGGGGTGGTGTCAGCTTGCGCGGGGGTGTCGATACGGCCGATCTGCGATTCCATGCCTTTCCTCTTCGTGGTCTTGTCGTGGTCTCTTGCCAGGGCTTTGCCGATGGTTCTTCTTGTTCTTGTCCTGCATTCTTGAAACCGCGCCTCCCTCGCGTCCAACTAGTTTTTCGGGCGAGGGCCGATAAGAAAAATTGAATCCTGTGCTGAAAGGCAGCTAATTCGGGGGATTGCGGGAGAGCGCCCGCGCAGCGGTTCGGGGTTTTCCCTGATCGTGCCGATGCCCCCCTTTCGCAGGGGAAGGCGTAAGCATACGGCGCGCCAGCCCCGTCACTTCCTACGGAGATCCGTAGGCGAGGGTTTCCTACGAGTGCTCGGTAGTGGTCGCGCGCGCACGTCGCCGGTAGGCTTGCGGCAATCTCATTGCACGCCCATTCCCATGCTCCCCAACCTCTCGCTTCGACCCCTGCTCGTGGTCCTGCTGCTTGGCGCKGCCGGTGCCGCGCACGCCCAACTGGTGCCCGTGGAGCGCTCGGTGGCGATCAACGCCGACGCCGACCTGGTGTGGCAGCAGGCCGGCGGCTACTGCGCACTGGCGAAATGGGACGGCGAATTCAAACGKTGCGACGTAGTGCTCGGCAGTGGCGCGCCCGGCACGGTCCGGCGCATGGTCTACAAGGCGGGCGGGCTGCCGGCCGTGGACATCCTGACCGACAAGGGGCCCTACGCCTATAGCTACCGCAAGCTCTCCGGCCATACGCGCGGGCGCCTGCAGGCCAAGCCGGGGCTCGATGCCGGCACCACGATCCTGACGTGGCAGGTGTGGCTGGACCCCTTCGCGCTGCCCGATGGCGCGGGCTCCGAGTATCCGCACGCGCTGGGGGATGCGATGCAGGCCGCGCTGGGGAATTTGAAGGCGAGGGCGGAGGAGGTGGCGCTGGAAGCCGCTGCCGACGCAAAATCCGCGACGGTTGTCGCCCCTCTCCCGCAAGCCCCCACCCCATGAACCTGCGTTTCCTCGAAACCTTCGTCTGGGTCGCGCGTCTGCGCAGCTTCCGGCTGACCGCCGAAAAGCTGTTCAGCACGCAGGCGTCCATCTCCAGCCGCATTGCCGTGCTGGAGGAAGACCTCGGCGTGAAGCTGTTCCTGCGCGATTCGCGAGGCGTGACGCTGACGCCCGAGGGCCAGCGCGTGCTCGAGTACGCGGAGAAGATGGTGAACACGATGCACCATCTGCGGCAATCGCTGGACCGCTCGCGCACCATCGCGGGGCGGGTGCGCATCGGCGCGATGGACTCGGTCATCCATACCTGGCTCTCCACCGTGGTCAAGCGCGCGATGCAGGCCTATCCGCAGCTTGAGATCGAGCTGACTGCCGATGCCGCGCTCAACCTCTGTGACCAACTGCAGAAGGGCTACCTCGACGTGATCTTCCAGACCGACCTGCTGCGGCTGGAGACCGTCCGCAACATCGAGCTGGCGCGCTACCCCATCCGCTGGATCGTGGCGAAGGGCAGCGCCTATGACCGCCCGTACCCATCGCTGGAGGCGCTGGGCGCCGAGCGCGTGATCACCTTCGTCAAGAATTCCCGGCCGCACCAGGACATCCTGAGCCTGTTCCACCTGAACGGCGTGACCTCGCCGCGCATCAACTGCGTCAACTCGGTGGCGGCCATGACGCGGCTGATTGGCGATGGCTTCGGCATCGGCGCGGTGCCGCCGGCACTGGTCCGGCAGGAACTGGCCGACGGCACGCTGGCCGTGGTGCAGGTGGACAACCACCCGCCGGCGCTGGACATCGTGGCCTCGTGGCGCATCGGCGCGGGGCTGGAAGTCAACGAGTCCATCGTCGAGATCGCCACGCAGGTGGTGGCCGATTTCTGCCTCGAAGTGGGCGACGACATGGCCACGGCGGCCTCCCCGGTGCTGGCCACCGCCATGCCCGAAACCTCCCACGCAGGCTCGTAGTCATCGGATTTCTTTATCGCGCGCCACCCGAAAGATTTGTTGGACGCGATGCGGCACCGGCCACCAGAATCGGTTTCGACTTCACCCGATTCCCACGCCGCAGCCATGAACCAGCCTCTCCAGCACGCCGCCTCGATCCTGCCCGACGACCCCGCCGCATTGCGCCGCATCATTCGCGAGGGCCGCTACCGTGGCCACACCAGCGGCCTGGCGCGGGGCTACGTGCAGGCCAATATCGTGATCCTGACGCGCGACTGGGCCTATGACTTCCTCCAGTTCTGCGCGYTGAACCGCAAGTCCTGCCCGGTGATCGACGTGACCGATCCGGGCGATCCGGTCTTCCGCAACCTGGGCGTGGATGTCGATATCCGCACCGATGTGCCGATGTACCGCGTCTATCGCCACGGCACCGAGTACCACGAGACCGCCAGCGTGGCGGAGCTGTGGCGTGACGACTTCGTGGCCTTCGCCATCGGCTGCTCGTTCTCGTTCGAGCACGCGCTGCTGGCTGCCAACGTGCCGCTCAAGCACATCAACCTGGGCCGCAACGTGGCGATGTTCCGCACCGATATCGAGACCCGGCCGGCCGGGCGGCTCTCCGGCAAGCTGGTGGTGTCCATGCGCCCGCTGTCCGCCGCCGACGCGATCCTGGCCACCGAGATCACCGCGCGCTACCCGGACGTGCACGGGGCGCCGGTGCATATCGGCGACCCGTCGCTGATCGGCATCGAGGACATCGAATCCCCCGACTATGGCGATGCCGTGCCCCTGGRCGCCCACGAGATCCCGGTGTTCTGGGCCTGCGGCGTCACCCCGCAGGCCGTGATCCGCGAGGCGCGCCCCGAAATCTGCATCACGCACGCGCCGGGCTGCATGTTGGTGACCGACCTCGACAACAACCGGCTGTAGCGCCGGCTGTAGCACCAGTCAGCCCTACGAGTTCTCATAGTGTCGCGCGCGTGCCCGCGCGCGCAAAATCTGCGGCACCGTCTGACCTGCCGGCCGCCGCGCCCCGCGTGGCTTGCCGGCATCCACGTGGAGACAAGCGACATGCTGGATTTCATGGATGCGATCCGGGCCGCCGCAGCGGCCGCCGCCCGTGCCGCCGCCGAGGCCGCCGAGCGCGCCCGCGAAGCCGCGGAGCGCGCCGCGCGGGAGGCCCAGGAGCAGGCCCAGCGCCGCGCCCAGCAGGAAGCCGCCGCCCGCGCCCAGCAGCCGCAGCAGCCCGAGACGCCCAAGCAGCCGGCCAAGACCGAGCAGACCGAGAAGCCCCAGCAGACGCCGCAGGTCACCAATGCGGTCTACACCGGCAACGAGCCGCTCACGTTGACGCTGGCCAGTGCCCCGAAGACGGATAAGCCTGCCGCGCCGCCGCCCGACCCCGCCGAGACCAAGCGCAAGCAGGAAGAGGACGACGCCAAGGCACACACCGACCGCTGGGAGAAAGACGCCAAGAGCGCCTACGACGATACCGTCGACAAGCTGAACGGCGGCCCGATGACCGACGCCAAGTGGAAACCGCTGGGCGAGAAGTACGGCACCGTGCTCGGCGGCGTGCAGAACGAGCTGCGCGTGGCGGCCAATCACGCGGCCCAGACCGGACGGGACGAGACGGCCGCCGTCGACGCCAAGCTCAAGGAAATCACCAAGCGCTACGACGACCCGGCGCTCAAGGCCAACCTTGAGGACGCCAGGAAGGACTACCTGAAGACCGAGCCCAACCAGGCCGCGCGCGACACCGGCGCGGCCCGCTTCAAGCTGGTGCTGGCGCAGGACAAGGCCGAAGCCACCGGCAAGACGCTCCAGCAGGAGACGGCCGCCTACAACAAGATCCCCGGCGGCGTTCGCCGGGCCGAGGCGGGCCTCGACGATGACCTGCAAACCGCTCGCGCCAACGACACCGCCGCGCAGCAGGACCTCCAGAAGGCCAGCGACGACTTCACTGCCGCCCTGCAGAAGGAAATCGACACCTCGGCGGTCAATCGCTACCAGCATGATTCCGATGAGGGCCTGAAGACGGTCCAGAACGACAAGACGCCGAACCGCTACGAGCGGCAGGAAGGCATGTCGATCTATACGACTGCCGTCAACGACGCCAAGGCGCAGCGCGCGGCACTGGACAAGGGGCAGGGCGTCAAGGTGCCCGAGCGCTTCCGCGAGCAGGCCGTGGCCGAGGTCAAGGAGCGCTACGGCGCCAGCCCGGACCTCGGCAAGGTCATCGACCTCGCCAATGCCAAGGGGCAGCTCAAGGGCGAGATGGCCAACCTCGTGCCCACCAACGACTTCGAGCGCGGGCTGGCCAAGACCGACCCGACCACGCTGGCGCTGGCCCACATGGAGGGCCTGACGCTCGATCCCTATGCGAAGAACGATCCCAACTCGGTCCTCACGCGCGACCTGCCCGCCGACGAACGGGCGATGATGAAGGACAACCCGGCCGGCTACGTCCTCTACAAGTCGCTCGATGCGGACAGCCTCCGCCCCGACCCCAACGCCCCGGCCGGCGACCCGAAAACCGCGCAGTACAACCAGGGCGTGCAGCAGTACGGCGGCCAGCTCCTGTTCTACACGGCGCAGCAGCTGACCGACGCGGCCAAGGCCCGCGCGAAGACGCCGGAAGAGAAGGCGACCGCGACCACGCCGGCGCTGGACCATATGCGCGTGCTGCTCCAGGCATCGACCGAGCAGCGCGTGGACACCATGACCACCAGCATCGCCAGGCAGCTCGATGCCGGCGACGTCAACGGCGCGCTGGCCACCCGCAAGGCTGGCGTGGACGCCGCCCAGTCGCCCGACGAGCGCGCCCAGTACGTGGCCGTGCACAACGACCGCTTCGACAGCGACCTGTTCAAGACGCAGATCAACGCGGCGATGGACAAGAACCTCAAGAACAAGACGCACGACGACGAGGGTCGCCCGATCCAGGGCCAGCAGGACATGTACGCCGACAAGGTGGGCCAGTACCTGCAGGACACCGCGCCGAACCTGATTCCCGAGGATGCCGACACGTTGCTGGAGACCGTCCGCTCGGAGTACAAGAACGACTGGACCGCCCGCAACGACAGCACCGGCGCCGGCTACAACGACTGGGACGACTTCTACCACGGGCTGGCCGCCGTGGTGGACAAGGCCGACGCCAACTACTACGCCACCACCGAAGGCGCCAAACCGGGCTCCGGCCCCGCCGCCCAGCGCACGGCCGCCTGGCTGACCGACCGCGACAACGACGTCAGCCTGCTGATGATGAGCAACCAGTCCGGCAGCTCCCGCCAGGGCCGCATCTACGGCGGCGCCCAGGACGCCGCCGCGCAGGGCTACACCGGGCTCTCCATCGCCTTCGAGCAGGCACTGAAGTCCAGCAAGGACGCGCCGCCGATGTCGGACTACTACGTCCAGAAGGCCACCGCGCGCGGCAACGAGAAGTACGGCGAGAGCGCCGAGGCCAAAGAGCAGAACAAGATGTTCGATCTCGACAAGGACGAGATCCTGCGCCAGTCGTTCGACAGCATGGGCCTGCAGAAGCAGGACCTGAAGGCCAAGGTCGGCGACGACGCCGCGCTCGACAAGGCGATCCAGCTGGCSATGCCCAGCGCCACGCCCCAGACCATCAAGGACGTCAAGGCGGAGATCCGYGCCAATGCCGGCAATGACGCGACGGCCTCGGCCATCCCGATCTTCGTGACCCAGCCGGGCAGTGCGGCSTACCAGACCGCGGTGTTCGAGTTCAAGGGCCGCGACGGCAACACCATGTGGGTGGACGACAGCGGCTCCGTCTACGGCAAGGAGGGCGCCGACCCGAAGCGCGATTTCCAGGAGAACAACCTCCTGGCCGACAAGGGCACCGTCTACATCGCCGACCGTAACCTCGATCTCGGCAGGGATGGCCACGTCAGCTACGAGGCGATGGACGCCCATATCGTGACCGGCACGGAAAAGGTCATGGGCTGGGTCAACCTCGGCGTGGCGGCGGTCGGYGCCGTGGCGGGCGGGGTGGTCATGGTGGCGTCGGGCGGCACGCTGACGCCGCTGGTGGCGGTGGCCTGGGGCGGCATGATCGGCAGCATGGGCTACGGCATCGGCACCTCGTGGCACGAGCTGGACAACATCGCCGATCATGGCCGCTCGATCAATCCGTTCAAGAGCCAGGAGGCGATGTCCCAATGGCTGAACGTGGGCGGCTCGGTGGCCGGCATCGGCGGCATGGGCTTTGCCAAGTTCGGCTCGCTGGCGGCCAATGCCGGCGTGCGGGTGGCGGCTGGCGGCGGCACGGTGCGGGAGATGGCGGGCCAAACGCTGATGCAGTCGGCCTCGCGCTTCGGCACGACCAGCCGCGTGCTCAACGGCACCGCGTTCGGCATCGGCGGTGTGCAGACCGCCCAGCAGGCCACGGCGTTCGCCCAGCACGGCAAGGACATGAGCGTCAGCGAGGTGGTGCAGAACAGCGCCATGCTGCTGATGGGCGCCACGCAGATGATGCCGGCAGCYATCCAGAAGCGGGTGGGCGAGTCCGTGCGCGATACCTACCAGCGCACGCGCGGCCGYACGCCGCTGGACGATGCCGCCAACAGCCCCGCGAACCGCGCCGCCRATGGCGAGGCCGCCAACGTGCTGCGGGACGGYGATCCTGACGTGACTACCGCGCCGCGTACGTCGCGCGATGCCGCCAACCCGGGCGGCGGCCGTCCGCGCCTGCACGACGATGTGCCGGCGCCGGGCCAGCGCCCTGGCGCGCGCGATGGCGAGGCCGGACGTCCCTCGACGTCGAACCGCGCGCGCACGCCGGGAGAGCCGACCAGCCCCGCTGCACCATCCACTGGACGGTCGACCAACACGCCGGAAGGCGCCACCACCCGGCCGACGACGTCGCCGGACGCCCAGCAGGTCGCCTCGCGCTGGCAGGCATTCCGCGCGCGCGGCACGCTGGTGCAGGACCGCGTCATCACCAATATGATGGATCGCGCGCTGGCGCGGGCCCAGGAGCGCTATCTGTCCGAGGCGACCAGCCGCCGGCGCGAAAGCGCCGATGCCGCAGACCGTCGATCCGAAAGCGCCGCGTCCGAGCGCCGGCGCATCTTCCACGGCCCGGCCCTGCGGCGGGGCCGGGGCGATGCGGAAGGGGCCGCCCCCGCCCAGCGACGCACCATCCGGCATGGCCCGGCCGAGGAGGCGGCGCGCGCGGCGCGTACTGCGGACGAGGCCGATGCCCCGGCGCACGCGCTGCGCCAGAACGCCATCTCCCCGCTCGACAACGTGCTCTGGATCGACGGCCGCATGGAGCAGATCGGCGTGCCGTACGGCGCCGAGCTGGCCGCGCGGGCACTGGCGGACCTSGACCGCGTGATGATCGTCACCGCGCCGCTGACCGCGCATGGCCATGCCGAGACCAATGGCGTGATCGGCGCGGCCTCGCTGGGCGCGTACCTGACCTCGCTCGGCAAGGAAGTGGTTTACGTGACCGACCGCGCCCACGGCCGGGCGCTGCGCAAGATGCTGCGCAATGACCTCGACCARCCCAACGCRCGCGTGGAAACCTTCCGCGCCAAGGACCATCTGGCSGCCACGCTGCAATCCAAGGCGCTGCTGGCGATGCACCAGCCCGAGGCCGTCATCGCCGTGGARGTAGCCGGCCGCAACCTGAACAACGAATACCGCCTCCAGACCGGGGAGGCCGTGGCCGGCGGGCCGCGCGTGGACCAGCTTCTGGTGGATGCCCGGGACATGAAGGGCGTGCTGACGGTGGCCGTGGGCGACCACGGCAACGAGGCTGGCATGCGCCCCCTGCGCGAGCGCATCACCCGGGCCATGGCGCCCGAGGACGTCCACGCCGAACTCTGGTCAGACGTGAGCGCGGACCACGTGGTCACCGGCATGAACTCGAACCTGGCCGCGCAGGCCATCGGTTTCGCGCTCCAGCGGTACCACAACGGCGAAGGCAAGATGCCGGACATCCAGCAGATCGGCGACATGTTGGAGACCATGGCGAGCTTCAACGCGCGCGACGGCGTGACCTACGAGGTGGGCGCCACCAGCGTGCGCGGTATGGACAAGTCCGTGCAGCTTGGCGTCTACGAGCTGCTCGGCAAGGCGGCGGAGAGCCTGCCGGAGGGGCTCGACTTCGTGAAGCTGTTCGATGGCATCCAGCGCCGCTTCCTGCCGAAGGATGTCGATGCCGAGGCCGCCGGCATCCGCGTGGAGGACGATGTCATCGTCGTCACCGCGTTCGATTCGAGCAACGGCGGCCTGCTGGCCGCCCAGAACCTCGCCCGCCACATCTACGCGCTGACCGGCAAGGCGGTGCAGGTGGAGGCGGTGACCGACCACGCGGCCGGCACCTACGGCGGCCGCACGCCCGAGGATCTGGCCGAGAAGGTCCACGCCGGCCTGCAGGCCGTGCAGAAGCTGATGGGCGACGTGAACCTGGCCGCCTGCAACACCGCCTGCCTGGCGCTGGCCACGGTGCTGGCGCGCATGCACGGCTTCGAGATGGTGAACCTGATCCAGCAGACCGTGCCGCAGATCGTGGAGATGGGCGGCGAGCGGCCCGTGGTGGTGGCCACGCCCGGCACGGTGGGCGGCCACGCCTACCTGAACGGCGTGCGCGAGGCCAGCGGCGGCCGGCGCACCGTGGAGGAAATCCCTGCCACGGAATGGGCCGGCGCGGTCAACAACCTGATGCACCTGGACGATGGCGCGCAGCTCGCCCAGCTCAAGCAGTGGATTGCCGACTACATCAACCTGGACCGCATTCCGGCCGATACCACCTCGGTCTGGTTCTGCTGCACGCACTACCCGGCGCTGGAGTCGCTGGTGCGCCAGCAGCTCGACGCCATCGGCATGTCCCACGTGAAGCTGATCGACCCGATGCAGTTCCAGGCGCGCAAGGCCGTGGACGTGCTGATCGACAAGGGCCTGCTGCAGGCCACGGACCTGCTGGACACGCCGCTGGACCCGATGCAGGTGCCCGACAGCAAGACGCTGCCGACGATGGTGGTCACCTCCGGCCAACCCTCGGCGGTGTCCCGGCTGGCACACGCCATGGGTGGCCGCAACGACATCCGCGTGTTCAAGTCGCCGTTCGGGGAAGCCGCCGATGTGTCCGGCGTGCGCGCGCTGGTGGATGCCGGCCGCCACCTGAACCCGGTGGATCGGGTCAGCTTCAGCTATATCGGGCGGGGCCTGCGCGAGTTCTACATGCCGGACGGGGCCCAGCGCGCGGCGGCGGCGCTGGAAAGTGGCGAGAACATCATGCTGCTGACCGGGTTCTCGGTCGCCAAGGGCATGCCCGAGACCGACGGGCCGCCGGGCACGGCCGAACTGGGCCGGGCGCTGCGCCTGCGCGGCAAGCAGGTGACCTACGTGGTGGATTCGGCCAACAAGCCGATCCTGGAGGCCATCCTGCGCGAGATGGGCGAGCCGACCGACAACATCAAGGTTTTCGACGTACCCGTGGGCGACGCCAAGGCCCCGGCGCGGGCGCTGCTGGAAGCCGTGGGGCCGGACCGGGTGATGGCGATCGAACTGCCGTCGCGCGCGGCGGACGGCACCAAGAACAATATGCGCGGGATCGAGATCGACGATTTCAACCCGGCCATCGACGAGATCCTGATCCAGGCCAACGCGCGCGAGGGCGTGGAGACGCTGGGCATTGGCGACGGCGGCAACGAGGTGGGCATGGGCGGGCTCAAGGGCCTGATCCCGAAGGGCTGGAACGGCAAGCAGATCGCGGCCGAGATCACGGCGGACCATGTGGTGACGGCCAGCGTGTCCAACTGGGGCGCGTATGCGCTGTCGGCGTTGCTGCTCAAGCGCGGCAACATGATCGAGCGGTTCCAGACGCCCGACGAGCTGCGGCGCGTGCTGCAGGCGGCTGCCGATGCGGGTGCCGTCGATGGCGTCTCGCGCGAGCGCGTGCCGACGGTGGACGGCTTCTCGACCGACGTGCATGCCGCCATCGTCCAGCTCTACCGCCACGCGGCCACGGGCGAACTGCCTKCCGGCCCCGGTGCCGCGCCGAATGCCTGGTTCGGCGGCCCGGGCGTGGCGCGCACGCCGGTGGCGGAGGCGGCCAACGCGGTGATCCACCATGGCGGGCGCACGCCGGCGGGGGGCCATCCTCAAGGACAAGCCGGCCCGCGTCCGCGCGCCGTGTCCACGCGCCGCACGGACGCCGCGCCGGTGCGCGACGGTAGCTGGTCCTTGCGCGACGAGACCGTCGACGCCGGCGCCATCGCGGCGACGATCGACGGCGTGCACGCTTCGGGCGGGCGGCTGGCCGGCGTGCACTACGTGGTGCTGCCGGCGGCTGGCGGCGAGGTGACCGTGCGCAGCGGCCTGCCGGAGTCCTCGCATGACTCGCTCCAGCAGGCGCTGGCCAGCGCCGACGAGGCCGTGCAGGCCGGCCAGCCGGTGCAGGTGGCCGTGGTCGCGCAACGCGGCTTCCAGGGTCGGATCCACGACGGCAACCTGATCGGCACGATTCCGGTGACGCTGACCGGCCGCACCACGCGCGCCGGCAGCCTCGCGCTGAATCGGGGCTAYGGGGGCGAGATCCGTATCGCCTTGCCCGAGGATTTCCGCGCCGGAGCGCCGCTGGTGCGCCGCGAGGGCGGGCGGCGCGTGGACCATCTCGGCCAGCTGGCGCAGTTCCCGCGCGGGCCGGCCCATCTGGATCTGGCGCAGGAGGCGGGRCAGGTCACGTTCGATGGTGCGGCGGTCGGCATTTCCGTGCCGCGTGTGCCGGGCTACTTCACGGTGCGRGCCGAAGGCGTGTTCGGCGGCGTGGAGATGAACGCGAGCGGCACGGGGCCGTCGCGGATGGCCGACGCCGCCACCATCATCGACCGCATCCGCGCCCATCCCGACTACGAGGAAGGCATGCCCGTGCTGCTCTACGGCTGCCACGCGCAGGACGGCGTGGTCTCGCTGGCGCAGGAAGTGGCCAATGGGCTGGGCGCCAACGTCTATGGCCCGGACGGCGCGCTCAATATCGACGCGTTCTTCTCGCCGGGCAGCGACCTCGCGCACGGCGCCGGGCTGGGCGTGGCGGCGGACCGCGCGACGATGGCGATGTCCGGCGCGRACCTCCACGTGGTGAACGGTGGCCGCTTCTTCGGCGCCCGGCCGGGGCTGCCCATCGTGGGCGTCACCCACGGCGGGAGGACGGCGGCGGCGGCTGCGGCGGCGCCGGTGCCCGACGCGGCCACGCCGGCAGGCTGGCGGCAGACGCCGGCGCGCTGGAGCGAGGTGGCGGTTGGCGACAAGCCGCACCGCGTGAACGCGCCCGGGGACCATACGGTGGTGGTCGGGGCGATCCACCCCGAGGGCGGCCTGCGTGGCGAGGATGGCCAGCCCATCGGCGCGCACGAATTCGCGCTCCGCATGGCCGACGAGTGGCAGKCCGGKCAGCCGATCGTGCTCGCGCTCGACGGCGCCCACCTGCCGCAGGGCCGCGTCTTCGCGGAGCAGGTGGCGAACGTGATGCAGACCGAGGTGCTGGCCCCCGAGTTCGCGCTACAACGCGGCGCGGACGCGAACGGCAAGCCCGCCATCGACCTGACCCAGCCCGGCGGCAACTGGCGGCGCGTGCAGCCCCAGCCTGACCCGTACGCGAACCATCGTTTCGATGTCAACGCGCGCGGGGTGGTTTACCTGCGCCATCCCGGCGGCGGACGCGAGCGCGTGGACCTGGCCACCTATCTGGGGCCGCGGCTCGGGGGCGGCGGCGCCAAGACCGTGTTCGCGCTGGGCCGCGACAAGGCTGTGGGCATCGCCAATGACGAGATGACCGGCTTCATGGTGCAGGGCGAGCGCGAGGCGCTGCGCACGGCGGCGGGGCTCGGCTTCAACACGCTGAAGACCTTTGGCCCCGACGACATGACGGTCTCGGGCCGGCCCACCGTGGTCTACGA
>NZ_JBFREV010000054.1:0-29183 GCF_052114485.1 Cupriavidus sp. KB_39
CTGTTTCTGTTTGCGCCGATGCCGCGCGACCCGGCGCTCGCCAGGCTCTGCGCGGCACTGCTGGCGCACCCCGATATCGGCGCATCCGCCGAWGACTGGGCGCGGCAGCTCCACTGCAGCCCGCGCACGTTCGCGCGCCTGTTCCAGCATCAAACGGGGATGTCGTTCGGCGCATGGCGCCAGCAGGCGTGCCTGTTGGCCGCGCTGTCGCGCCTGTCGGCCGGAACGCCTGTCACGGAGGTGGCGCTCGATCTCGGCTACGACAGCCCGAGCGCGTTCTCGACGATGTTCCGCAAGGCGCTGGGCGCGCCGCCCTCGTCATTCCTGCAGGCCAGGCGCTAGCAGCGGCGAGCGCATGCCCGCCACATCCATCTCGACCCGGAGAATCTCGCCTGCGGTGGAGTCAGTCACGTAAAGCGTCTTGCGCGCCGGGCCGCCGAACGCCACGTTGGTCAACGAGTGGCCGGGGGTGCCACAAATCACCTCGACAGGTTCCGCCCGGTGATTCAGCACCCAGACGTAGGCGAGCCCCGGGTTGGCTACCAGCAAGCGTCCGGACTGGTCCATCGCGAGCCCGTCGGGTCCGCTGGGACCATAGGACGTGAAGAACTGCCCCGTCTTGGACACACTCCCGTCTGCGAGCAGCGGCATCCGCCACACACAGTTCCCCCGCGTYACGGCCACAAACAGGAAACGTTCGTCCGGAGACAGGACGATGCCATTGGGACTCGGCACGTTGGACAGCAGCAGGTCCAGCCGGCCTTCGCGGGTCAGCCGGTAGACCCGGCCGGTAGGGTCGTGCAGGCCGGTCTGGCCCTGGTCCGTGAAGTACACGTTGCCTTGCGAGTCGAGCGTCAGGTCGTTCACGCCCTTGAAGCKTTCCGTGTTGCGGCGCGCCAGATAAGGCCGGACCTCGCCCGTGCGGGTCTCCACCACCATCAGCCCGCTGCGGTAGTCCGTGACCAGCAGTTGGTCGGGAGCGATGAACTTCATGCCGTTGGGCTCGCCGTCCCACTCGGCGATCACCTCCCACCCTCCCCCGTTGTCGATCCGGAAGATGCGACCGTTGGGAATATCCGTCACGTAGACATTGCCCGCATCGTCGACGACCGGACCTTCGAGGAACGAGTCGATGGCCCGYCCCCCCTGGTTGGCRTCGGACCAWTCRGTCTGRCGACGTTTGCGATAGCGCTCCGGCAGGCTGCTGAACAGCGCTGGCTGGCGGATCGTTGGCGGGGTGAGGAGGAACATGTCGATTACCTGAAGAGGGTTGCGCAGGGTGTCCGCCCGGTCACTGCTTCTCGAAGCCGGTCGCAGTGGCGACCTTACCCCAGAACGCCGTGCGCGCCCCCATCTCCTTGCGGAAGGCCCCGGCGTCCCAATAGCCGGCATCGGCCCCGATGCTCTCGGCGTAGGTGCGCATGTCGGGCGTCGCCATCGCCGTGGCGACTTCCTTCTGCAGGCGAGCGAGGACATCCGCCGGCGTGCCCTTCGGCGCCCAAAGACCCGTGAAGTTCGTGACGCCATAGCCGCGCACSCCTGCCTCGGCGAACGTGGGCACACCGGGCARYGCCGGCAGGCGCTTGTCGCCGCTCACGGCGAGCACGCGCAGCTTGTTGCCTTGCACTTGGCCGATCACGCCCGAGATGGAGGCCATCTGGAAGTCCACGGTGCCACCCAGCAGCGCCACGGTCGCCTCGCCCGCGCCCTTGAAGGGCACATGCATGAAGTGCGCGCCGGCGGCCAGCCCKAGCGCCTCACTGGCGAAATGGGGCGTCGACCCCGGGCCACCCGAGCCATAGGAGATCTTGCTGTCCGCCCCCTTCGCGGCGGCAACCAGATCGTTCAGCGTCTTGAACTTGCTGTCCGCCTTGACCACCACGCCCATCGGCGCGAATACATAGGCGCAAACCGGCTGCAGGTCTTGGGCGTAGTCGAACGGGAGCTTCTTGAAGATATGGGGCAGCAGCGCGTAGGTCGTGTCGTTGGCCAACAGCGTGTAGCCATCCGGCGCCGATCGCGCCACCTGGACCGCGCCGATGGTGCCCGTCGCCCCGGCCTTGTTTTCGACGAAGAAGCTCTGGCCGGTCTGCTCGGTCAGGCGCTGCGCCATCTTGCGCGTGACCGCATCAACGGCGCCGCCCGGCGGATAGGGCACGACGATCTTGACGGGCTTGGCCGGCCAGGTCTCGGCGTGCACGCCCATCGAAAGGACGGCGAGCGCCGCCATTACCAGTTGCGGCAGCCATCCGGCGCCGCGTTGTTGCGTGGTCATGTGTGTCTCCAAACTGCTGTGTCTTTTTGATCGCCCCGCTCCAGGCGGGGTCGCCATGCGTGTTGCGCGGATTGGAAGCCGCCCGCTAGCCCTTCGTCARCGCCGGCTCCCGCTCGCGGTTCAGTACCCCCAGCACGTTCTTGGCCGCGGCCACGCCCATGTTGACGTAGGCCGCACCCGTCACACCGCCGATGTGCGGCGTCAGAATCACGCCCGGTTGCCCGTGGAAAATATGCGGCGCGGTCATCGGCTCGACGGCGAAGCTATCGAGCCCGGCCCCAGCCACTTGCCCCGACTGGACCGCCGCCAGCAGGGCCGGTTCGTCGATCAGCCCGCCGCGCGCGGTGTTGACGACGATCACGCCCCGCTTGCAGCGCGCGAGCACGTTGGCGTCCAGCATCTTGCGATTGTCGTCCGTCAGCGGGCAATGCAGCGAGATCACGTCGGACTCGGCCCAGATCGCCTCGAGTCCGACCGGCCGCACGTAGTCGGGCAGATTCCTGGCGAACGGGTCGAAGCCGATCACGCGCATATCCATGGCGTGGCACATCCGCGCAAAGCGCAGCCCGATGGTGCCCAGGCCAACCAGTCCCACGGTGCGCCCGCTCAGTTCGACACTCTTGTGCGTGGCCTTGTCCCAGTGGCCGCCGTGCATGCGCGCATCGAGCGGCACGATCGACTTGGCGCAGGCCAGCATCAGCGCCAGCGCATGCTCCGCCACGGCGGCGGCATTGGCACCGACCGCCGCCAGCACCTCCACGCCCCGCGCTGCGGCGGCAACCTTGTCGATGGTATCCGTGCCGCTGCCGTGCTTGGCGATCACCCGCAGTGACGGGGCGGCATCCATGACCTCGGCCGTCACGCTACCGTAGCGGACGATGATGGCAACCGGGTCTTGTTGTTTCGCGAGGGCGACCAGGTCAGCGGGTTGCGGGGTCTTGCCGGCGAAGACGATCGTGTAGTCGTGGAGGATGGCGAGGGCTTCGGGCGCCAGGTCCGCCCCCGTCACGATGATGGCGGGCCGGCTCGTCACAGCGTTTCTCCCTGCTTGAGCACGCCGGCGGTCACCAGCGAGGCCAGCAGCCACGGCGCCGTGGTATTGCCTTCCTTGATCTGTGCGATCCGCTTGGCTTCGGCCGCTTCCTTGTGTTCTGCGGCGGCGAGCAGCGACTCGATCTTGTCCCGCTCGACCACCACCACGCCATCGGCATCGCCGCAGACGTAGTCACCCGGGTACACCGTCACGCCCCCGACGCAGACCGGGTGACCGATGCGGCCGCCGACTTCCTTGGTCGGGCCGTTCGGGTTGGTACCCACGGAGAAGACGGGGAATTGCATTTCCTCCAGTTCGATGCTGTCGCGCACGGCGCCGTCGATGACCACGCCGGCCAGCCCGAGCTGGCGTGCCGCGTTCATCATGATGGTGCCCATCAGCGCGGAAGTCTGGTCGCCCTTGCCATCGATGACGAGGATGTCGCCCGGTTGGGCCAGCGCCAGCGCGGCGTGGATCATCAGGTTGTCGCCGGGGCGAACCTCGACCGTGAAGGCCGGACCAGCSAGCTTCATGCTCGGGCGCAGGGCCTTGATGCGGCCATGCAGCGCGCCACGGCGGCCCGCGACGTCGGCGAGAATCGCCGGYTGGAATTTCGCGGCCTTGGCGACAACGGCGGCCGATACGCGTTCAAACGATTGGTTGATATTGGGCAGGCTCATGGCTTGGCTCCGGTAGGCAAGGGGAAAGGGAGAGGAGGATTAGTCCAGCTTGGTGCCGGAGTCCTTGATGATCGAAGCCCAGCGGGCGATGTCCTGACGGATCTGCGTGCCSAACGCCTCGGGGGAGCCGCCAAGGACCAGCGCACCCTGGTCGTTCAGCTTCTTCGCCAGATCGGGCGACTTGAGCGCCTTGTTGAACTCGGCATTCAGCCGCGTGACGATGTCCTTCGGCGTGGCGGCCGGTGCGGCGAAACCGAACCAGGTCGAGGCCTCGAAGCCGGCGTAGCCGGACTCGGCGATGGTGGGTACCTGGGGCAGATCGTCCACGCGCTTCGCCGAGGTGACCGCCAGCGGGCGCAGCTTGCCGCTCTTGATATGGGCCAGCAGGGTCGGCACCGACGAGAGATACAGGTCGACCTGACCGCCGATCAGGTCGTTCACCGCCTGGGCGGCGCCCTTGTACGGCACGTGAATCAGCTTGATGCCGGCCGTCTTCTGCAGCAACTCGCCCGAGAGATGGGCGACGGTGCCATTGCCGGGYGAGGCGATATTGAGCGCGCCCGGCTTTGCCTTGCTGGCCTTGATGACATCGGCCAGGGTCTTGTAGGGCGAGCTGACCGGCGTCACGAGGACGAGCGGCGCGCTGGCCACGAGGCTGATCGGCGTCAGGTCCTTGACCGGGTCATAAGGCAGATGGCTGAACAGTGTGGGGTTGATGGCAAGGTTGCTGGTCTGCCCCAGCACGATGGTGTAGCCGTCGGCGGGGGCCTTCGCTGCGGCGTCCACGCCCAGGTTGCCGCCCGAGCCGGGCTTGTTGTCCACCACGAAGGTCCAGCCCGTCGACATGGCAACCTTGTTGGTCACTTCCCGCGCGATGATGTCGGTGCCCCCGCCTGCCGGGAACGGCACGATGACGCGAATCGGCTTGGAGGGATAGGCGGGTGCGGCGGCCGCCACGTGGGCAGCGCCAAGCAAAGTGACGGCAAGGGTGAACATGCAGCGGCGAATCGCGCTCATGACTGTCTCCGAATCTCGTTGTGTTGTGAGACGGATTGTTGTCGAACGTTTCACGCCATACAATGYCGTTTCGTACCACGCAACGCGTTTCGTGCCATGAACCCAAAAAGTGATGAAATCAGCCCCGCAGGTACTGAGGAGGCCGCGAGCGGCGTCATCGCGGTCACGCGGGCGCTGCGCGTGCTGGAGGCCTTCGGAGTCAACGATCCGCAGCTGTCCCTGGCGGAACTGAGCCGCAGGACGGGTATCCACAAGACCACGGTGCTGCGGCTGGCGCGCACGCTGGCGGCGGACAACTATCTGGTGCAGAAGGAAGACGGGAGCTGGCGGCTTGGGCGTGCGGCCGGCTGGCTGGGCGCGTGCTACCAGGCGACCTTCAACGTGCAGGACGTGGTGGAGCCGGTGCTGCGCGAATTGACCATCAAGACCGGGGAAAGCGCGTCGTTCTATGTTCGCGAAGGCAGACAGCGGACCTGTCTGGTGCGTGTGGAAGGTCCGCAGGCGATCCGGCACCATGTCCGGATTGGCGCGGCCCTGCCCCTCGACAGTGGATCGCCCGGCCGGGTGATCCTCGCCTTCTCAGGGGAGCCCGGCGACCTCTATGAAACGATCCGGCGCCGTGGCTTCCATTTGTCGCTTGGGGAGCGCGAAGCGGAGGTATCGAGCGTCTCGGCGCCCGTATTCGGACTGCACTGGCGGCTGCTGGGATCGATGTGTATTTCGGGACCGACGGCGCGTCTGGGGGAAGACCGGCTGCTGGAACTCGCGCAGACGGTCGTCGATGCAGCGAACAAGCTTTCGTACGCCATGGCGGGCAGCCAACGGCCGGCCATGCCCGTCGACAAGCCGGCGACGTGGCACCCGTGAYCGCCTAGAACGTCGCKGGCGAATTCACCCAGAGCACCTTCGCCACGACATCGCCGACGTTGCGGTAGCCATGCGGCACCTGGCTCGAGAACGTAAACGCATCGCCCGGGCCGATCAGGTAGATATCGTCGCCCAGCATCAGCTCCAGCTTGCCTTCCAGCACGTAGCCGACTTCCTCGCCCTGATGCTCGATCTGGCCGTCACTGGCTTCGCCGGGCCAGACGATGTGGATGTTGGCCTGCAGCAGGCCGCCGCGCTTGGGCAGCACCACGCGTTCGAGCGCCACGCCACCCACACGGATCACGGGCCGTTCGCCGTGACGGAGGATCGGCGACTKGTGCGCGTCATCCTCGCTGGTGAGCGCGCCGATATTGGTRTCGAGCGCCACSGCCAGCCGGTGGAGCGTGGTGAATGACGGCGTGGCCAGGCCACGCTCGACCTTCGAGATCAGGCTCTCGGAGCAACCGGCCTTGTTAGCCAGTTGCAATAAGGTATAGCCGGCCACCAGCCGCGCGTGGCGCAGCTTGACACCAAGCGTCAGGGTGGCCGACTTGCTGTCGACCGGCTCTTGCGGGATCGGGCTCGCGGTCTTTGCCATGCGGGCTGGTTGGTTGGTATTCAAAGGGGCCGCCACGCGCACCGGGGGTYGGTCACGGCCGGCGGCAGGCCAGTTCGGCGACAGTGTACGCCAGCGCCTGCGCGCCCAGGAACAGGTCCGTGGCATCGGTGTCCTCCGCCGCGTTGTGGCTGATCCCGTCCTTGCTCGGCACGAAGATCATCGCGGTCGGGCAATGATCGGCCACGTACATGGCATCGTGAAAGGCGCCGGACGTGAGCCGCATCGGCGGCGCTCGGCCAGCAAGCTGGCTCGCCCGCCCGCAGGCGCGCTGAATGGACGCCAGCATGGATTCGGGAAAGTACGTCGGGCCACGATGGAAGAAGCGCGTGATCGCTACGTCGGAGGCCGGGGCATGACGCGTGCAGGCCAGCCGCAGCGCGGCCTCGGCGCGATCGAGGGCGGCATCATCCAGGCAGCGCATGTCCACCGTGAATGTCACCTTGCCCGGGATGGTGTTGACCGAATTCGGCACCACCGCCCATTGGCCAAGCGTCAGGCGCAGTTCCGGCGCGCCCGGTGCCCCCGGTTCGCGTGGGGCCAGCGCGTAGAGGTCCTGCGCGATGGCGACGGCCACTGCCATCGCATCGCGCCGCACGGCCATGGGCGTGGTGCCGGCGTGTGCCATGGTGCCTGCGCACTCCACGCGGAACCATCGCACCGCCTGGATGCCCGTGACGACCCCGAGCGGCACGGCGGCAGCCTCCAGCACGGGGCCCTGCTCGATATGGAGTTCCACGCAGGCGGACATCGGTCGCGCCATCGGCACGCGCTCCACGTCAGGACTGGCGGCCAGCGCCGCGTCCAGTGCATCGCCAAACCGGACGCCGGTCTGGTCGGTGGCATCGCGATAGCCGGCCAGCCGCGCCGGCTCGACGAAGGCGCTGGAGCCCATCGCGCCGGGCCCAAAGCGGCTGCCCTCCTCGTTGGTCCACGACACCACCTCGATGGGTCGCACCGTTTCGATGCCCGCCGCGTTGAGCGCCGCGATCACTTCGAGGCCGGCCAGCACGCCATACGCCCCGTCGTACTTGCCGCCCACCGGCTGGGTATCGGCATGGCTCCCGGTCAGCACGGGAGGCAGATCCTCGCTACCAGCCCGCCGGAAGAACAGGTTTCCGCAATCGTCGATGCTGACCTGGCAGCCCAGCGCGCGCGCCTGATCGACGAGGTGGCGGCGCGACGCGAGGTCGATGGCTGTCAGCGTTTCGCGCGACACGCCGCCGTCGTCACGACCGCCGAACTGCGCCAAGGCGGTGAGCGATGCCGCCAGGCGATTGGCGTCGACATGGTCCTGTGCCCGTTCGGCGAGGGCCTGTACGGTGTTATCCACGATGGCCTCGGCGGGCTGATGCAAGCGATTCAACATGTTCTCCTGGTGTCAGGCCGCCAGAGCCAGCGCCTGAGATAAACGATGTGCCACGGCCAGTACGCGCGCATCGGCGTGGCGTGGCGCGGTCACTGTCACGCCGACAGGCATGCCGCCAGCGCCCGTTCCGGTCGGCACATGGACGCAAGGCGTACCGAGCAGCGTCCACATGCGGCAGAAAATCGGGTCGCCGGTAGCGGCKAGGCCCTCGGGCGCTTCGCCTTCTGCGCTGGGGGCCAGGACCACATCGAATCCTTCCAGCGACACTGCCAGCGACATGCGCGCCTGTTCCGCGAGCGCCAGCGCAGCGCGAAAGCGCTCGCCCGTCACCGCACSCCCCACTTCGAGCTGCCTGGCAAAGGCCGCGCTGAAATCCGCTGCCCGATCGCGCGCTTCCGGTGCGAACGCGGCGACGGCTTCGAAGGCCATGATGTCCATCTGGGCCTCGGTGAGACCATGGCAGGCGACGGGCAACTCGACATCCTGAATCGACGCGCCGAGGCCCTGCAGCGTCCGTACCGCCGTCTCCAGCGCGGCACGCGCATCGGCACCCGCGCGCTCCCAGTGCGRCGTGCGGACGATGCCGACGCGCAACGGGGTCGGTGCCTGGGCACAAGCCTCCGTAATCGAGACATCGCGTGCCAGCGTACCGATAAACAACGCGGCGTCGTCCACGCGCCGGGCCAGCACACCCACCGTATCCAGGCTGGGCGACAACGGTTTGATACCGGCCAGCGGCAACGTCGCGTGGGTGGGCTTGTAGCCAATCACGCCACAGTAGGCGGCAGGCCGAATRATCGACCCTGCGGTCTGCGTGCCGAAGGCCAGCGGCACCATGCCAGCCGCCACGGCGGCGGCAGAGCCACTCGASGAGCCACCCGGCGTGCGCGGGGCATTCACGGGCGCGCGTGGATTGCACGTGGGGCCCGGCTGGAATGTCGCGAATTCCGTGGTCACGGTCTTGCCCACCACCACCGCGCCAGCACTTCGCGCCAGTGCAACGGSGGCGGCATCCAGCACAGGTCGATGCGTCGCGTAGATCGGCGATCCGTATGTCGTCGGCAGATCCGCCGTATCCATCAGATCCTTGACGCCGAGCGGTACGCCGTGCAGCGCCGCTGACGCAGTGCCGGCATCCAGACGCCGCGCCTGCGCGATGGCCGCTTCACCGCCAACGTGCTGCCACGCATGGATGACATCGTCCTGCGCCCGGATGCGATCGAGCGCAGCCTGCACGACGGTTTCCGCGCGCAGCTCGCGACGGGCCATGCGCGCCACCAGTTCGCGCACGGGAAGATCGAGATATTGGTCCAAAGCTTCAGTCTCCAGAATCGATCCGCCAGCACTCAGCCAAAGTAGGCGGCGCGCACTTCGTCATTCTCACGCAACGCCTGCGCCGAGCCTTGCGCCACCACGCGCCCCTGCGTCAGCACATAGCCCTGGTGCGCAATCGCCAGCGTCTGGCGCGCGTTCTGCTCGACCAGCAGCACGGTCATGCCCAGCTCGTTGATCTGCTGGATGACCTTGAAGTTCTCCTTCACGTACAGCGGCGACAAGCCAAGCGACGGTTCATCGATGACCAGCAGGCGCGGCTGCGCCATCAATCCGCGCCCGATCGACACCATGGCCTGTTCGCCGCCCGACATGGTGCCGGCCAACTGTGCGGACCGCTCGCGCAGGCGCGGGAATATCTCGTAGACGCGCGCGATGCGCTCCCGCACCTTGGCCGGATCGGCCTCCAGGAAGGCGCCCAGTGCCAGGTTCTCGGCAACGGTCATGCGCGGGAATACCTTGCGCCCTTCCGGTATGCAGGAAATGCCGCGCGCGATGACGTTATGCGTCTTCTCCGCKGCGATGTCCACGCCATCCCACAGGATGCGGCCTTTGCGCGCGGGCGTCAGGCCCAGGATCGCCCGGATCAGTGTGCTCTTGCCCGCGCCGTTCGCCCCGAGGATGCAGGTGATCTTGCCGGGCGGCACTTCGATGGAGACGTCATGCAGCACGTTGACCTTGTCATAGCCCGTGCTCAGGCCCTCCACGCGCAACGTGTTATCGCTCATGCGGCTTCCTCCCCGAGATAGGCCGTCTGCACGTCGGGATCGGCGGTGATCTCGGCGTACGTGCCTTCGGCGATCTTCTTGCCGTAGTTCAGCACGACGCACCGATCGGTGATGCGCTCGATCACGTTCATTTCGTGCTCGATGAGCACGACGGACAAGTCCTGCAACTTGCTTCGCACCTGGAGGATGTCGTCCATCAGCTCATGGGTTTCGTCATGGGTCATGCCTGCCGAAGGTTCATCCAGCAGCAGCAGCCGTGGCCGGCTCATCAGGGCGCGGCAGACCTCGATCCGGCGACGGTCGATCATCGTGAACGACTCGACTGGCTCGAATAGCCGACTGACCAGCGGAGGGCTGAAGATGCCCAGCAGTTCGCGCACAGATTCCACATAGCGTTCATACTCGGCYCGGAATGCCTTGCGTCGAAACAGGTTGAACACCAGCCCGTGCTGCATGTGCTGGTAGTCGCCGATCACGATATTGTCGAAGACGGTCAGGGGCAGCGACAGGCGGGAGCGCTGGAACGTCCGCGCCACGCCGCTACGATAGATGTCCTGCGGCGTCTTGCCGATGACGTTCTCGCCGTTGTACGTGATGGTGCCCGCGCTGGCCTTGTAGAGGCCCGTGAGCACGTTGAAGAACGTGGTCTTGCCGGAGCCATTCGGCCCCAGCAGGCCCAGCACTTCCCCGCGGCGGATGTCGAGCTGGAGATTGTCCAGCGCAGTCAGGCCGCCGAATCGCATCGTGAGATTGCGTACCTCGATCATCGCGTCGCTCATTTGGCGTCCTGGGTCGGGAAGAACAGACGGATCTTGCGCGGCAATAGCCCGTCCGGACGGAACAGCAGGATGGCGATGACCAGCGCCGCGTAGAACAGGAAGCGGTACTCCTGGATGAACTGCAGCTTCTCCGGGAGCACCAGCACGATGATGGCGGCCGGGATCAGGCCGACGACATTGCCCAGACCACCCAGAATGACGATCGACAGCATCAGCAGCGAGTCGGCGAACGTGAAGTTGTTCGGTGCCACGAACGCCGTGACCATGCCGTAGACGCTGCCCGCCACGCCCGCGAAGAAGTTGCCGAGCATGAATGCGATGACTTTCCAGCGCGCGATATGGAGGCCGAAGGTCGCAGCGGCGGTTTCATCGGTACGCACCACGTCCATGGCCAGCCCCACCCACGAGCGCTCCAGTGCCTTGACCACCGCAAAGGTGCCTGCGCAGATCGCCAGGCTCAGCAGTGCGTAGCTGGCGTAGAACGACACGTCGATGCCGAACAGCGTCAAGCCTTCGTTGAACTGGAAGCCGAACAGCGTCATGCCGGGCACCTGCAGGCCCTGCGGACCGCCCAGCACATCGTTGACTTCGAGAAAGGTCTTGAACAGGATGCCGAACGCGATGGTCACCAGCGCCGCGTAGTGGCCACGCGTCCGCAACACCGGCGCGATCAGCAGCGAGCCGATGACCGCAGCCGCGATGCCGGACAGCACGATCACAAGGATCGACGGGATGGGCGTATGCGCGGCCAGCACCGCCGTGGCGTACGCGCCAATGCCGAAGAACGCCGCGCCGGCGAAGTTGGATACACCGGAGAAACCGAACTGCACCGTCAGGCCCAGGCAGGCAGTGGTATACAACAGCACCGCGCACAGCATCAGCAAGACAAAATGGCTTTCGTGGAACAGCACGATCAGCACGAGCGTGCCCACGACCGACCATAGCCGCGACAGCCCGGGCCGCCGGGCGGCAGCCTGCTCCACGGCCCGCGTGACCTTGAACTTGCCTGCGATGACCGTCGCTGCGACGGCCAGTGCCAGCARCGCGGCCACGGAGAGCTGCGATTCCGCGTGCAGGAACAGATAGAGGTAGGCCACGATGACGATGGCCGCGATGCCCAGCACCACGGCCGGGCTGCGCTGCTTGCCACCGGCGCCAACCACGGCAGGGGGCAGTGGATTCGAGACGTTGTCAGACACGTTCACTGGCTTTCTCCGCAATAAGTCCGGTCGGCTTGAAGGCCATCAGCACGATGACCACGGCGAACGCAAAGACATCCTTGTAGGCGCTCGGGATATCGGGCACCAGCGCCGGCAACGTCGCACTGCCCAGCACCTGGAGCGCCGCGAACAGGAAGCCACCGAGGATGGCGCCGTACAGGTTRCCCAGTCCACCCAGGATGGCGGCWGCGAAGCCGATCACGCCGAGGAGCAGCCCGACGTTGAAGTTGATCTCGTTGTAATAGAGGCCGTTCATCACGCCGGCCAGCGCGGCCATGGCCGAGCCCAGCGCAAACGTGACCAGCACCACCACTTCGAAGTTGATGCCCATCAGGCGCGCCGTCTCGCCGTCCTGTGCCACGGCGCGGATGGCCATGCCAAAACGCGTGCGCGTGATCAACAGATGGACGCCGATGATGATGGCGACACCTGCCGCCAGCAAGATCAGGTTATCGGCGCGAAGCGTCAACGCGCCGAGCGACAGCTCCGTGGTGGGCAGCAGCGCGGGAAACGGTTTCGGGTTCGATCCATCCGGATAGAACAGGCGCACGGCTTCGCGCAGCACCGTACCCAGCATCAAGGTGGCCAGCAGGGTGTTCAGCGGCGGCGCCTTGCGCAAGGGCAGGATCAGGAAGCGGGCGATCACGGCGCCCAGCAAGCCGGTCACGACAATCGCGCACACCACGATGGCCAGCAATTGCAGCCACGGCGARTCCACATGCAGCGCCAACACGCCGGCCGATGCGGCAAGCCCTGCGAAGGCGCCCACCATCAGCACATCGCCGTGAGAAAACTTGATGACGTCCAGCACGCCAAAGAACAGCGTGAAGCCGACCGCCACCATGGCGTAGATCATGCCGAGCATCAGCCCGTTGAAGACGTACTGTCCCAATACACTCATCGGTATCCCCAGAATGGCCTGAATAGACCGTCCAGCAGTGCCAGGCCGGGTCCGCAGACGGCGCGAGCCCGGCTCAGGCGCCACGCTTACAGTCCGGCCAGCTTCTTCTTGCCCTTGGCGTAGGCGCTGTCTTCCCAGATCACCCACTTGCCGTCCTCGACGACGTACTTGGTGATCAGCGGCACCACGTTCTGGCCGTGCTCATCGAAGGTGACCTTGCCGATAATGGTGTCGACGTCCTTCGTACCGTTCAGCACGTCGCGGACCTTCTTGCGATCCGGGCCGACCTTCTCGACGGCATCCATGATCAGGTTGGCAGCGACAAAGGCGAACGGACCATAGGCTTCAGGCGGCTCGCCGTACTTCTGCTGCGTATAGCGCTCCATGAACAACTGGCCGCCGGCCAGCTTCTCGACCGGCGCCCCTTCGATAAAGGCCAGCGAGCCTTCGGACAGGGGCTTGCCCACGCCTTCGATATAGGCATCGGACTTGATGCCTGACGTGCCTTCGAACTGGGCCTTGATGCCCAGCTTCTCCATCTGGGTGCGGATGCGGACGCCGAGCGGCGTCAGGCCCCCGAAATAGACCACGTCCGGCTTCAGTTCGCGGATCTTGGTCAGTTCGGTCGTGAAATCCTGCTGGTCGGCGGTCACGCCGAAGGTGCCGACGATGGTGCCGCCGTCCTTCTTCAGGAATTCACTGAAGTATTTGTTGTGACCCTTGCCGTAATCGGTGGTGTCGTGAATGATCGCCCACTTCTTGTAGCCCAGGCCGGTCATGAACTTGGCCGCCACTTCACTTTGGTTGATCATCGTGCCGTTGACGCGATGGATCTCCTTGAAGTTGTTGCCGTACGTGACTTCGGGGAGCACCGCGCCCCAGACGACCGCCGGCATGCCAAAGCGGTTATAGACACCCACGGTGCCCATGGCCACGGCCGAGCAGAAGTGCGTCACGCCGCCGACGATCGACTTGTCCGCGGCGATCTTGGTGGCCACCTGCACGCCCACGTTGGGCCGGCATTCGTCATCCTGGACGACCAGTTCGTAGGTGTATTTGGCCTTGGGATCGGCGTTGCGCAGGCGGATGGCCAGGTCAGCGGAATTGCGCCCGCCCAAGCCGATCGACGACACGCCACCGGTCAGCGGGCCCACAAAGGCGATCTTGACGACGTCCTTTGCCTGCGCCGGCGCGGACATCAGCACCACTCCCGTGGCAGCGGCGGCAATCGCGGCGGCGGCCGCAGTTTTCTTCTTCAGCACTCTGTTCCCCTATATAGACATGTCCAACGGGCGGCAGGCCCGGCGCCTGACCGAACGGGTGCAAGGCGCCGACCATACGCCGGAACACATCGAGGAAAGTCCTCTGCACCAAATTCAAGTCACTTGAATCCTATGCAACAGGCGTGCCATGGGGCAACGGGCAATAACCCGTAGGACTTTTGGGGGGAATGAGGGGGGATATGCCGCGCGGCGGCGCCAGGACAGGGTTAACGCGAGGACATTTCGGTGCATGACCTGCGTTTTCGGTGCATGGGCGGGGGGGGGCAGCCCGCCACACGTCAATGGATGTCCGCGGAGGCTCGCAACGCCCTTTCCAGGGTCGTCATTATCGACGCTGCGCAAGGCGTTGAAGTACTCGGGGGCGTAAAGCAGGAAGCAGGTGCTGTCTCGCTCATTCTGGTACCACCCCGGCGGCCTGGATGATCTTGCCCCACTTTGCGACTTCCGAGCGCTGAAACGCGGCGAAGGCAGCGGACGGCTTTCCCTCCGGCTCCACGCCGAGCGCGCGCAAGCGCTGTTGCACGGCCGGCGTCGCGACGACAGCCGCGATCTCGGTGGCGAGGCGATCGACAATCGGCTTCGGCGTGCCCGCTGGCGCGAAAATGCCCTGCCATGACTGCATCTCGAAGCCCTTCAGACCCWGCTCCGCCARCGGCCGCACCCCGGGCAGGCTCGGCAGCGGGTGCGCCGACGTCACGCCGATCGCGCGCACGCGCTTGCCGTCGAGCATGGGCTTGGCGGCGGCAACCGTCTCGAACACCATGTCGATCTGGCCGCCTATCAGGTCCGTCATCGCCGCTGCGCCGCCCTTGTAGGAGATCTGCTGCAGGCGCGTACCCGTAATGTTCTGGAATAACTGGCCCGACAACTGCTGCGAGCTGCCCGGTCCCGCCGTGCCGAACGTCAACGCACCAGGCTTGGCCTTCAAGGCCGCGACGATCTGGYCGACCGACTGGTATTGGCTGTCGTTCGACACCACCAGCACGTTGCTGACCGTGCCCACAAGATTCACCGCCACGAAGTCCTTGACCGGGTCATAGCCAAGCTTCTTGTAGAAGAAGGGATTGACCGCGTGCGTGGTAATGGTGCCGCCCATGATGGTGTAACCATCAGGCTCGGCACGGGCCACAAACTGCGTCCCCAGGATGCCCGATACGCCTGGCTTGTTATCGATGACGACTGGCTGTSCCAATCGCTGCGACAGGCCTTCGGCGACGATGCGGGCAGTGGCATCCGACACCCCGCCCGGCGAGAACGGCACCACATACTTGATTGGCTTGCTCGGCCAGGTATCGGCCCACACGCCCGGCGTGGCCATGACCAGCGAGAGCCCTCCCATTGCCAGGGCAACGCGCAGTGCGCAGCGATTCATGAATCTCATGTTTTGTCTCCAGTTCTTGTAGGGAGGCCCCGCCTCAATAGAGCTGCCGCCACCGACGCGCCCGCTCCCGCAAACGCTTGGCAGATGGCGGACCCAGGCCGCCCGTTGCGCCCGTCACCAGCACTACGCTGCCGCCGAAATCGACCGGCCCGCCCCGGCGTGCGCTCATGCTGCCTGGCGCGGCTTGCCGTAGCGGCGCACGCGAATGTCGTCGTGAATGGGGAATGGCGAGCCACTGACTGGCCCGGTGCCGGGCCGAACTAGTAACGCAGCGTCGGCGCCGGCATGTCGGGAGGCTGCGCCGCCTGCCGGAACGCCTGCGTGATCAGCGTGGTGGCGACCGTGGCGAAATAGCGCGCACCAAACTGGCCGTAGCGCTGCTCGTCGTCGGCGCCCAGCGCGATGATGCCCGCGCACTTGCCCTGACCATCGATGGCACGCAGCGCTTGCTCGATCGCCGCTGCCACGGCCGGCGCCTTCCAGTCGTTGCCGAAGCCCATTGCGTGCGACAGGTCGTTGGGGCCAACAAACACTGCGTCGATTCCCTCGACTGCCGCAATTTCCGCGGCGTTGGCCACGCCCTCGGGCGTCTCGATCATGGCGATCAGCGCCACGCCCTCGTTGCTGCGCGTGGTGTGCGGAGCGCCGGGAAAGGCGCCATAGCCGGCCGCGCGACTGCTGAAGGCGCTGCCGCGCCGGCCGATGGCGGGGTAACGGACGCGCTGCACGAGGTCGCGCGCCGCATCGGCGGTCTCGATCATGGGCACCTGGACGCCGCTCGCCCCCATGTCCAGTACCCGCGCCATATCGCCGGGGAAGCAGCGCACAACAGGAATGATCCCGCTGGCACGCGCCGCGCGCAGCATGTGCTCGGTCGTTTCGAAACCGGCCGCGCCATGCTCGTTGTCGATGATGACGAAGGTGAAGCCCGCGTAGGCGCACATCTCCACGATGGCCGGGCTGGGCAAGGCGGTGAAGATGCCGCGGAGGGGCTCGCCGCTGCGCAGCAGCGCCGGGAGGCGGTCGTCGAGGGGGTGTTGGATGGTCATGTCTCGCGCAGTTGTTCTGGTCTCGCCCCCTTGATGGGGACTGGGTGAAGACATTCTGCGTACTCGCGAGTTATATTTCCAATATTACTTCTGTATCTGACTTATACAAATCCTGTATATGTACACGCCCCTCGAACTCCGCGTATTGACCTCGTTTCTCGTGCTGGCTGACGAGCTCAATTTCACGCGCGCGGCGCGGCGGCTGAATATGACCCAGCCGCCCCTCAGCCTGCAGATCAAGCAGTTGGAGGCGCAGATCGGCGCCCAGCTGTTCGAGCGCAACAAGCGCAGCGTGCGACTGACGCCGGCAGGCCAGGTCCTGCGGGCGGAGGCGGAAAAGCTGTTCGACATCGAGCACCGCGCGCGGCAAATGGTGACCCAGGTGGATCGCGGGGAGAACGTCGGACACCTCGGCATCGGCCTGACCGCGATCTCCGCCATCGAACTGGTGCCGGACATCCTGCGGCAATTCTCGGCGCATGTGCCCGGCGTCCTGTACTCGCTGCGCGAGACCAGCTCCGAAGCGATGATCCAGTCCCTTCTGGGAAACGAACTCGATGTGGCGATCCTGCGGCCGCCTGTCACCGATTCCCGTCTGCAGGCGCGCCGCCTGATGTCGGAGCCTTATGTCCTGGCCGCCCCCGSGAACCATCCGCTGGCCGGAAAATCCAGCGTCAATGCGCGTGACCTCGATGGCCAAAGCCTTGCCACGCTCGAACGGCGTCACGGCCAGTATGCGCACGACCTGATGATGACCTGGCTGGCGGAGCACAACGTCGTACCGTCGTGCATGCACGACGGGGCGCGTCACCACGCCATGATGGCGATGGTGGCAGCCGGCGTGGCGGTGTCCCTGGTGCCCGCCTCGGCCGCCGCGCAGCCGGTCAAGGGCGTGGTGTATCGACGGATCGCCAATCGGGACGTACCAACCCTTGAACTGTGGATCGCCTTCCACAAGGAAATCGGCAATCCGCTGACCTTGCCGTTCGTCGAACAGGCGGTGGAGATCGCAGCCGGTTACACGGTTGACCAGCGGTGCTTCTCCGGTCAGACATGAGCCGGCATCCCTTCTGTGCCGGACAGTCATGGGGTCGCGCCGCTGCCTTACCAGCGATAACGCACGCCAAGCTTGGCGCCAATCGCATTGCTGTCGCCAAAGTCCTGCAGGCTGGTGCGCGCCAGCAGTTCGCCATAGACCGTGTAGCGATCGTCGTCCCAGTTCAGCGAGGCACCGATGCCCAGGCCAGCCCACAGCGCCTGCTCCTTGCTGACGACGCTGAGGTCGGCGACGCGCGCCGACGTGCCGTGCAGGAAGTCGTAGTACAGGTTGGTGATGCCGTAGACGTGCGAGCGGCTCGTCTTGCCGTTGCCGGCGGTCCACTTGGCCTCGTGATCGAGCGACACGCCCAGGCGCGAGACCAGGCTGTTGCCGTTATCGCGCGACACATTGGTGCCGTACTGGTCCGTGAACGCGTCGAAGCGCACCTGCGACCAGGCGAGCTGCGCCTGCGGCGTGATCGACCAGTTGCCSCCCAGCGCGAGCTGGTGGCCGGCTTCCACGCTGGTGGCTACACCGCTGCCCCGGTTGCCGTTGGCCAGCTTGGTCGACAGCGTCGACGAGCGGATATCGGTGTCGTACCAGGTCACGGYCGCGCGGGCATCGACATACGATCCATTGTTGCCATACCACGTCGCCGTGCCGCCAAAGCCGTAGCCGGTGGCATCGATCGCGCCGTTGCCGAACATCGACGAGACGTTGGAATTGGCGACGCCATAGTGGAAGGTCGGCCCCACCACCAGCGTGCCGGCCTGATTCTCGATGACCGGCGCATCCACGCCACCCTCGAACTTCCACATGCGGACGTTGTAGCTGGCGCTGGTCGTGCTGGTGGACGGATCGATATGGGTGTTCGAACCTTCGACGCGCGCCCACGCCCCACGGCCAATGACCGGCTTGCCCGCATCCTGCTCGGCCTGCACGGCGGCGTTGGGCGACCACGAACGATTGCCCACGCGCTGCTGGAGCGTGCCCAGCTCGTTGAAGCGTTGCAGCACGCTGGAATAGGCTTCGTACAGCGGCACGGTCGGGGCCAGCAGCGGCGTGGCGGCGGCTGACGCCGAGGCGCCGACAGCAGGCGTTTCGGCCAGCGTGGACCGCAGGTACCAGTCACCGTCGGTCGGCGTCGACACGCCGTTCTTGACCAGCCGGTACGCGTACGGGCCGGCCACCACTGCCTGCTGGCCCTGGAATGTGTAGTCGCCAGCGAGCGTGAAGGTGGCATTCGACGCGCCCTGCACGTCGATGACCTTGATCCCCTCGACCGTGGCCGCGCCCCCTCCGCCGATGTTGACCGCCCGGATCTGGCTGCTGCCCGAGGTATCGCCGGTCACCACAAGCCGCCCGGTGGCCGATGCGTCGCCGCCAAACACCGTGTTCACGCGGACCGTGCCGCCGTTGCCGATGTAGTTGCCGGCGATGGTCAGCACGCCCGAGCCGCCGCCCGGCGTCACCGTACCGCTGTTCGTGACATTGCCGAAGATCGTGCCGGTGCCGGACAGCGTACCGGCCGTGGCTACCGTCACCSGGCTGGTGATCGAGCCGTCGATGGCCAGCGTGCCGAGGTTGACGGCGGTGCCGCCCGTGTAGGTGTTGGCGCCGGTCAGCACGGTGGTGCCGCTGCCGTTCTGCGCGAGGCTACCCGCGCCCGACACGATGCCGCCATAGGTGTGGGCATCGGAACGATTGAACGCCAGCGTGGCGCCGCTGTTGACGACCACATTGCCGGCCAGGCTGCCGCTGGTGCCGCCATTGCCGATCTGCAGCGTGCCCTGRTCCACGGTCCACGGCGCGGTGACCGTGCCGGCACCGATCAGCGCCCACGTGCTGGCGCCGGTCTTCACGAAGTTGTCGAAGTAACGGTACTGCGCGGTGTCGCCGATGGTCGAGACATCGAACACGCTGTCGGTGGCGCCGCCGAGGCGGAAGGTGTCATTGGCCACCGTGGCGTTCGCGACGACGTTGCCGACGATGTTGGAGCCGGCCTGCAGTTCGAGCACAGCCCGGCCCGTGCCGCCCGAGGCATATTCGATGGCATTCGCGTAACCGGTACCGGCGCGGATGGTGCCCGCGTTGACGACCGTCAGCGTTCCGGCGGAGCCAGATACGGCGATAGCCCCCGCGCCAGCCCCCCCTTCGATCAGCCCCGAGTTAGTGACGGTAGGCGTACCCGCCTGGACGCGTATGCCGACGCCACCGGCCCCGCCACCACTCAGGTCGGCGCCCCCGCGAATMGTGCCCGCGTTGACCACGCCGCCCGTGACGGTCGCAGTCAGGTTCACGGCGGTGCCGGCCTGGCCACCCGAGGCATCGCCCCCCGTGATGGTGCCAGTGGCCGAGTTGACCAATCTGGCATTGGTCGAGAGCGATACGCCTCCCGTACCGTTGGCAGAATTCGTTCCGCTGCCGCCTTTGATCGAACCGTTGTTGACGACGGTTGTGTTGGGCAGCACCGAGACGGCGACCCCGCTCTCGCTGCCCGCCACCGTCGTGTTGCCGCCGGTCACGGTGCCGTTGACGATCGCCTGGCCGCCTCCGCTGATCAACATGGCCGTGCCGCCCGCCGTGTCCGGGGCAACCGTATAGGTGCCGTTCAACGTCAGCGGTCCCGTCGCGGATGTCACATAGTTCCCCAGCGCGCCGGTCTTCGTCAGCACGAAACCGTTCGTATCGAGCGTGATTGGTTTGGTAGGCGAGCCGATTGACCAGACGCCACCGGGCATGGTCACGTCAGCGCTCAGGCGGATGGTGGCAGTGGCATCGCCGTCCGCATTGGCGGCCGTAATGGCCGACTGCAGCTCGGCGAGACTGGAGGCAACATATTCGCCGGCCGACGCGCCCGTCGGAAACAGCAGCGCAACAGCCAGGGTGATACAGGACGCTTGCGGCGCGCGCACGCCCGCCCGTCGGATTCCACGACAAAAATTGGACTTCATTGACACCCCGTTCAAATGTATTGTTATTGGCACAAAGTGATGCGGGGCGATCTTAAATCACGACGCAAAATGTATGTAAGCGCTACAGATAACGTCCTGTCGCGACAGCGCGACGCCTGTCTGTTGGACGGTGGCAAGGTATTGCCACCGCCGTCCTGATGGTTTAGAGGACACGCTCTAAACGTCATTCTGTTAGTCGGAATGCACGCCGTGCGGCCGAGGAAAGGCCGCACGGCGTGCTCATCTGCAGGACCCTCCGTCAATCCGAACCGTCACATTTCGATCAACACCCTGTCACGAGCGCTCTCCAGAATCACGGGCTTTTCGTGGGTCAACAGGGAAGTAGAAATGCAAAGCAAGACACCGGGCAAGCCATCCGCAATCGATACCGTCAAGCTCGAGGGCATTCCAGACCGCCAGCGCCGCCTGCTGCTCAGGGCGGGCCTTGGCATGTCGTTCGGCACCTCGGCCCTGCTGGCCGCGTGCGGCGGCGGCGACGATGCCGCGCCCGGCACGCCGGCCACGACGCCCGGCACCACGCCGGGTGGCTCCACGCCGGGTGGCTCCACGCCGTCCGGCAAGGTCTCGAGCTTCGCGCTCGCCGTGCTGCCCGATACGCAGTTCTATTCGCGCTACGCCACCACTGACGAGAACCTGCAGTTCCAGCGCAAGTACGGCACCACGCCGTTCCTGGCGCAGACCAAGTGGATCACGCAGAACGCCGCCGACCTGCGCATCCCGTTCACGATCCACCTCGGCGATGTGGTGGATCAGCAGGGCAAGCCGCTGCAATGGCAGATCGCCGACGAGGCCATGGAAGTCATGGAAGCGGCCCGCGCGCCGTACTCGATCCTGGCCGGCAACCACGACGTGATCTCGGACGTGGACTACGTCAACGCCGGCAGCCAGGCGTCGAACACCGACGCGCAGCGCAACCTGGCCAACGAACCGTACCTGAAGACCTTCCCGACCACCCGCGCGCAGCGCCAGGCCACCTTCGGCGGTCGCGATCCGTCGGGCTTCCACGAGTACCACTTCTTCGACGTGGACGGCAACCGCTTCATGGTGCTGTCGATGTCCTGGCGCGCCTCCGACGCCGCCATCACCTGGGCGCGCAACGTGCTCAAGCGCTACCCGAAGGTGCCGGTCATCCTCTCGACCCACCAGTTGCTCAATATCGGCCCGGATGGCGTCAGCCCGCTGGAAGTCCCGTACGGCCTGATGCTGTGGGACAAGCTGATCAAGGACAACGACCAGATCTTCATGACGCTGAACGGCCACTACCATGGCGCTGCGCACCTCACGAAGACCAACGACTTCGGCAACCCCGTCGAGGAAATGGTGGTCGACTACCAGATGGCGTACATGGGCGGCAACGGCTTGATGCGCCTGTACGAATTCGACCTGACCAATAACAAGATCAAGGTCATCTCGTTCTCGCCGTGGGTGCCGCAGAAGCCCACCGAGACGCTGAACGAGTTCGACGTAGCGGTGCTGACCGACAAGAACCAGCAGTTCGAGATCGACTTCGATTTCCGCAAGCGCTTTGCGCGCTTCAACGCCGACTTCGCCATCCCGGCGGCCGGCAACGATCCGATCAACGACCGCGCCAAGGCCGCGATCCTGGCCAACTACACCGAGCCGAGCCTGACCGACAAGAAGGCCGCCGCCGACACCAACGACTACCCGCTGGTGGCTTCCACCGTGGCGCACTGGCGCTTCTTCGGCGGCACCGACGGCGCCGCCGTGCCGGTCGGCCAGGTGATCGACGACCTGACCGGTGCCAATCCGCTCTCGCGTGAAGCGCTGGCCAAYGGCGGCGCGGCCCAACTGGGCGACCTGACGTGGTCGAACGATCACCACTTCCTGTCGGCTGCCCCGGGCAGCGTGAAGTTCGCCAATTCACTGAACAGTCCCCAGCGCATGAGCTACTTCGCCACGCAGACCACGGCGGCCCTGAATGCGTTGACGTTCGACAACGGCTACACCGTCGAGGCATTCATCAAGGTGCCGGCGTCATGGACGGCCGGCAACAACGCGTGGATGAACATCATGGAGCGCGAGGGCCGACGCAGCACGGTCGCCGGCTTTGGCAGCGGCGACGGCGACGAAAGCCCGCTGATCTTCGCCATCTCCAGCCTGCGCGAAGTGCAGTGGGAAGTCACGCCGAGCACGGCCGGCACCAAGAACCCGGCCGCAAACTGGTCTGGCGAGATCATCGCCGAGAAGTGGGTCCACGTCGCCGTGGTCAACGACCCGGCGAAGAACGAGACGGTGATGTACGTGGAAGGCGCCCCGGTGCTGCGCAACGCGTCGAACACGCGCGGCATCGCCGCCGTCAATGCTGCCAGCCGCTTCTTYGTGGGCGGCGGTGTCTACGGCAACGTCCCGTCGAATGGCTTCCTCGGCCAGATCGGCGAAGTGCGCCTCTGCACGGAACCGCTGGCGTCGGACAAGTGGCTGACGGCACGCCGCGCCTGACCTGAGGCGTTGAGGCGCTAGCTAAAAAAGGCCCGTGCCGCCATGCGATGTTGCATGGCGGCACGGGCCTTTCTACATTGCGGTCCTGGCTTACTGCGGCTGGAGATGGATCCGCTTCGCCATCGCGCGGAACTTGCCGGTCTCTGCCTGCAGGAAGCGCTGCGCGTCAGCCACCGAGCTGGGCTTGGCCACCTCCGCACCGGTCGCCTCCAGACCGCTGACGACCTGTGCGTCCTGCAGCGTCTCGACGAGCGCCTGGTGCAGCCGCGCGACCACGGCCTCCGGCGTGCCCTGCTTGACCATGATGCCGGCCCAGGTCGCCTGGTCGAAGTCCTTGAGTTGCGTCCCTTCGCCGAAGGCCGGGATGGCGGGATCGACCTTGCTGCGGCTGTTTCCGGCCCAGCCGACCAGCTTCAACCGCCCCTGATCGGACAAGCCACGGAAGCTGGCCGCGTACGGCAGGATGGCGAAGTCGACGTTCTTCCCGGCCAGGTCCTGCATCAGCGGCGCCATGCCCTTGTAGGGGATGTGGCTCACGCCGATATGGGTCCGGGTCGCCATGTCCTCGGTCACCAGGTGATACATCGACCCGGGACCGACGCTGCCGTACGTCAGCGGCTTGGCCGGATTGGCCTTGGCCAGCGCGATGAGATCGTCGACGCTGCGGACCGGCAGGTCGGGCCGCGCCACCATCACGAGCCGGTTGACGGTGACCGGCGTCAATAAGCGGAAATCCTCGGTACGCAGCTTCACCGCCGCATTGGACAGCGGCGACAGGATGACCTCGTTCGGCGAGCCCAGGAAGATCATGTAGCCGTCCGCCGGCGCGTTCAGCACCTTCTGCGCCGCCATGGCGCCACTGACGCCGCCGAGATTCTCCACCAGCACCGGCTGGCCCAGCGCCTTCGACAGCCGAGTATTCATGCTGCGGGCAATGGCATCGGAGAGCCCGCCGGCCGGGTACGGCACCATCAGCACGACTGGCTTGGAGGGATACGCGTCCGCCGCGCCCGCGCCCGGCGTGGCGAGCAGGCCAACCGTAGCGACAGCGGCAAACGTGCAACGGGCAAGCATTCTGCGAATCGAGTTCATGGCAGTCAGGCAGTGGGGTGGAAGAATTCGGTGGCGAGCGCCACCCAGAATGCCGCGCCCGTATCCAGGCAGCGGTCGTTGAAATCGTACGAGGGGTTGTGCACGCTGCAGGGGCCGGTCGGCACGCCGCCCGCGTGGCCATTGTCGCCATTGCCGATCATCAGGTAGCAGCCGGGGCGCTCGGCCAGCATGTAGGCGAAGTCCTCGCTGGCGCACAGCGGCGTCGCGTCGTCATCGACGCAATCAGCCCCGTACAGCTTGCGGGCGACCCGCACGGCGAGCGCTGTCTCCGGCGCGGTGTTGACCAGTACCGGATAGCCGCGCTCATAGACGATGGCATGCCGCAGACCGAACGCGCGCGCCTGGCCCTCGACCACCTCGTGGATGCGCCGTTCCAGCAGCGCCCGCACCTCGGGCTGCAGCGCCCGGATGCTCAGTTCCAGTTCGGCCGACTCCGGGATGATGTTGTAGGTGGTTCCCGCCTCGAGGCGCCCTACGGTGATGACGGCGGCAGCCTGCGGATCGACATTGCGGGCGACGATGCTCTGCAGCGCCATCACGGTCGAAGCCGCGGCAATCGTGGGATCGACAGCCAGTTGGGGCATCGCCCCATGCCCCCCGACCCCGTGGAAGGTGATCACGGCGCGGTCGGACGACGCCATGAACGCGCCCTCCTTGACATAGAAGCGCCCCACCGGGCGCCCCGGATAGTTGTGCATGGCGAACACGGCATCGCACGGAAAGCGCGCGAACAGGGCCTCGTCCATCATCCGCCGCGCCCCGCCKGCGCCGCCCAGTTCCTCGGCCGGCTGGAAGATCAGGTGCAGGGTGCCATCCCAATCCACGCCCTCTCGCTGCATCGCCGCCAGACGCTGGGCCGCGCCTAGCAGCATCGCCGTGTGGCCATCGTGGCCGCAGCCATGCATCTTGCCGGGGATCTGGCTGGCCCATGGCAGCCCCGTGACCTCCTGGATGGGCAGCGCGTCCATCTCCGCGCGCAGGCCGAGCTGGCGGCTGCCCTTGCCGAAGCGAAGCCGCCCGACKAGCCCGGTGCCAGCGATGCCCGTGGTGACGTCGTAGCCCCATTCCTCCAGCTTGCCGGCCACGAAGGCGCTGGTCCGGAATTCCTCGAAGCCGAGTTCCGGGTGACTGTGGAAGCGCCGCCGCCAGGCCGTCATGTTGTCCACATCGGGGTCACTGCAGTTCGCGTCGGTCATGGGGGTCGGATCGGTTCTGGTCCGCTCCATCATATGGCTCCCGGAGAAAACCAATTGGCGATATATTTTCCATGGTGAACACCTTTGGTGTTCATCATCGCCACCCTCCCCTGGAACCCTTGTCATGCGCCAGCACCAGCTCCGAGCCCTCGTCCAGGTCGCCGAAAACGGCACCATCCGTGCCGCTGCCCGGAGCCTGCATCTCAGCCAGAGCGCCCTGACCAAGGCGCTGCGCGAACTCGAGGACGATGTCGGGACGGAGCTGCTCGTGCGCAGCCACAAGGGGGTGGAGTTCACGGCGGCCGGGCGCGTGCTGCTCACCAACGCCCGCCTGGCGCTGGCGTCGCTGGAGCGGGCCCGGGACGAGATCCGGGCGTTGCAGGGCGGTGCCGGCGCGCACGTGGCGGCGGCGGTCACCCCGCTTCTGGCGCTGGATGTGCTGCCCCGCGTCTGGGAGGCCTTCACCGCCCGGCAGCCCGATGCGCGGCTGTCATTGAGCGAAGGATTTCTTGCCGACCTGATTCCACGGCTGATCGAAGGCCGGCTGGACTTCGCCATCGCCATCGCGGATCCGGACGAGCTGCCGCCCGAGCTGGCCTTCGAACCGCTGTTCGAGGTCAGCGCCGTCCCGGCCGGCAGAGTCGGCCATCCGCTCGCCGGTGCGACGGGCTGGCAGGCGCTGGAGCATGCCCGGTGGACCTTGAACTTGTCCCCGGGCAGCCAGAGCGAGACGTTGCTGGAATGGTTGCGGACGAGCGACCTCCCCGTCCCGCGCCAGATCACGGCGTGCACATCGCCCACGCTGATGACGGAACTGATGCGCCGCACCGATGCCATCGGCTACTGCCCCACGCAACTGCTGGCCGATCCGATGTATGGCAACGGGCTGCAGGCGTTCGCGGCGCTATCTCCGCTGCCGCCCCCGATGCAGGCCGGCCTCATCCGCCTGCGCGCGATGCCGCTGGGGACGTCCGCGCGCATGCTGGCCGAACTGTTTGTCAGCCACCTGGCGCCATAGCATCCTGCGAACACGCAAAGTCCCCGGCTTTCGGAAAACGCCCCTGCGCCGCCCAGCCGTAGAGTGGCTCCAGTCAATGTCCGACAGGAGCCGCCCATGTTTTCCACACGTCGTCCTTCATCGCTGCACTTCCCGCTGGCCGCCATGCTGCTGGCCAGCACGCTGCTTGCCTCTGCCTGCGCCGAGTACGCGCCGCCGGGCAGCGTCTACAGCGCCGGACAGACCTCGCTGCCCGAGACCGTGACGATGGCCACGGTCGAGCGCGTGCGGTTGGTGCAGATCGACGACAGCAGCCAGGGATCGAGYCTGGTRGGCGAACTGGGCGGCGGCCTGCTGGGCGCCGTGGCCGGCAGCGCCATCGGGCACGGCCATGGTTCGCTGCTCGCAGGTGTGGCCGGCGGCCTTGCCGGCGGGTTGGCCGGGCACGAGATCGAGTCGGGCGTGGAGCGCCACCCCGGATATGAAATCACGGTCCGGCTGCCCGACGGCCGGCTGCAGGCGATCACCCAGTCGGCATCCGAAGGCAGCTTCTACCCGGGCCAGCGCGTGCAACTGCTGTGGTCGGAAGATGGCAAGGTGCGGGTGACGGCCTGAGCGGCCGGGGGAACGCGGCGCGATGGCCGCGCCGCTGTCAGATCTTGACGGCCGCGAAGAGAATCAGCGCGGCGATCGGCGAGGACACCAGCGAGATCACGGCGCTCTGCTTGAGCGTGGCCTTCAGCATCACGACGAAGCCGAACGAGAACGCGATGAACGTCACCACCCAGGTCACGAGCGAGGCGGGGCCGGACAGCGATCCGCCCGTCAGCTTGGCCATGGCCGCCGCCGCGATGGCGTTGAACAGTAGCGCTACAAACACGGCCTTCAGGGCCTCGACCACGGTCGGGTCTTCGCCCGTCACCATCCTGGCGACGACCTTGACCACGAAGCCGATCACCACGGTAATCACCACCACGGCGAGGGTGACCTTGACCGGCAACAGCATGGCCATGAACAGAAATGCGGCAACCAGAAGCAGGATGGCGACCATAGTCGGCAGATAGAGTGTGAGGGCGGCGAGCACGGTATCACGCAGGCAGCGCTATCGCACGCGTCTCGAAGTGGGGTGTGCGGGACCGATACACCCGACTAGGGGAGGGATGCGGGCTTACGGGTCGCAGGGGCGAGTCAGTGGCTCGCCACCGCCACCGTCACCCGGCGGATTGTCTCTTATTGATGAGGCAGCGGACGGCGCGGATGGGCCAGGAAGAACCGGAGCATTTCCGTACTGGCGTCCGGCCCCTTGGGATCGGTGTACGAACCGCCTGTGCCTCCGCCTGACCATGCATGTCCGGCGTCATGGAGCAGCCAGTATTCGGCATCGACGCCCGACGGCGTGGTGATCAGGCTGCGCGTGTAGCGGCGGCCGGCGCGACTGGCGTCGCGCTCGATCCGCTTCTGGGCACTGCCCTGTTCGTAGGGCTCGATCAGCCGGTCGCCGTTGGCGCGGTGCACAGTGTGGTCGGCATCGCCGTGGAAGACAATCAAGGGGCGCCGTGGCGTGGCGTGCGGCGACGCGCCCCGCCTGGAAGCGCCCAGCCCCTTTCCGCCTTTCATCGCCGCGAGCGCCGATGGCAGGTCATGGGCGCAGCCCGCCGGAAGTCCCGAGTGGACGCCGGCCGCGGCAAACAGTTCGGGATAGCGTTCGACCATCACGGCGGCCATCGCCCCGCCCGCTGACAGGCCCGCAATGTATACGCGATCGGGATCGACGCCGTGGCGCGCAATGACCTCCTGCGTCATGCCCGCGAGGATCGACGGCTCACCACGCCCCGCTTGCTGGTCGCCCGGGCGGAACCAGTTCCAGCATTTCGAGGCATTGGCATCGGCCGGCTGAATCGGATACAGGACCATGAAGCCGAGCTTGTCYGCAAGCGCATTCATGCGCGTACCCGCTGCGAAATCATCGGCATCCTGGGTACAACCATGCAGCATGACGACCAGCGGCATCGGGCCGTGCACCTCGCCTGTCGGCTTGTAAAGTTTGTAGGCGCGCTTGCCAGCTTCATTGGCGAATCGTCGCTGACTGAAGTCTCCCGCCTTTGCCACGGCTTCGGCGCGTGRGGCTGGAGCTGGAGCTGGAGCTGGAGCCGGAGCCGGAGCCGGAGCCGGAGCCGGAGCCGGAGCCGGCTCGGCGGTGCGATGCTCCAGCAGGTGCTGGACCACCTGTGCCGGCATCGGCGGCGATTCCGGCGCGGGTGCATCCGCCGAATGTTGGCGAAGCGCCCGTTGGATAACGGCGGTTGCCTCGAGCGGGCCTGCGGTCTGAAGAAGCTGCATGGCCTCATGCATCGAGGCGAGAAACGCGTCGTTCATTTTCACGTTGATTTCCCATCTGGCCCGAAGAACCGGGCGCGGCGACATTGCCGCAAGCTACCGTATGCGTCCTGCCAGCGCGGCCTTGACCGCGGGCGGTGCATGAAACGCGCCGAGTACAACAACCGATTCGATCGTCGCCGATGCCAGCGCTGGGCTCACATCRGCAGCAATACTTGCCAGACCAAGAACATGGATGGCCAGTTTCTCATTGGCTGCCAACGCCGCCTCGAGATCCTGCTTCGAGAAATGCTGCAGACCGAGCACCAGCGCGCGGCGCGTCACCGTCTCATGAATGGCCTGCTGGTGCACGGCCAGTTGATTGCGGATGGCGGTCCGGATCAGATCCGTGCGGTTCGAATAGAAGCCCTCTTCCACCAGCAGATCGATCTGCCCGAGGTCCACCGGCCCAAGGTTGATCGTGATTTTTTCGGTCTCGCCGCCCTTGGGGCGAAGTGCGCCGCCCTGTGCCGCAAGGTCCATTTTTCGTTCCATGT
>NZ_JBFREV010000055.1:0-27965 GCF_052114485.1 Cupriavidus sp. KB_39
AACGGCGGCTACGCGGTCACCATCGCCCAGCAGCCGGCCGGACAGGTCTGCTCGGTGGCAGGCGGCGCCGGGGCCGGTGTGACCGCAGCGGTCACAAATATCGCCGTGGTCTGTGCCACCACTCGCTTCACCGTCGGTGGCAAGGTCAGCGGACTGGCTGGCGGGCAGTCGGTCGTCCTGCACAACAATGGCGCGGATACCCTGACCCTGAGCGCGAATGGCACGTTCAGCTTTCCSACACCCGTGCCCTACAACGGCAGCTACCTCGTAACGGTATCCGCCCAGCCGGCCGACCAGACCTGCACCGTGAATGGGCACCAAGGCAGCGCGGTCATCGCGGACATTGCCTCGGTGGACGTGGTTTGCGCCACGACCACATACAGTGTGGGCGGCACCGTGGCGGGTCTGTCGAGCCAGGTCACCCTGGCCAACAACGGCACGGACTTCCTCACGATTTCCGAGAACGGCGGATTCACCATGCCGACCGCCCTTCCGACGGGCGGCACCTTCAATGTCACCATCAACACCCTGCCACTCGGGCAGACCTGTACCGTGGTGAACAGCTCCGGCACGGTGGCCGCCGCCAACGTCACGAATATCGCAGTGATCTGCACCTCGCAGCCGATTGGCACCCTCTACATGCCGGCCGCCTCCGCGACGCGGACGGACGTCTACAGCGTGATGTCGGACGGCCAGCTGGTCATTTCCGGCAATGCCTATGGCTACAGCGGGGATCCGATCGCCATGGCCYATGACGACAGCTTGAGAACGCTGTACTTTTCGACGACGAGCGGATGGACGTACAAGTTCGACGTGGCCGCGGACGGCACGTGGATCAGCASCGCGGGGAACTGGGCCTACGGCGGCACGCCCACCAGCCTGTTGCGCGACCCCCTCGGACGGTTCCTCTTCGTGGGAAGTGACGTATTCAACATCCGCACCGCCACTCTCGATGTCCTCGGCAACATGACGACCCCGACGACCCCGATTGGGACGACCTTCCGGCCCGATAGGATGGTCGCTACGCCCGATGGCCAATACCTGATTGCCAGCTCGTCCGCCACACCGGGGTTCGACGTCTTTGCGATCGCCCCGGATGGCTCGCTGACCTCCAGCAGCCATCTCGCCCTGGCTGTGGCGCCGTCAGCGCTGGCGATGCATCCTTCCAACAGCTATCTGTATGTGGCGGACCCCATCAATAACCGAATCATGGAGTATCGCGTCGACGGTGCAGGCAATGTGACGCCCCTGCCGGCCGTGCTCATTGCCACCGACGGGCAGCCACAGCACCTCAGCATCGACCCTTCGGGCCGCTACCTGTACGCCACGAGCCCGGCATCCGGCAGGATCTCGCAGTACACGATCGCCGCCGATGGCACGCTGGTGGCGATGCCCCAGCCCACCGTTGCCGCGGGCACCCTTCCCGGCGCGCCGACGATCGACCCGACCGGGCGCTTCCTTTATGTGCCGAATGCCAGCAGCCTCGAAATCCGCCAGTACGTTATCGGCGTGACCGGTGCGCTGACGCCGCTGACGCCCGCAACCGTGTCGATCCTGGCCGCGCCGACACTGCTGTACAGCGTGCCGTGGTAGGCGCCACCGCCTGAGGGGAAAAGCCAAAAAAAACAGGGCGGGGATGCACTCCCGCCCTGTTTTTCATTTCAGGTACTRATCAGCTCGGACCGCTCAGAACTCCACCATCGCGAAGTCTTCCTTGCCCACGTCGCACTCGGGGCAGCGCCAGTCGTCCGGAATGTCTTCCCAGCGCGTGCCGGGCGCGATGCCGTCCTCGGGCAGGCCGGCCGCTTCGTCGTAGACCCAGCCGCAGATGATGCACACCCATTGCTTGAATTCCGCTTCGGGGGCCGCTGGCTTCCCGGCGCTGGCGGGGGCGTCCTGGCTGGTTTCGGGGTCATCGAGACTGAAGACCAGCGGCGCGGCCGTGGCGCTCGCCAGATCGGCCATGTGACCCTGGAGCCTCGCCATCAGCGCCTGGGTCTCCTCCAGCGTGAAGTCGATCCAGAACGGATCACCAGCGCCATCGTTCAGGCGTTGCGGGGAAAATTGAAGTTCTAGGACGGAGCCTTTCTTGTACATGCGTCGATCGGGTTGAGGGCGGCAAAGGCGCCTAGATGGGGATGATCGGCGGCGCTTCAAGCCGCGCCGCCGGGATCCGCCTTACTGCTGCACCCGGTAGCGCTCGAGCCAGTGCGCATACGGCGCCGGCAGCACCCACGACGGGCGTTCCACGTTCAGCGCCATGGCCGCCTGATAGGGCCAGTGCGGGTTGGACAGCAGCGCGCGACCCACCATGACGAGGTCGATCTGGCCATCGGCAACGGCCTGGTTGGCAATGGCCGGATTGTCGATGCCCCACGACGCCGCCACCGGCAGGCCGGCCTCGCGGCGCACGCGCTCGGCCACCGGGGCCAGGAAGGCCGGGCCCCACGGGATCTGCGCGTCGGGGATGGTGAAGCCGACGCTGACATTGAGCATGTCGAGCCCGCCTTCGCGCATCGCACGGGTCAGCTGGATCGATTCGTCGAGCGTGCGRGCGTCGTCGCCGTCATATTCGATCACGCCAAAGCGCGCGGTCAGCGGCAGGTTCTTCGGCCAGACTTCGCGCACGGCGGCCAGCGTTTCCAGCAGGAAGCGGCTRCGGCCGGCCACGTCGCCGCCATAGCCATCGGTACGCTGGTTGGCGTGGCGCGAGAAGAAGCTCTGGGCGAGGTAGCCGTGCGCGAAGTGCAGCTCAAGCCACTGGAAGCCGGCTTCCAGCGCGCGCTTGGCGGCGGCCACGAAGTCGGCCTGCACGCGGGCGATGTCGTCGAGCGTCATCGCCTTCGGCACCTTGGGCAGGTGGGCGCCGAACGGCACGGCAGACGGGGCGATGGTCGGCCAGCCGCGCGCATCGTCTTCGGCGATATGGTCGTCGCCTTCCCAGGGCCGGTTGGCGCTGGCCTTGCGGCCGGCGTGGGCGATCTGGATGCCGGCCACGGCACCGCCGGCCTTGATCGCGGCGGCAATGCGCGCCATGCCGGCCATCTGCTCGTCGTTCCACAGGCCGGTGCAACCCGGGGAGATGCGGCCTTCCGGCGACACSGCCGTGGCCTCGACGATCACCAGGCCCGCACCGCCACGCGCCAGCCCGGTGTAATGCGCCAGATGCCAGTCGTTGGTGACACCGTCGACGGCGCTGTACTGGCACATCGGCGGAATGGCGATGCGGTTGCGCAGCGTGACGTCTTTCAGCGTGAAGGGGGTGAACAAAGCGGCGTCGCTCATCGGATGGCTCCGGGGGTGTTGTCGAGGGTGCCAATCGTAGGCGGGCGCCGCTATAATGAAAACTATCTGGCGATTATCGTMGTAATAAGAGTTTGTTATGGTGAATCGATGATGGTGAACCCGCAATGGCTGAAGTCCTTCGCCACCCTGGCCGAGCTGGGCAACTTCACGCGCACGGCAGACCGCCTCGGGCTGACCCAGGCCGCCGTCAGTCAACACGTAAGGCATCTCGAAGAGATGTATGGATCACTGCTGATCCGGCGCCCCCGCGCCCTGGAACTGACCCCGGCGGGCGCGGCGCTGCTCGAATACTGCGCCGAGGTGAACCAGGCGCATGAGCGGCTGGCCTCGCGGCTCTCCGACGCCGATGCCACACAGGGCGAGGTGGCGCTGATCACGCCAGGGAGCATCGGCCTATTTATCTACCCGATGCTGCTGGACCTCCAGCAGGAGCATCCCGGGCTGGCCGTGCGGCACCGCTTCGCGCCYGATACCGAGGTGCTGGAGGCGGTGCTGCACAACCGCTACGAACTCGGCATCGTCACGCTCAAGCCGGACGACACGCGCCTGACGGCCACGCCGTTCATCGAGGAACCGCTGGAACTGGTGATCCCGCCCGACGAGGAAGTCCATAGCTGGGACGACCTCGTGCGCATCGGCTTCATCGACCATGCCGAAGGCCAGGCGATGGCCAACCGGCTGCTGAGTCGGCGCTTTCCCGGCAACCCAGGGGCGTTCCACCTGCCTAGGCGCGGCTTCAGCAACCAGATTGGCATGCTGCACGAGCCGGTGGCGCGGGGGCTCGGCTTCACCGTGGTGCCACGCTTCGCCCGCGAGGCGTGGGAGCGCACCCGCCCGGTCAAGGTGGCCGAATGCGGTCCGCCGGTGGTGGACACGCTGTGGTGGATCCATCGTGCCGAATGGCCCCTGTCGGCACGCGCCACGGGCGTGATCCGGTACCTCCGCCAACGGATCGAGGCGGCCTGCGGCAGCATGGTCTGCCTGCTGCCACCGGAGCTGTGACGGGCGCCGATGGCCTGCATTCATGAGCACAGCTAACAAGTGTATGCAGATTCCTGCGTCTACCCTTTGTGGGCCACGCCTCCTATCATTCCGGTTTGCCTTGCCCGAAAGTCCACAAAACAAGGATGCCCCCCATGGAAGATTTCGGCGACATCAGAATGTCACGGCGTGACCTGCTCAAGGCGGGCGCGGCATCGGCCACCGCAGCGGCCGTGCCAGCCGCCCAGGCGCAGGACAGCCCCACTAATGTAAACACCCCCTCGCCCTCCCCCAACGCCAGCCGCCCGCCCGTGGTGGCCAGCGTCACGCTCGACGTCAATGGGCGCCGCCACACGCTCAAGCTGGACACCCGCACCACGCTGCTCGATGCCCTGCGCGAGCACCTGCACCTCACCGGCACCAAGAAGGGTTGCGACCACGGCCAGTGCGGCGCCTGCACGGTGATGGCCGATGGCCGGCGCATCAACGCCTGCCTGTCGCTGGCCGTGATGCACGACGGGGGCAAGGTCACCACCATCGAGGGCCTGGGCACGCCCAACAGCCTGCATCCGATGCAGGCCGCCTTCGTCAAGCATGACGGCTACCAGTGCGGCTATTGCACGCCGGGGCAGATCTGCTCCGCCGTGGCTGTGCTCGACGAGATCCGCCAGGGCATTCCCAGCCATGTCAGCGCCGACCTCAACGCGCGGCCCCAGATGACCGTGGTGGAGTTCCGCGAGCGCATGAGCGGCAATATCTGCCGCTGCGGCGCCTACGCCAACATCGCCGACGCCATGACCGAAGTGGCCGGGAGGCAGGCATGAATCCCTTCAGCTACGAACGCGCCAAGACCCCGGCGGAGGCCGCCGCAGCCGCCGCGCGCACGCCGGGCAGCCGCTTTATCGCGGGCGGGACCAACCTGCTCGACCTGATGAAGCTCGGCATCGAGTCCCCCTCGCACCTGATCGACGTGAACGGCCTGCGGCTCGACAAGATCGAGCCCACCGCCGAGGGCGGCCTGCGCGTGGGCGCGCTGGTGCGCAATACCGACCTGGCCGCCGATACCCGCGTGCGGCGCGACTACGGCGTACTGTCCCGCGCGCTGCTGGCCGGCGCCTCGGGCCAGTTGCGCAACAAGGCCACCACGGCCGGTAACCTGCTGCAACGCACCCGCTGCCCCTACTTCTACGACACCAACCTGCCGTGCAACAAGCGCACGCCGGGCAGCGGCTGCTCGGCCATCGGCGGCGTCACGCGCCAGCACGCGGTGATCGGCGTGAGCGAGGCGTGCATCGCCACCCATCCGAGCGATATGGCCGTGGCCATGCGCCTGCTCGACGCCTCCGTGGAAACCGTCCAGCCGAATGGCGCCGCGCGCGTCATCCCGATTGCCGATTTCCATCGCCTGCCTGGCAACACGCCGCATATCGAGACCGCGCTGCTGCCCGGCGAGCTGATCACGGCCGTCACGTTGCCGCGTCCGCTCGGCGGCGTGCACGCCTACCGCAAGGTGCGTGACCGGGCCTCGTACGCGTTCGCGCTGGTCTCGGTGGCTACCATCGTCCAGCGCGACGGCACCGGCCGCGTGGCGCTGGGCGGCGTGGCGCACAAGCCGTGGCGCGTGGAAGCCGCCGAGGCGGACCTGCCGCGCGGCGCGCGCGCCGTCACCCAGCGCCTGCTGGAAGGCGCCACGCCCACGCCCGAGAACACCTTCAAGGTGGCGCTGACCGAGCGCACGCTCGGCGCTGTGCTGCTGCAGGCCAAGCGCTGACCGAACGGAAACAAGGACGCTCCGATGAAATTCGACACGCCCGCCACCACCAATCCGATCGACCAGCTCAAGGTGGTCGGCCAGCCGCTCAACCGCATCGACGGCCCGCTCAAGACCACCGGCGTCGCCCGCTACGCCTATGAATGGCACGACGTTGCCCGCAACGCCGCCTATGGCTACGTGGTGGGCGCCGGCATCGCCAAGGGCCGCATCGCCGGCATCGACACCGACGCCGCGCACCGCGCGCCGGGCGTGCTGGCCATCGTCACCGCCGCCAACGCCGGCACGCTCGGCAAGGGCCGCTTCAATAACGCGCGGCTGCTGGGCGGCCCGGAGGTGCAGCACTACCATCAGGCCATCGCGCTGGTCGTGGCCGAGACCTTCGAGCAGGCACGCGCCGCCGCGCAGCTGGTGCGGGTGCGCTATGAACGCGAGCGCGGCAGCTTCGACCTCGCCGCCTCACGCGACGGGGCCACGCGCCCGAAGTCCGGCACGCCCGAATCGGCCCGTGGGGATTTCCCCGGCGCCTTCGCGGCGGCCCCGGTGCAGCTGGACGGCACCTACTCCACCCCCGACCAGGCCCACGCGATGATGGAGCCCCATGCGTCGATGGCGAGCTGGACCGGCGACCAGCTCACGGTGTGGACTTCCAACCAGATGATCGACTGGAGCCGGGGCGACCTCGCCCAGACGCTCGGCGTGCCGAAGGACAACGTGCGCCTGATCTCGCCCTTTATCGGCGGCGGCTTCGGCGGCAAGCTGTTCGTGCGCGCCGATGCCGTGCTCGCCGCCCTCGGCGCGCGGGCGGTACACCGGCCCGTGAAGGTGGCACTGACGCGCCCGCTGATCTTCAACAACACGCCGCACCGGCCGGCCACGATCCAGCGCATCCGCCTCGGCGCCGGGCGTGACGGCCGGCTGACCGCCATCGGCCATGAAAGCTGGTCCGGCGACATCGACGGCGTGAAGCCCGAGAACGCGGTGCAGCAGACGCGCCTGCTCTACGCCGGCGCCCATCGCATGACCGCGCTGCGGCTGTCCGCGCTGGACCTGCCGGAAGGCAACGCCATGCGCGCGCCCGGCGAGGCGCCCGGCATGATGGCGCTGGAGATCGCCATGGATGAGATGGCCGGCAAGCTCGGCCTCGATCCGGTGGAATTCCGCGTGCGCAAYGACACCCAGGTGGACCCGGAGAAGCCCGAGCGCCCGTTCTCGCAGCGGCGTCTGGTCGATTGCCTGCGCATCGGCGCCGAGCGCTTCGGCTGGAAGGGCCGCGCCACGCGCCCCGGCGCGGTGCGCGACGGCCAGTGGCTGGTGGGCATGGGCGTGGCGGCGGCGTTCCGCAACAACCAGGTGGCCAAGTCCGGCGCGCGCGTGCGGCTGGACAAGCGCGGCATGGTGACCGTGGAAACCGACATGACCGACATCGGCACGGGCAGCTACACCATCATCGCCCAGACCGCCGCCGAAATGCTGGGCCTGCCGATCGACAAGGTCATCGTGCGGCTGGGCGACTCGACCTTCCCGGTCTCGTCCGGCTCGGGCGGCCAGTGGGGCGGCAACAGCTCCACCGCCGGCGTCTACGCCGCGTGCGTGAAGCTGCGCGAGGCGATTGCCACGCAGGCCGGTCTTGATGCCGCCACGGCCGTGTTCGAGAACGGCCGGGTCCGCGCCGGCGGCAACAACCCGGGCGGGCGCGCCGTGCCGCTGGCCACCGTGGCCGCGCGCGGCGACATCGTGGCCGAAGACACCATCGAGTTCGGCGACCTCACGCGCCGCTACCAGCAATCCACCTTCGGCGCCCATTTCGTGGAAGTCGGCGTGGATGCGGACACCTGCGAGATCCGCGTGCGCCGCATGCTGGCGGTCTGCGCCGCCGGGCGCATCCTCAACCCGAAGTCGGCCCGCAGCCAGGTGATCGGCGCGATGACGATGGGCGTGGGCGCGGCGCTGATGGAGGAGCTGGCGGTGGACAAGCGGCTGGGCTGCTTCATCAACCACGACCTGGCCGGCTACGAGGTGCCCGTGCATGCGGACATCGGCCCGCAGGAGGTGGTGTTCCTCGACGAAACCGACCCGATGTCCTCGCCGATGAAGGCCAAGGGCGTGGGCGARCTGGGCATCTGCGGCGTGGGSGCCGCCATCGCCAACGCGGTCTTCAACGCCACCGGCGTGCGCGTGCGCGACTACCCGGTCACGCTCGACAAGCTGCTCGGGCGGATGCCCGACCTGTCAGCCTGAGGGCCTGAGGGCCTGAGCCCCTAGTCCCACGGCCGGGGCGCCGACACCGGATGCCGGTGTCGCGCCTCGGCCAGGATGCGGCATTCGTCCACCGCGCAGTAGCCGTCACGCTGCAGCGCACTCCAGACCTCGGTGGCGCTAAGGCCGGTCAGCGGCGTGTGGGGATCGAAATCGCACGACTCCACCCGCTCGGGCGGACCGAGCCAGGCGAGCATGGCGGGCGGGATGTTTTCCAGCGGGTGTGTGTGCGCGACGAAAAGAGCGCGTACACCACGACGATGTATCGAGATCTTCACGACGGTACCCTTCGAGAGGAACGGAACTGTCTAATTTTTAGGATGCCGGTCGGCCGGAGGTCAAGGGCGTCCCTGTATCAAAGTATTAATGCACCAACGGATTAACGGATTAACGCATCGGCGATCCGGTCGGCCGTGTTGACCGAGTCGGTCAGCCCCAGGTGGCCGTGGCCCACCGCCAGCCAGAGGCCGGGCTGGCCGTCGGCCGGTCCCACCACGGGCACCGAATCCGGCATGCAGGGCCGGTGGCCCATCCAGGTGGTGACGTGGGCGTCTTCGAGCCCCTTGAATGTCTCCCGCGCAATACGTTCGAGGATGGCCGCGCGCTTCGGATCGGGCCGCGCCGCCAGCCCGGCGATCTCCACCGTGCCGCCCACGCGCAGCCCGCCCTCCATCGGCGTGACGAAGATCTTGCGATCGGTCAGCACCACGGTGCGCGACACCGCGTCGTGCCGGTTGGTGAACTGCACGTGATAGCCGCGCTGGCTCTCCAGCTGTAGCCGCACGCCCAGCGGGTCCAGCAGCCGGCGCGACCAGGCGCCCGCCGCCACCACCACGTGGTCCGCCGTGTGGCGGCCTTCCGCACCGCTCAGCAGCCATTCCCCGTCCTGCCGGCGCATCCCGCGAATCTCGTCGCGCACGATCCGGCCGCCGCGCGCGACGAAGGCCGCGGCAATCGCCTCCGTGTAGCGCGCCGGGTTGCGGATGGTGGCGTGGTCGGCCAGAAAGACGCCCGCCTGGTAGCGCGGCGCCACGCCGGGCTCGAGCGCCTCGATGCCGGCCCGGTCCAGCCGTTCGAAGCGGAAGCCGAAGCGCTCGCGCAGCTGCCACGCCGCCGCATCCGCCTCAAGCGCGGCAGCATCGGGGTACAGGTGCAGATGGCCGCGCCGCATGAACAGCTCGGGCACGCCGACTTCGCGCGCCAGCGCCTCGTGGCGGTCCCCGGCGTTGGCGTGGAGCGCGGCCAGCGCTGCCGCCGACTCCGCCACGCGCCCCGGCGCGGCCGAGAGGACGAAGCGCGTCAGCCACGCCGCCGCCGTGGGCAGGTAGGCCAGCCGCAGATGGAGCGGACTTTCCGGATCGAACAGCATCTTGGGGAGCGAGGCCAGCACGCCCGGCATGGCCAGCGGCGCCACCGAACTCACGCTGATGGCGCCCGAATTGCCGTAGCTGCACCCCTGCGCGGGGGCGTCCCGGTCGATCAGCGTCACGTCGGCGCCGCGCTTGCGCAGCGCCAGCGCGATACAGCAGCCCACAATGCCGGCGCCCACCACGGCAACCCGTGGCGTCTTGTCAGTCGTCTTCGTCATGGGCCGAAACCTTAGTCGGATAAGGCGSCGCCGGCAAGCCATCGCGCCGATGTTCGCCCAGCCGGGGCGCCGATGCATCGCCAATGCGCCGCCATGGCGCATGGCATGACACATTGCGGTGCGCCACACGGCCCGCCCGGCGCCGGGGCCGTGGCACGGAACCTGCTGAACCGGTGGCCAGGAGAGTAGAAGCGTTCAGCGGCCCGCCTCGCCATGTCGGGCCGCCCGGAAATTGCTCGCCGCGTGTTCCCACACCCATTTTCCGGAGAGCTTTYCCATGCGCCGCCGTTCCTTTCTCCATGCCACCGCCGCCACCGCTGTGTCGTCGCTGATCGCCGCCCCCGCCTTCGTGCGCGCCGCCGGCAGCCTGCAGAAGTTCAAGTTCAACCTCGGCTGGAAGGTCGAGGCGTCCGGCGCCGGCTTCCTGCTGGCCCAGCAGCGCGGCTACTACAAGGACGCCGGGCTCGACGTGGTGATCGACACCGGCAACGGCTCGGCTTCGGCCATCAGCCTCGTGGCGGGCGGCGCCTACGACTGCGCCTCGGCGGATCTGGCCGCCATGCTCGAATTCAACGCCGCCAACCCCGCCGCCGCGCTCAAGGCGGTGGCCATCCAGTACGACCTGAACCCRAACGCCGTGATCGTGCGCAAGGACGGCCCGATCCGCAAGCCGGGCGATCTGGCGGCCAAAACCATCCTCGGCCAGCCGTTCAACGCCTCGCGCAAGCTGTTCCCGGTGTTCGCCAAGGCGCAGGGCTTCGACCCGTCCTCGATCAAATGGGAGAGCGCCACGCCGGATATCGGCGACACCCGCTTCGTCAAGGGTGACTTCGACGCCGTGGCCTACTTCTACTTCACCGGCCTGCTCAACCTCAAGGCGCGCGGCATGGGCCCGGAGAAGCTCAGCGTGTTCCGCTTCTCCGACTACGGCATGAAATCGTACGGCAACGGGTTGGTGGCCAACCCGAAGAGCATGGCCGAGCACCCGGACGCCATGAAGGCCTTCGTCAAGGCCTCCACGCGCGGCTGGATCGAGGCSATGGCCGACCCGCAGGCCGGCGCCGCCGCCGTCAAGGCGCGCGMGCCGCTGGCCGACCAGACGCTGGAATTCGAACGGCTGAAGCTGATTGTCGAYGGSTCGATGCGCACSCCCGATACGCTGCGCGACGGTTGGGGCGCCGCCACCCAGGCACGGCTGCAGGCCACCATCGACGAGACGGTCGGCGCGTTCGGGATGAAGCCCGGCCTGACCGTGGCGGATATCTGGACCGGCCAGTTCCTGCCGGCCCCGGCGGAACGCAAGCTCAAGGCGTAAGCCCCGGGGCTCCCCCCAAAGATCAACCGGCTGCGTGCACCACGCGCGGCCGGTCATGCACCCTGTTGGGGCCGATGCCGGCGCCGATGGGGGCTGACCGGCCCCTTGCGCCCCAACTTTGCTCACAAGTCTTGCATACAAGGCTGGCATACCACTTGCAATAGTGGTCCCCGTGAGCGAACTCCAAGACAAACCCTCCGCCGACATTGCCCAGCGCATCACCGAGGCCATGCTCGCGCAAAAGCTGCTGCCGGGCTCGCGCCTGGGCGAGCAGGAACTGGCCGCGCTGTTCGGCGTCAGCCGCACGCTGGTGCGCGAGGCGCTGATGCGGCTGGCCGCGCGCGGCATGGTGACCGTAAGCGCCCGGCGCGGCTGGTACCTGATCGAACCCGGCGCCGACGATATCCGCGCCGCGTTTGCCGCCCGCCGCATCATCGAGACCGGCCTGCTGCGCGAGATCAGCGCGGCCCAGCCGCCCAGCGCGCCGGCCATCCACACACTGAAGGTGCATATCGCCCGCGAAAAGGCGGCGCTGGACGGCGACGACGCCGGCGAGCGCAGCTTCCTGCTCGGCGACTTCCATGTCTGCCTGTGCGCCGCGCTGGGCCACGGCCTGCTCGTGGATACCCTGCGCGACCTGACCGCGCGCACCACGCTCGTCGCCAGCCGCCAGCAGTCCGCCGCTGACGCGGGCCGCTCCTGCGCGCAGCACGAGGAAATCGTCAACGCGCTGGCCGCCGGCGACGGCGAACGCGCCGCCCGGTTGATGACCGACCACCTCGGCGAAGTCCACGCCAGCCTGGACGCCGTGCCGGCGGACCCGCTGGCCGGCCTGCGCCATGCCCTGGCGCCGGTTTCCGGCCGCGCGCCAGCGYCCCCGATCTCCGCTTCCTCCCGCTCCAACCCACCCGCTTTGCAAAAGGACTGACCGATGACCCCGACTCCATCGACCCCGCTGTTCTCCAAGGCGCGCCGCGCGCTGCTGCTGGGCGTGTTCGCCAGCGTCTGCGTGGCCGCCCTGCCCCGCCCGGCGCAGGCCGACACGCTCGCGGACATCACCAAGGCCGGCGTGCTGCGCGTGGCGGTGCCGCAGGACTTCCCGCCGTTCGGCTCGATTGGCGCCGACATGGCGCCGCAGGGCCTGGACATCGACGTGGCCGCGCTGATGGCGAAGCGGATGGGCGTGAAGCTGCAACTGGTGCCGGTGTCCAGCACCAACCGCGTGCCCTACCTCCAGACCCGCAAGGTGGACCTGATCATCTCCAGCCTCGGCAAGAATCCCGAGCGTGAGAAGGTGCTGGACTTCTCCGAAGCTTATGCCCCGTTCTACAACGGCGTGTTCGGCCCGGCCGACATGCCCGTGAAGAGCGCCGCCGACCTGGCCGGCAAGACCGTCGGCGTCACGCGCGGCGCGGTGGAGGACCTGGAGCTGTCGAAGATCGCCCCGGCCAACGCCACCATCAAGCGCTACGAGGACAACAACGCGACGATCTCCGCGTTCCTGTCCGGCCAGGTGCAGCTGATTGCCACCGGCAACGTGGTCGCCGCCGCGCTGATAGCCAAGCATGCGCCCAAGGCGCCCGAGACCAAGTTCCTGATCAAGAACTCGCCGTGCTTTATCGGCATGAACAAGGACGAGCCCGCGCTCCAGGCCAAGGTGAACGCCATCCTGGCCGAAGCCAAGAAGGACGGCGCGCTGAACTCGCTGTCGATCAAGTGGCTGCTGCGTCCGCTGCCGGCCCAGCTCTGATCTGAACCGCTTCCCCTCCCGCTGCAACCGGTCCCGTCCATGGCCTATCAGTTCGATTTCCTGTCGGTGCTCGACTACACCGACGTCCTGCTCAAGGGCATCGCCGTCACGGCCCAGCTCACGCTCACGGGCGGCGTGCTGGGCGTGGCGGTGGCCATCTTCGGCGCCTGGGCCCGGACGCAGGGGCCGGCTTGGCTGCGCGCCATCGTCGGCGCCTATGTGGAGATGATCCGGAACACGCCGTTCCTGATCCAGCTCTTCTTCATCTTCTTCGGCCTGCCCAGCCTGGGCGTGCAGTTGCCCGAGATGGTGGCCGCCTCGCTGGCGATGGTGATCAACCTGGGCGCCTACGGCACCGAGATCATTCGGGCCGGGCTGGCCGCCACGCCACGCGGCCAGTTCGAGGCCGGCGCCAGCCTGGCGATGTCGCCGCTGCAGGTGTTCCGCCATGTGGTGCTGCGCCCGGCGCTGCAGAAGATCTGGCCGGCGCTGTCGAGCCAGATCGTCATCGTCATGCTTGGCTCGGCGGTCTGCTCCCAGATTGCCGCCCAGGACCTGACCTACGCCGCCAACTTCATCCAGGGCCGCAACTTCCGCGCCTTCGAGGTCTATCTGGTGAGCACCGTGATCTACCTGTTGCTSGCGCTGCTGCTGCGCCAGCTGCTGCGCGGCGTGGGCCGGCAACTGTTTGCGCGGAGGGCGCGATGATCGACTTCACGCTGTGGGACATCGTGCGCAACCTGCTGCTGGCCGCGCGCTGGACCGTCCTGCTGTCGCTGGTGGCCTTTGTCGGCGGCGGCGTGGTGGGCTTGTTGGTGCTGCTGATGCGCACCAGCAAGCGGCCCTTCCTGCGCCGGGCCACCTGGGCCTATATCGAGATCTTCCAGGGCACGCCGCTGCTGATGCAGYTATTCCTCGCCTTCTTCGGCCTCGCGCTGTTCGGCGTGGACGTGCCCGCGTGGCTCGCCGCCGGCGTGGCGCTGACGCTCTGGACCGCCGCCTTCCTGGCCGAGATCTGGCGCGGCTGCGTGGAGGCGATTCCGCGCGGCCAATGGGAGGCGTCCGGCAGCCTGGCCATGAGCTACGTGCAGCAGATGCGCCACGTGATCCTGCCGCAGGCCATGCGCATTGCCGTGGCGCCGACCGTCGGCTTTGGCGTGCAGGTCATCAAGGGCACCGCGCTCGCGTCGATCATCGGTTTCACCGAGCTGTCCAAGGCCGGCACGATGATCGTCAACGCGAGCTTCCAGCCATTCACCGTTTATGCCGCCGTGGCGCTGATGTACTTCGCGCTGTGCTGGCCCCTTTCGCAAGCCAGCAAACTGCTGGAGAGGAAATTCCATGCCGCTCATCGCCATTGACCAGGTCCGCAAGTCGTTCGGCAGCAACGAGGTCCTGAARGGGGTGTCGCTGTCGGTGGAGCCGGGCGAGGTCATCGCCATCATCGGCAAGAGCGGCTCGGGCAAGAGCACGCTGCTCCGCTGCATCAACGGGCTGGAGTCCATCGACGCCGGCGCCATCACCGTGGCTGGCGCCCATCTGGCCGATACCGAGCTGCAACTGCGCGCGCTGCGGCTCAAGGTGGGCATGATCTTCCAGCAGTTCAACCTGTTTCCGCACCTGAGCGCGGGGCGCAACGTGATGTTGTCGCCAATGATCGTCAAGGGGGTGCCGGAGGCCCGGGCGCGCGAGCTGGCGGAGCTGAACCTGGCCCGCGTGGGCCTCTCGGCCAAGTTCGACGCCCATCCCGATCAACTCTCCGGCGGGCAGCAGCAGCGCGTGGCGATTGCCCGGGCGCTGGCGATGCAGCCCGCTGCGCTGCTGTGCGACGAGATCACCTCGGCGCTGGACCCGGAACTCGTCAACGAGGTGCTCCAGGTCATGCGCGGGCTGGCCGCCGATGGGATGACGCTGCTGATGGTCACGCACGAGATGCGCTTCGCCCGGGAAGTGTGCGACCGCGTGGTCTTCATGCACCAGGGCAAGGTCCACGAGATCGSGCCGCCGGACGAGGTCTTCGCCCGTCCGAAGACCCCGGAGTTGCAGCAGTTCCTGGGCATGGTGGAAGCCTAGGCGCTGACCTGACCCTGAGACTGCGCACGCAGGTTCTCGGTGGTCTCGCCCTTGCCGTCGGGCTGCCAGCCCGGGGGCATCGTCAGGTAGCCGAGGGCCGCGCCGAGGCTGGGGGCTGCCGCCATGTCGCGGAACAGGCCAATCCAGTGTTCGAACTGGTTCATCAGCGGGTTCACCGTGCGGGACGGCTTGACCAGCCCGTAGCGGCACGGCTCTTCGGCACGCTCGGCCACATAGGTACCGAACAGGCGGTCGAACACGATCAGCACGCCGCCGTAGTTCGCATCGAGGTAATCCACATTCGAGGCATGGTGCACGCGATGCGCCGACGGCGTGTTGAACACGTATTCGAGCCAGCCCAGGCGCGGCACCCACGTGTTGTGCAGCCAGAACTGGTAGAGCAGGTTGAACATCAGCGTGGCCAGCACCACTTCCGGCCGCACACCCAGCCAGACCAGCGGCGCGAAGAAGATGGCCGTGCCGGTAAGCTTGCCGGTCCAGCCGAGCCGGTAGGCCGAGGCCAGCGTGAGCTGGTTCGGCGAGTGGTGGACCGCGTGSGTCGCCCAGAAGAAGCGCACGCGGTGCGAGGCGCGGTGATACCAGTAGTAGCAGAACTCCTGCCCCACGAAGAGCAGCAGCACCATCAGCGCGCTGTTGAGCGTGACCGTGAACAGGCGGTGATCCCAGGCRAAGGCGAACACGGGCGTGGCCAGCGAGAGCGGCAGCAGCACCGAYAKCTTGCGGCCGGCCAGGTCGGCCAGCGACAGCCAGACCTCCCGCCAGTCGAACGGGGCATTCGARTTCCGGCGCTTGCGCCAGAGCACCACGGCTTCGACSAGCGAGACGGCGACGATGAACGCCGTGGCGTAGAGGGCTATCCGCTGGACGGATAGKTCGGGGTTGGCGGTGGGRGTCAGCATGGCGTGCCTCATGGGGTAGTCGATTGGGGATCGGGACGATGTTGCGTCGCGGTGAGCCAAATGTAGGTGCCGCCCGCCAGCCGCGCCATGCGGGAAATATGTCGCCGGATGTCATGCCCGGAMCGGCGCCACGCCGTGTAACACCGCGACATGGTTTSCGCCTCGCGGACTGCCCCGYCCCCTCCTATATTTCGTCCCGTTGCCGCCGCACATCGGTCGGCTGRAACTCACCAGGAAGGGACTCATCATGAAACGCCTCAGCTTCGTTACCGCTACCGCCGCCCTCATCGTTGCCACCGTCACCGCCGCCACGCCCGCCTTCGCCGGCTGGTATGGCGCTGGGGCGGTCGTCGTCATGCCGCCGCCGCACGTTGTCTATGTCGCCCCGGCGCCGCGYSCCGTCTATGTGGCGCCGCCGCCCCACCCGGCGGTGTGGGTGCCGGGACATTGGGTCGGACGTGTCTGGGTGCCCGCACACTACGCATGACTTCGGGTATCGTTCCCGCATGACGGATGGTCACGGAGACATGCCATGGAGGTAGTCAACCGCATCCTCGTGCTGGACGACGAGGCCGAGTTGCGCAACATGTTGCAGCGCTTCCTGACCAGCCAGGGCTTCCGCGTGCGCGCCGTGGCCGATGGCAAGCAGCTCGACCGCTACCTCCAGCGCGAACCCTACGACCTGCTCGTACTCGACCTGATGATGGCGCCCGAGGATGGCCTGACCATCTGCCGGCGGTTGCGTGCGGACGGCATCACGCTGCCCGTGCTGATGCTGACCGCCAAGGGCGATCCCATGGACCGCGTGCTGGGGCTGGAGACCGGCGCCGAYGACTACCTCSCCAAGCCGTTCGTGCCGGACGAGCTGGTCGCSCGSATCCGYGCGCTGCTGCGGCGGCAGCGGATCGCGTCGGGCGATCCCACCGTCACCGCGCAGACGCTGCGCTTCGGCGAATTCGAGTTCGATGTCGGCCAGCAGACGCTGCGGCTGCGTGGCGATCCCGTGGAGGTGCATTCGGCCCAGATGCTGTTGCTGCACGCGCTCGGATCCTCGCCCAACCGGCCCGTGAGCCGGGAGAACCTGCTGGCCCGCGCGCGCGGGCGCGACCATGACGCGCTGGACCGCAGCATCGACGTACAGGTGCTGCGCCTGCGCCAGATCATCGAGGAAGACCCATCCAAGCCCCGTTTCATCAAGACGGTGTGGGGCGTGGGCTACATGCTGGTGGCCGGCGTGGCGGCGTGATGCGGCTGCCCCGGTCGCTGCTGGCGCGCAATATCGCCCTGCTGGTGGCGCTGGTGGCCGTCACGCAGGCGTGCTCCCTCTCGGTACTGCTCCACTATGTGCAGCGCCCGCGTATCGAGCGCGCGGCCATTATCTTTGCGGACTATGTGAAGACCCTCGATGGCGTGCTGGCCGCGCTGCCGCCTGCCGAGGCGCAGGCGGTCACCACGCGGCTCAACGCCCAGGCGGCGGACCCTGTGCCGGAGCCCACGCCGGACGGCGCCGCCAGCCCCTTGCAACTGTTCCGCACCTACCAGCGCGATGTCTTCCTGCACGCCCTGCGCCGCGACCTGCCGCCCGACATGCCAGTGCGCTGGCAGATCGACGCCCCCGATGGCGAGGAACGGCTGTGGATCCGCGTGCACGTGGCCCACACCCCGRCGTGGATTTCCCTGCCGATGACCGCCGATGCCCGCGCCAGCGGCATCCTGGCCGCGCTGGCGCTCTCGACCGCGCTGGCGATGCTGGCCGCGCTGACCGGCTACCTGATCCAGCGCCACCTGAACCGGCCCCTGCAGGACCTCGCCCGCGCCGCAGGCGACGTGTGCGCTGGAGAGATGCCCGCGCCGCTCCCCACGGACGGCCCCACGGAAATCGCGCAGGTCAGCGCCGCTTTCAACCAGATGACCGACGCCCTGCGCCAGGCGGAAGCCACCCGCGCGCTGATGCTGGCGGGCATCTCGCACGACATCCGCACGCCACTGACCAAGCTGCGCCTGGGCATGGCGATGGCCATGCCACGCGGCAGCGACGACGCTTTCGTTGCCTCCACCGAAAGCTATCTCGACCAGATCGACACGATCCTCCAGCAATTCATGGACTACGCCGGCAGCGGCGAGCGCGAGCCGCCCCAGCCGGGCGACCTCAACGCGCTGGTGCAGCAGTTGTCGTCCGATTTTGCGGGGCTGGGACACAGCTTCGAGTTGTCGATCGGCAACCTGCCGCCGCTCGACTACCGCCCGGTGAGCCTGATGCGGCTGCTGATGAACCTGATGCAGAACGCGGTGGTCTACGGCCGCACCGGACTGGCCGTGCGCACCTGGGCCGATGCGGAGACCGCCTATGTGGCGGTGTGCGACCGGGGCGACGGCATCGGCGCGCAGCAGTTGGAGCAGCTCAAGGCGCCGTTCGCACGCGGCGACAACGCGCGCGGTCATTCGGGCGGCACCGGGCTGGGGCTGGCGATTGTGGAGCGCATCGCGCGGCTGCACGGCGGCTCGCTGCAATTCCGCCCACGTGACGGCGGCGGCCTCGAAGCCGTAGTGGCGCTGCCGCTGCGGCCAGCGGCCTGACATTTCTCGACATACTTGCTGCATGGCATCTGTGGTCGGTTTTTCCCATACTGGGTTCCAGCGATGCACCGACACGCTCCAACCCAACCGATACAGGAKTTCGCCATGCAAACCACCCAACTCTCCCTCATTGCCCGCCGCTTCACCCTCGCCACGCTGACGGCCGCCGCGCTGCTGGCCGCCGGCTACGCCAACGCCACTACCATCACGCAGGGCACCGCCGCCCTCCCCGGCAACGCGGACATCATCTACGTGCAGACCTTCAACGCCAACCCCGATCAGGTCAAGGTAGACAGCCGCGTGATGCAAAAGGTCATGTCGATGGCCGGCGCGGACAGCCAGGCTGGCAAGGCCATGCACGATGCGCGCGAGGCCCGTGATCAGGTGAGCGATGAAATCGTGCGGCAGCTGCGTGCCAAGGGGCTCAACGCAGTGCGCCTCGATGGCGCGGTCCCGGCGGGCGCGAATGCGTTGGTCGTTACCGGCCAGTTCGACAAGATCGACGAAGGCAACCTGCGCCGCCGCATGGTGGTGGGCCTGGGCGCGGGCAAGAGCGATGTGGGCGCGTCGGTCGAACTGGTCTACCAGCCCGCCAATGGCCCGGCGGTGGCGGTGCAGGACTTCCACGCCAGCGCGGATAGCGGCCACATGCCCGGCGTGGCGGAGACCGCCGGCGTGGGCGCGGTGGCCGGCCATGTGGCCATGTCAGCCGCCGCCGGCGGCGCGGCGCACGGCGTCAGCGAACTGCAGCACGACAGCGTCTACAACGACGCCACGCGTCTTGCCGACGCCATCGCCAAGCAGGTTGCCCAATCCGCCCAATCCGCTCAGCGCCCGCTCTCCTGAAGCATGCGGGTCATCAGGTAGAGGCGCGGGACGATGGAATCGAGTTCGATGTACTCGTCGCGCGCGTGATAGCCAAAGCCGGACAGGCCGAAGCTCTCCACCACGGCGGCCTTGCCCGACTGGCCCGCGAAGCCGGCATCCGTGGCGCCGCCCGTGCCGGGAAACAGGGCCAGCTGCCGGCCGTCCAGTTCCGCGTAGATCTTCTGGGCCTGCGCCGCCAGTTCCCGGCCACGCGCATTGACCACGAAGGGCGGACGGCCCTCTTCCATCGTGATGGTGGTCTGCGTATCGGGCACCAGATGACCGGCGTTGACCTTCTCCTGCAGCGCCGCCTGGAGCTTCTGGGCGGCACCGTTGGCCGTGATCCGCACATCGCCGAAGGCGCTGGCCGAAGCAGGAATCTGGTTGCGGGCATCCCCAGCCTTGGCATTGGTCCAGTTCAGTTGCGAGCCCGGCACGGACTTCGCCACATCGCGCGTCTGCTGCAGCTGGTAGGCCAGTTCCATCAAGGCATTGCGGCCCAGCTCCGGCGCGGCGCCGGCGTGCGAGGCGCGGCCCTGAACAGCCATCGTCGCGGAGGCCGTGCCAGCGGCGCCGAGCAGCAGGGATTCGGTCTTGGCCACGGCCTTGGCCGGATTGGGCTCGCAGGACAGCACCACATCGTGCTGCGCCCCCAGCGCGGCAATGGCGGCGCCCGAGCCGAGCGAGCCGATTTCCTCGTCCGCATTGAACAGCACGGTCACCCGCGCGAAGTCCTTCCAGCCCTGCGCCTTCATGATCTCCAGCGCGTGCAGGATGACCGCGATGCCGCCCTTGTCATCGGCGATGCCCGGCCCGTAGAGCTTGTTGCCGTCCTCGCGAATCGGCTGCGAGGCCAGCGTGTTGCGCGCGTAGACGGTGTCCATATGGGCGATCAGCATGACGCGGCCTTTGCCCGTGCCTTCCAGCGTGCCCTTGACGATCGGGCCGTGGCCCTGCGCCGCCGGCACGCGCTCCACGCTGGCACCCAGCGCCGTGAGGCGCTTCTCGGTGTAGGCGGCCATGCGGTTCAGCCCTTCGACGTCATGGCTGCCGGACTCGATCGACACCATCTCCTTGAGCGACTGCACCACGCCCGGCTGCGCGGCCTGTGCCGCCTGCAGCAGGGCCGCGTCCGGCCCGGCGGCCAGCGCGGCGCCGCTCCAGGCCAATGACAACGCGAGGGAGAGCGCTGCGGGCAGCGCTGCGCGGCGGTGACGAACGGAACGGGGCATGAGGATTCCTGTGTGGACGGTTGGCGACAAAAGCCGATCCTATCGCCTGCGCGCGCGGCCGGSGAGGGTCAATCCCGCCAATCCACGCGCCGTTCCCGCCACCGGCATGCCCCCAAAGCACTCAACTGCTCAGCGAAATCCGGTTGACGACGTCCTCCACGCCGTACACATACCAGGCATCCCGCTCGACCTGCTTGCGCGCGCCCTCGCTCGTGGCGTAGCCGTCGAGCGTCACCACGCGTTTCGCGGTGCGCACCGCGATGCGGCCCGCATCGACGAAGGGATCGGTTTCCAGCACCAGTTGCAGCGCCTCGGTGATTTCCTCATCGCTATCGGCCTCGGCCGGCGCCACCACGAGTTCGTTCACCACGCAGCGGCAGCCGCGCGACCACCACGCCAGCACGCCGGCCAGCCGCATGTGGGAAAGGCTGATCACATTGCCGGACAGCGTGACCACGCCATTGGCGGCGGCCACCTCGATCCAGCCGCTGCGCTCGCCCACGGCCTCGCGGCGCGCCTCGTCCTGGCCCTTCACCTTCGCGCAAATCTTGCAGTTGCGGAAATCGATCGCGGTAAGCAGCCGTTGGCACACGGCATCGCGCAGTTCGCCGTCGCCCACCGGCGCGGCGCCATCGGCAATGCGCAGGTGGTCAATGACCATGGTCACGCCGTCCACGCGCCGCAGGTGCGCGGCGGCGCGCGTCTTGTCGACGATGTCCGCTACCTCGCCCTCGAGGATCAGCGCGCCGTCGGAAAGCCGCAGGTGAATGGTGGGATGGAGATGGTGGCCCTGATACGGCACATGCGCCAACGCGGCTCGCGCCTGCGTCAGCACCGCTTCGCTACTCTGCATGATGTTTCTCCATGTTTCGTGGAGATGAGTGGCGCGCGCCCCTGCCTGCGAGCACGCGTGGCAGCGACAGTGCCGCGCATCAGCCCGCGCGGCCTGTCCGTCCAGCTATTGTAGGCATTCCGATGGGGGCGCGTTGGCGGAGTGATGCCGGCGCCGCAGGGGGGGGAAACGGATCAGCGCGTGCCGGGCTGGCAGGTGCCGCGCATGCCGGCCAGCACGGCGTGGATCTGCGCAACCACGGCAGCGCCCTCGCCCACGGCGGAAGCCACCCGCTTGATCGATCCCGAACGCACGTCGCCGATGGCGAACACGCCTTCCAGGCTGGTTTGCAGGGAYGGCACGTGCGGCGCGGCATCGGGCACTTCGGCCCCGGTCAACACGAAACCCTTCTCGTCGCGCAGCACGCCGCAGGTGGCCARCCACGCGGTATTCGGCGCCGCGCCGATGAAGACGAACAGGTGATGCGTGGTCATGCAGCCCTCCACGCCGCCCGCGCSCCGGTAATACACCCGTTCGAGACGTGCCCCGCCTTCAAGCGCGCGCAGGTCCACGCGGGTATGCACGGTCACGTTGGGCAGCACGGCGATCCGCTCAGTCAGGTAGCGCGACATGCTGTGCTCAAGGCTGGTGCCCCGGATAAACAGGTGCACGTGCTCGGCATGCGCGGCCAGGAACACCGCCGCCTGCCCGGCGGAATTGCCGCCGCCCACCAGCAGCACCGGCTCCTTGCGGCACAGGCGCGCCTCGATCGGCGTGGCCCAGTAGTAGATGCCGGACGACTCAAAGCGCTCAAGCCCAGTCACGTCCGGTCGCCGGTATTCGGCGCCGCTGGCGATCACCACGGTGCGCGCGGCAATGCGGCGGTCATCGGTCAGTTCCACGAAGAGCGGACGCCGGTCGCAATACAGGGCCTTCACTTCACATGGAATGCCGATATGGGCGCCGAATTTCTGCGCCTGGGCGAAGGCGCGGCTGGCCAGCGACTGCCCGGTGATGCCCGTGGGAAAGCCGAGGTAGTTCTCGATGCGCGCGCTGGTGCCAGCCTGCCCGCCCGGCCCACGACAGTCGAGCACGGCCACGGACAGCCCTTCGGACGCCGCATAGACGGCGGTGGCCAGCCCGGCCGGGCCGGCGCCGACCACCGCCACGTCGTAGACGTGGGTGGGATCGAACTCGGGAATCAGGCCCAGGCACGAGGCCAGGTGGCCTTCGTCCGGATTGCGCAGCACGGTGCCGTCCGGGCAGACCACGAGCGGGAAGTCGTCCGGCAGCGGGGTCAGGCGTTCGAGCAGCGCRACGGCCTCGGGGTCCATCGCCGCGTCGAGCGTGGTGTTGGGAAAGCCGTTGCGCCGCAGGAAGTTCTGCAGCGCCACCAGCCGCCCGTTGTCCGGCGCGCCCACCAGCACCACGCCGTGGCCGCGCTCGATCACCAGCATGCGGCGCAGGATCAGCGCGCGCATGATGGTCTCGCCGAGATCAGCCTCGCTGATCATCATCGCGCTCAGTTCGTCGGGGCGCACCAGCACGGCCTCCACGTCCTCGATCACGCGCGCATCCACCACGGCTGGCTTGTTCGAGAGCTGCGTCACGTCCGAGGTGAACTCGCCGCGCTGGGTGTAGGTGTGGAGGACGCGCTCGTGGCCCAGCCCATCGCGCCCGACGATGCGCACCTTGCCGGACAGGATCAGGAACATCCCCGGGCACAGGCTGCCGGCACGGTACAGGCATTCGCCAACAGCGAAGTGCGACAGGCGCCCGAAGCGGCGCACGCGCTGGATGTCCTCCTCGGTCAGCACGGGGAACATCTGCGCGTAGCGCGGGTGCTCGCGCACCCCGGCGTCATCCTCCGGAACCGGATTGTCGACCATCACCCCCTCCCGCGCTCGGCCATCCACCGCTATATATATAGGCCATCGGCTAGGCGGCGACCCGGCCGGGCGCGTCCATCAGCTTCTCCATGGTGATGGGCAGGTCACGGATGCGCTTGCCCGTGGCGTGGTAGACCGCGTTGGCCACCGCCGCCGCAAAGCCGGTAATGCCGATCTCCCCGATGCCGCGCGCGCCGAACTCGTTGAAGGCCAGGTCGGGGTAGTCGAGCAGGATGACGTCGATGTCCGGCTGGTCCGCATGCACCGGCATCACGTACTCGGCGTAGTTGTTGTTGCCCGGGATGCCGTTGCGCTCGTCGTACTCGGTGGCCTCGAACAGCGCCATGCCCACGCCCATGACGATGGCGCCTTCCACCTGATTGCGCGCCGTCAGTGGGTTGATGACGCGGCCCACGTCGATGGCGCTGACCACGCGCGCCACGCGCAGGCGCGAGATGCCGGGGTCCCAGCGCACCTCCACGAAATGCGCGCCGAACGACATGAACGACATCCTGTCCGTGGGCGTGCCGCCCGTGCGCGCATGACCATCGGCGCTAGCAAAGCGCTGCGCGGTCAGCACGGTGGCGTAGTCCACGGTGCGCGTTCCATCGGTCAGGCAGCCATTCTCGAAGCGAAGCGACTCGGGCTTCGCCCCGGCGAACGGCGCGCCCTCCTGCGTGGCAAACGTGCGCAACTGGTCGATGGCGTTGCGCGTGGCCTCTGCGATGGCCGGCAGGACGCTGGCCGTGGCCCACGATCCGCCCGAGACCGGTGCCGCCGGGAACGAGGAATCGCCCAGCTTCACCTCGATCTTCTCGAACGGCAGGCCGGTCAGCTCGCTCACCGTCTGCGCCGCAATCGTGTAGGTACCGGTGCCGATGTCCTGGATCGAGCAGATCACCGCGGCCGTGCCGTCGCTGCGCAAMTGCACCCGCGCTTCGGCTGGGGTGCGCCAGGCGTCCCAGTTGCAGACGGCCACGCCGTAGCCGGCAATCTCGTCGCCCACACGCATCGCACCGATGCGCGGGTCGCGCCTGGCCCAGCCAAACTTGCGGGCGCCCTGCTCGATGGCCTCGCGCAGGTGGTTGCTGGACCACGGCAGGTTGGTGCTTTCGTCGCGCGTGGAGATGTTATCGAGGCGGAACTGCACCGGGTCCTTCTGGCACGCCAGCGCCAGTTCGTCGATGGCGGATTCGAGCGCGAACAGGCCCGGCGCGGCGCCGGGCGCGCGCATGGAGGTGGGCGCGCCCCGGTGCACGTCGATGGTGTGGTGCGTGACCAGCACGCTCGGGCAGGTGTACAGGCTCGACGTCATGCCGCCGCAGTTCTCCACGTACTGCTCGATAAAAGACGTGGTGTTGATCGACTCATGCCGGATCGACGTGATCTTGCCGTCGGCGCCCGCCGACAGCCGGAGGTGCTGTTTCGTCTCCGGCCGCTGCCCCGTGGTCGTGAACATCTGCGCGCGTGGCACCACCAGCTTCACCGGGCGCCCGGTCATCTTGGCCGCCGCGCAGGCGGCCACGGAGTGCGGCCACAGGTGTCCCATATCAGCACGGGTGTCGAGTACGGGCTGCACTGCCTGCTCTATCTGTCCCGTTCCAACATGGCCGTGGAAGAGGCCAGCGTGCGCGACCTGGCCGAGCTGCAGGGCATCCCCACCGAGTTCCTGGCCAAGCTGTTCACCAAGCTCGCGAAGGCYGAACTCGTGGTGGCCACCGAAGGCATCAAGGGCGGCTTTCGGCTCGCCCGCCCGCCTTCGCGCATCTCGGTCTACGACGTCATCGTCGCCATCGACGGCGACAAGCCGCTGTTCGAGTGCCGGGAGATCCGCGAGCGCAGTGCCGTATTCGAGGGCTGCCCGCCGGCATGGGCGACGCGCGGCGTGTGCACGATCCACGCCGTGATGCAGTCTGCCGAGAAGGCGATGCGCGCCGAGTTGAAAAATCACACGCTGGCCGACATTGCCGAACGCACCGTGGAGAAAGTGCCCGCCGCCTACGGCGGGCAGGTAGTGGAGTGGCTGACAGACCGCGCGGCCAACCGGCGCAGCGCAAGATAAAAAAAGGGCGATCCCGGCGGATCGCCCTTCTTCATTCCCCCAGCCCGATCAGGCCACGACGATGCGGCGCGGGTCAGCCGACGCCAGTGCCTCGGCCCGGTTCGCGCTCGGCGGATAGATCCATTCCGTGTTGATCCTGGTCTTCAGCGCCTTGGCCTCGGCGCCGGACAGCTTCACCTGGCGGTCCCAGCCCTCGGTGTAGACCGCGCCCCACGGACCCAGGTCCAGACAGGTCACGTACTTCGGCTGGCTGTACGGGATCGGCGGCTGGCCCAGCAGGTCGGCTGCCACGTTGTGCCCCGCGGACCGCCCGAGGTTCATCGCGTGCTGGCACGACATCATCGTGACGTTGCCCTCGTCATCGGTCGCCGCACGGGCCACATCGCCTGTGGCATAGACGTGCGCCACGCCATCGACCTTCAGGTTTCGATCGACGTGCAACCGGCCGAAGTTGTCGCGCTGCGCGGGGATCTGGTCGGTCAGCGCGCTCGCGCGGGCGCCTGCGGTCCAGATCACGGTCTGGGCGTCGATGCGCTCGCCGCTTTCCAGCGTGACGCCTTCCGCGTCCACCGACGCGACACCGGAGCCCAGCTTCCACGTCACGCCGAGTTCGGTCAGCGCCTCGGTGATCACCGGGCGCGGCCCCTGGCCCAGGTCCGGACCGATCTCGCCATTGCGCTCTACCATGATGACGCGCACTGCGGCATCGGCACCGAGCACTTCGCGCAGCCGCGCCGGCATTTCGGCCGCCGTCTCGATGCCGGTGAAGCCAGCGCCGGCGATCACCACGGTATTGCGCGCCACGCTGTCTGGGCGGCCGGCCAGACCGTGCAGATGCACTTCCAGCCGGGCGGCATCGGCCACCTGATCGACGTTGAAGGCATGCGCTTCGAGCCCATTGATCGCCGGCCGGAACAGCCGACTGCCGGCCGCCAGCACCAGGCGGTCATAGCCAAGCGGCTGGCGCGATGGTTCGGCGCCCACGCCCCTCACCTCCACTTCACGGGCCGCCACGTCGATGCGCTCGACGAAGCCCTGTACGAACCGCACGCCGGTAGCGGCGARGATCTCCAGCAGCGGCGCCTTCATCTTCAGCGGGTKCTGCTCGTAGAGCCGCGGACGCACGTGCAGCGCCGGCTCCGGCGCGATCAGCACGATTTCCACATCGGTACGCGCGGCCTCGTCGAGTAGACGAGCCGAAGCGAGGGCGCTCCACATGCCGGCAAAACCGGCGCCAATGACAAGAATGCGTTGGGACATCTCTACTGCTCCTGAATGGATCTGTGCTGCCTTGACCAGCGGCGACGCCGCGGCGATCTCCAGCCCGCCTTTCTCGACGCGGCTTAACTACGATTGTATTAGTCGTAGTTAAGCCGTGCAAGAAATTTTGGGGGCGGGGTTTACGCCAACCCATCCACCGCTTGCGGTACGACCGCGGATCGGCTATCTTCATCTCCGACTATATCAGTCGTAGTAATGAAATGAAGTCGATCATGAGGCAGTTTGGTTCTGATCGGCTCCAACCCTGAACACCCAACAAGCAGGACGGAACATGCGTATCGACTACACCAAAACTTCCCCGGCCGGCGTCAAGGCGCTTGGCAGTGTCTACGGCTACATCACGCAGTCCGGGCTCGACCCCGCGCTGGTGGAGCTGACCTACCTGCGCATCAGCCAGATCAACGGCTGCGCCTACTGTCTGGACATGCACACACGGGATCTCACGCGCAGGGGCGTGGACGTGCAGAAGCTCGCGCTGGTCCAGGTCTGGCACGAGGCCGGCAGCCTGTTCTCCGACCGCGAAAAGGCCGCACTGGCCTGGGCCGAATCGGTGACCCGTGTCGCCGACACCCATGTGCCCGACGACGCCTTCGAGGCTGCCGCCGCCGTCTTCGAGGAAAAAGAACTGGCCGACCTGACCATCGCGATCGGCCTCATGAACGCCTTCAACCGGCTGGCAATCAGCTTCCGGCGCGGGCCGGAGGGCGCGGTGTAACGGCGACAGGAGCCGTCAGCGGCGTGTTCGCCACGTAGGAAAGGCGGCGGCCCGTGGTGGCGACACGGGCCACGCTGGGGACCCTCAACGAAACGCCGCGCGGACCTTTTCGATCGTCTCGTGCGGACGCTGCAGGTGCGGGTAATGGCCCGTGGCGGGCAGCAGCCGCAATGGCGCTCCGGTCCTGCGCGCGAACTCGACGCCCATTTCCTTGTTGATATAGATGTCCTGCTCGCCCCACACCACGCTCACCGGGGTCTTCAGGCTCGGCAGCCGCGCCTCGAACGCATTCTGATCCCGCGTGAAGTGCGCGTAGTAGTGGGCGAACGCGTCGGCCGACGTCAACGCCCCGTTCTGCCAGCCCCGCGCAAGATCGGCACGGTACGCCGCATCCAACACATAGCGCGCCCCCTCCGGCAATCCACGCGTGAACGCGTTCTGCAGAATCTCGTCGCGCGAGGCATTGAAGGCGCTCCGCACGGCTTCGGCCGATGCGGGTTCCTTGAGCGCCTGCAGGCGTTCCTGCATGTATTGCGGGCGGTTGAAC
>NZ_JBFREV010000056.1:0-18392 GCF_052114485.1 Cupriavidus sp. KB_39
TATCAACAGGTGGCCGGCCACTACCGGCAGGCCATCGCCGCCGGCACGCTGGCCGTGGGGGACCGCATGCCGTCGGTGCGGTCGCTGATGGGGCTGCATGAGGTGAGCCTGTCCACGGCGCTCCAGGCGTGCCGGGAGCTGGAAACCGCCGGCCTGCTGGAAGCGCGGCCTCGCTCGGGCTACTTCGTGCGCGCGCCGTCGCGCCCGGCGCTGGCGCAGATCGAGGAACCGGCCACCGGCTTGCCCGATCCGGCGCAGTACGTGGGCATTCACCAACGTATCTCGGCCATCCTCGCGCGCGGCCAGCATCGCGATATCAAGATCAACTTTGGCGGCGCGTGCGGCGCGCCCTCGCTCTACCCCACYGCYGCGCTGCGCACCGCCACGGCTCGCGCGCTGCGGCGCTATCCCGATCTCTTCGGCACCGCAGCCGAGGCGGACGGCCACCCGTCCCTGCGCGCCGCACTCGCCCGGCACGCGCTGCGCTCGCGGATCCAGCTCGCGCCTGAGGACGTCGTCGTCACCCACGGCTGCACCGAGGCGCTGAACCTCGCCCTGCGCGCCGTGGCCAAGCCTGGCGATGTCATCGCCGTGGAATCGCCCACGTATTACGGTTTGTTGCAGATTCTCGAGAGCCTGGGCATGCGCGCGCTCGAAATCCCGTGCAGCCCGCAGACCGGCATCTCGCTGGAGGCGCTGGAACTGGCCGCGCAGACCTACGACAACATCAAGGCCGTGGCCGTGGTGCCGAATCTGCAGAACCCGCTCGGCTGCGTCATGCCCGACGCGCACAAGCAGCGCCTGGTGGCGTGGTGCGAGGCGCGCGGCATCACGCTGATCGAGGACGATAGCTGCGCCGCCACCTACGAGGGCGAGACCCCGCTCGCGGCGGCCAAGACGTGGGATACAACGGGCAACGTGATCCACTGCGCCTCGCTCCACAAGGTGCTGGCACCGGGCATGCGGCTGGGCTGGATCGCCGCCGGCAAGTGGCAGGCGCGCGTGGAGATGCTCAAGTTCGGCCTGTCGCGCCCCAACGAGATGCTCGCGCAGATCGCCGTGGCCGATTTCATGGGCACCGGCGCGTTCGAGCGCCATCTGCGCCGCCTGCGCGAGCAGTTGCGCATCCAGCGCGAAKGGATGGCGCAGGCTGTGGCGGGCAGCTTTCCGGCCGGCACGCGGCTCACGCTGCCGCGCGGCGGGCTGCACCTGTGGATCGAGTTGCCGGCCGGGATGTCGTCCGAAGCCGTCTTCGAGGAGGTATTGAGCCATGGCATCCGAGTCATGCCTGGCTCGATGTTCTCGAATTCGAACCGCTTCGATCACTATCTGCGGCTCAACTGCGGCAATCCGCGCGAGCCGGCGCTCGAACGCGCGTTGGAAACGGTGGCCGGCGTGGTGCGTCGGCTGGCACCCTGACGCCGCCCTGCCCTCCCGCTCCCCCGCGCCCGGCACCGTTCYTGCGAGACTTCCGCTAGGATTTGTCCCAAAATGGCGGCGCCCTCGCCTATGCTTGTGCGCGGACACCGACTACCAGAACCAGGGAGAGCAAACTTGGGCAGTGCACCCGCCGCTTCGCGRCTCGACGACGATTATCAAACGCTGTTTCAGCTCGCGCCTGTCTCGCTCTGGCTCGAGGACTTCAGCGCCGTGCGGCTGGCCTTCGATCAACTGCGCGCGGACGGGGTCACCGACCTGCGCGCCTATCTGCGCGAGCGCCCGGCCGAAGTGGCGCGCTGCTCGGCCCTGATCCGCGTGCTCGACGTCAACCGCCGCACGCTCGACCTCTTCCGCGCCGCCGACCTGGCGGACCTCGTCGCCAACCTCGACACCGTGTTCCGTGACGACATGTTCGACCAGCACGTCGAGGAACTTGGCCAGCTCTGGGACGGCGGCCGGCACTTCGCCAGCCAGACCGTCAACTACACGCTYGACGGCGAACGGMTCGACATCCGGCTCGACGCCACGGTCATGCCGGGCCACGAGCAGGACTGGTCGCGCGTGCTGTTGTCGATCGAGGACATCACCACGCGCGTGCGCAGCGAGCGCGACCTGCGCCGCAGCCAGCAATACGCTCAGGGACTGTTCGAACACTCGCCGGTCTCGCTCTGGGTGGAGGACTTCAGCGCGGTGAAGATGCTGCTGGACGAGGTGCGCGCGGCCGGCATCACCGATTTTCGGACTTTTCTGAATGTGCACCCGGACTTCGTCTCGCGCTGCATGCAGGAGATCCGCGTGCTCGACGTCAACCAGCAGACGCTGACGATGTTCGCCGCGCCGAGCAAGGACATCCTGCTGTCCCGGCTGGGCGACGTGTTCCGCGACGACATGCGCATCCACTTCGCCGAGCAGCTGATCGACCTCTGGCACGAAAAGCTCTGGCAGCAGCGCGAAGTTATCAACTACGCGCTCGATGGCCGCTCGGTGGACGTATTCATGCAGTGGTCGGTCTTCCCGGGCCGGGAGGCGGACTGGGATCAGGTGTTGGTGTCGCTGACCGACATCACCGCGCGCAAGAAGGCCGAGGCCTACGTCGAGTTCCTGGGCAAGCACGACGTGCTGACCAAGCTCTACAACCGCGCGTATTACGAGGATGAACTGGCGCGCCTGGGCCGCAAGGGTCCGTGGCCGGTCAGCGTGGTGGCGGTGGACCTCAATGGCCTGAAGCAGGTCAACGACCAGTACGGCCACGGCGACGGCGACGCGCTGCTGCGCCGCACGGGCGAGGTGCTCAAGAAAGCCGTGGGCGAGCAGGCCTGCGTGGCCCGCATCGGCGGCGATGAATTCATGGTTTTGCTACCCGGCAACGACGAACGCGGCGCAGCCACGGTGGTCGATCAGATCCAGCAGGTGGTGGAGCTGAACAACCAGTTCTATCCGGGTGCGCGGCTGTCGTTTTCGATTGGCGCCGCCACGTGCACGCAGGGCGACCGGCTGACCGATACGGTCAAGCTGGCCGACAGCCGCATGTACGAGGACAAGCGTGCGCACTACGAGGCCGTGGGCGCCGAGCGTCGGCGGACGGGTGCCGCCGAGCCCTGACTATCGGGAAATCGATCGCAAAAATCAGAGRAAAACAATCAGCGCGACGCCGCCGAGGATCAGCCCGAACTTGGTCACGTAGTAGACGTTCTTGTTCCAGGACTTGAAGCGGCGGCGGTACTGACCGCCCAGCCAGACGAAGCGGAACAGCTTGTTGATGGCGCCGGTCTGGTCGGATTCCTCGTTCGGCGAGCTGGCGGCCGTCATCACCTTGCGGCCCAACCAGTGGTTGACCGCGGCGGTCCAGCGATAGCGCATCGGACGCTCGATGTCGCAGAACAGGATCAGGCGATCCTTGTCGCTGCGGTTCTCGGCCCAGTGCAGGTAGGTTTCATCGAACACCACGCCGTGCCCGTCGCGCCAGCTATGGCGCTCGCCGTCCACCTCGATGAAGCAGCGGTCGTCGTTCGGCGTGGACAGYCCSAGGTGATAGCGCAGCGAGCCGGCAAACGGGTCGCGGTGCGGGTTCAGCTTGCCGCCCGGCGGCAGCTCGGCAAACATCGCCGCCTTCACSGTCGGCAGTTCGCGCAGCAGCGCCACGGTCTTCGGGCACAACGTCTCGGCGGACGGGTGCTGCGCCTCGTACCATTTCAGGTAGAAACGCTTCCAGCCGTACTTGAAGAACGAGTTGAAGCCGGCGTCGTCATTCTTGTCGGCGGCCYTGATCTTGCGCATCGCGACCAGGGCCAGGCCCTCGTCACGAATCTGCGGCCATGCAGCGCGCAGCTTCTCCAGGTCCGGGAACCGCTCGACGCCAATGTACGGCGTACGCGGCACGCCCGAGAACATGTACATGAAGCAGTTGACCGGCGCCACCAGCGCGGAGTGGTCGAGCAACTGGCGCATGAACGGCAGTCGCACCTTGCCGCGGAAATGCACATACAGGATGGCACCCAGATATGCAGCGACGATAATCCACTTGATCACGCGTAAAACCTCCAGAAATCAGGCCCAGGCCCGATTGAAGCCGGTATTTTATCCAAACGCCGGCCCCCGCGCATCGTGTGATGCACGGGCCGCTTTTTATCGCTGGAGGATTCACGCCCCGCCGCGCGACTGGCGGGCGATACGGTCGATCAGCGCCTTGGCGTCGTCGGGCAATCCCTGCAAGGTCAGCAGCCGCGCGTTGAGCACGATGTTCTCGAGCACGAGCTTGGCCGTGGACGCCCAGAGTGTCGCCAACAGCGCTTCCTGCGACATCCCCGACAGCTCCAGTTCCGTCGATCGTTCGGCGATCAGCTTGCAGGCGAGCGCCCGCAGCGCGTCATCGTCGAACGGCAGGTTGGCGTAGTCGATGGGGTCCGCACGCTCCACCTCCACCATCAGTTGCAGCAGCATATCCTCGGTCATCGGCAAACTCCTTAGGACGATTCTGATTTTACGCGGGCATCAAACCTGGAAATCGGCAGCCATGTCGGCATCGGTACGCGCGGCGAGCCGCCCCGACCGGCATGCTGCGGCGAAGGCCTCGTAGTCGCGGTCCACCTGGTCGGCATAGGCGTTGGCGTAGCCCACCAGCGCCTCGGCCATGGCGTCGCTGGTGCCCAGGTAGCCGCTGATCTCCGGCGCCAGGTTGCTCGCCTTGGCATGCGCGCGGGCCAGCGCCCGGCCGCACACGCGCCCGTAGCCGGTCAGCAGTTCGGCATCCATCAGTTCGATCTCGGCCGAGAATTTCATGTCGCGCAACTGCCGGGCGTAGAAGTGGCGGCCGGAGGGCCCCTTGGTCCAACCCAGGAACAGGTCGCTGGCGGCCTGCATCAGGCGCTGCCCTTCCACCACGCGCCGGCCCTCGTGCGTCACCGCCGGGGACTTGAAATAACGCGCCACCACCGATTGCGTGGCCTCCTTGAACTGGAGGAACAGCGGCTTGTCATGGCTGTCCGTGAGTAGCTGGATCAGGCAGCGCGTGCCYACGCTGCCCACGCCCACCACCTTGAAGGCGATGTCCTGGGAGATGAAATGCGAGAGCAGTTCGCGGCGATCGGCGGCCAGCGTGGAGGTGTAATCGCTGAAGCACTTGGCGATCACGTCGGCATCGACGCTCTTCTTCAGCCAGTCGTCGTCCTTCGTGAACAGCGTTTGCTCGCCCCGGATATGGAAGACGGCCGGCGGGGCGTCCAGGATGCGCCAGCGGTGCCCTGAGCGCGCGCTCAGCTTCGGCAGCAGGGTCTCATGCGTACGCGTGGCGGCACGCTCCATCGCGCGGCGGATCTCCTTCTGGGCCGTGGGGTTGAGTGCCTCGGCCAGCAGGCGGTCGAACGTAATGCGGTCGTACCAGGTTTCCAGCACGCCCATTTCCGCATACATGGCCATGCGGTCGCGATAGCTGTTGACCACTTCGCAGACCATATTGTCGGCGGCAGTCTTGCTGTGACGCAGGTGGCGCGCGGCGACGACCATGCTGGCGGTGAGCCGCTTCAGGTCCCACTCCCACGGGCCTGGACTGGTCTCGTCGAAATCGTTCACATCGAACAGCAGCGCGCGCTCGGGCGTGGCAAACCCGCCGAAATTCGAGAGGTGRCAGTCGCCGCAGATCTGGATGGTCATGCCCGAGGCCGGCGTACCCGCAAGGTCGTGCGCCTGGACGATCGCGCTGCCTCGGAAAAATGTAAACGGGGACTGGATCATGCGCCCGTAGCGCAAGGGCACCAGCCGCTCCACCCGGCCAGCGCTGCTGGTCTCGAGTAGCGGAATCGGGTCCCGATCCACGTTGCCGACCGCTGCGTGTGTCCGTCGCGGCACCAGTTGGCGCAGSGCCTTGCCACGGGCGCGCCGTTCGTTCAGATCCGCTACATGTTCCACCATGCCTCCATGCCTTGGGCCGGGACAACGATTCAGGAAACAGCGATGTGCAGAGTATGTAACGAAGCTAAGACAAGCGTCGCCCAATGTCAATTTGGCAGCGCACGTCGCATGCATCACATTCGGCCGTGCCTTTGCGGAAAAATCAGACGCCTCCCTACAAAGGTGTCACAACTAAGCGTGTAAGCTTGGGTCTCATCTCGCAGCACTACAACAAGGAACCGTCGAGTCCATGACAAAGAATTTTCTTGCAGCCATGCGTCAGTACGTGTGGTTCAGGGGGGTGAAGCACCATGTGGTCCAGGGCGTGGAAGCCCTGGCCGATCTGCTCAAGTCCCCTTCCGTCGCCGCCCGTGCCGTGGCCGCGATCGTTTCCGAAACCGAACAAGGCGTGCAGGTGTGGGTCTCGTACTTCGGCAAGCCGATGGACCCGCATACGAACTACGTGCTCTGGCCCACGCGGGCGCTGAAGCCCGCCCGACGGCGCATCACGCCGCAACTGCCCCGGTCCTGATCCCGCCGGCCCTGCGTCTCACATCGCCTCTCTCAATCGTTCGACAAGGAGCAGCCATGCCCGAACCGCAACATGATGAAGCGCTGGTCAACAATTTTCTGGAGCGCGTGTCCGCGCTGTCGGTCAGCGCCTTCGATGGTGCTGACGTGACGCAGGAACTCACGCAACTGATGCGCGATGCATCGACCAAGCTGGGCGGCGGCGGCAATATCGCCGTGCTCAAGGGCCGCCTCACCGATCGTGCCGAGGCGGCGGAGCGCGAAGGCCAGCCGCAAGTGCGCGATACGTTCGCGAAGGCGGCGTCGCTGGTGCACGCGTAAGCGTCAGGCGTTGAAATTACGAACTTTGGAAAGTACTGCCAGGAACGCTCTGCCGTGATCGGCAGAGGTTTTTGAAGAGGGCTTCAGAGGTGTTGGTTGCGGGGGCAGGACTTGAACCTGCGACCTTCGGGTTATGAGCCCGACGAGCTGCCAACTGCTCCACCCCGCGTCCGAAGGAGATGGATTATGGGGGATCGTCCCGCATAAGGCAAACACTATTTCCACTTTCTGCACCGTGAAGAAGAACACGCCCGCGAAGGGCGTTTTCTTTTTGTGCATCACCGATGCGGATCATGCGATCCGCCGCACCGTGTGCGCGTCATCGAGATCATCGAGCGTCGAAGCGAYGTAGYGGTTCACATGCTCGAGCGCCTCGAGCTTCGTATCGAAAGGATGGCTCGGAAAAGGATTGTGGCGAGCCATCAGGATTTCGCCGTCCACGCGCCGGATGATCTCGATCACGATCCCCCACTTGCCCTTCGGCAAATGGATCACCTCGTAGACGATCTTGAATCCTTCATACTCGGACATGGTGGCTACCTCCGGTCTGCTGCAAGGCGCGAACATCGCGCTYCACATCCAGCCTAGGTGCCACCCCACCGATCAAAAATGATCCAGATCAAGTTCCGCCCCGACAGGCAGGTCACGCCGTGACATACGTCATTGCGCTACCCGCAAGGAACTTTGCTGTCTATCTGACCGGTCCTAAAAGTTTGTCGATGAGTGCATAGGCGGCACTGAAAGCCGCCACTTCGGCAGCGTGCCGCGTGGCAAATTCGTGGCCGCCGCTGGAGAGGATCTCCGTATCGCCGGTATCGGAGGGATCGACACCCTCCTGCGCGATGCGCACCTCGTAGCCGTACGTTTCCGTATCAGACACGCTGCCAGCCACGGCCTGCCGATGCGACGACAGCAGCACGTAGGCATCCATGCCCCGATAGCCCTCTACCCGCCATTCATCCTGGTTCATGCGCGTTCTCCGTGCGATCGACAAGGACCGATGCAGGTTTGAGCGGTATGCGGGCGGAGTGTTCCGGGAGGGAAGGGAAATGCGGGGAGGGAATGCAAAAAGGGCTTCCGTTTCCGGAAGCCCTTTTTGACTCGATAGGTGGTGCGGCTGGCAGGATTCGAACCCACGACCCCTTGGTTCGTAGCCAAGTACTCTATCCAACTGAGCTACAGCCGCACTCGAGAAATGAGATTATATAGAAGTTTTCAATTTTGTGAACCCCCTACGCCGCATTTTTTTCGCCCGGCGCGCTCCGGCCGCGCAACTTCCTATAATGACTACCCGAAGAAGTGATCCGGACCATGAACAAGGCTTTTGTCAAAGAGTCGTCGGACGATGATGACGACGACCTGCCCGAGGGCGCCACGCCGGTGCCTGCCGGCACCAAGAACTACATTACCGCCACGGGCTACAACCGCCTGCGCGACGAGCTGATGCACCTGATCGACGTGGACCGTCCCGAGGTGGTGCAGATCGTCTCCTGGGCCGCCTCCAACGGCGACCGCTCCGAGAACGGGGACTATCTCTATGGCAAGAAGCGGCTGCGCGAGATCGATCGCCGCATCCGCTTTCTCACGCGCCGGCTCGACAAGGCCGAAGTCGTCGACCCCTCGCTGCAGGGCGACAACGACCAGGTCTTCTTCGGCGCCACGGTCACCTATGCGAACCAGTCCGGCGACGAAACCACGATCACCATCGTCGGCATGGACGAGGTGGACCTCGACAACAACCATGTGAGCTGGATTTCGCCGATCGCCAAGGCACTGATCAAGGCGCGCGAGGGCGACACCGTGCCGCTGCGCACGCCGGCCGGGATGGAACAGATCGATATATTGGAAGTCCGTTACCCGGCGAAGGGCGCGGTGAACTAGGCGTCAGCCGTCGTTGCGGTCGCGGAAGATCCGGATCACGTCCGGGTTGCGCCGCAGCCCGCGCATCACGTTGGCCAGGTGCAGGCGGTTCTGGACCTGGATCACGAACTGCATGTACGTGGCTTCCTGGTGGCCGCCCTGCTGCTGCTCCATGGCCACGTGGGCCACGTTGGCGTCGGCGGCGGTCAGGTCCGCGGCCACGCGCGCCACGATGCCCTTCACGTTGCGCACCATGACCTTGATCGACACGTCGAAGGCGCGGGTCGTCTTCTTGGCCCACATGACCTCGATCCAGTGCTCCGGGTCCTTGCTGTGCAGCCGCTTGGCCACCTTGCAATCCTGCACGTGGATCTGCAACCCCTCGCCCTTGCCGAGATAGCCGACGATCGAATCGCCGGGAATCGGCCGGCAGCAGGCCGAGAAGATCATCGACATGCCTTCGTCGCCGGTAATCGGCACGGCCGGCGCTTCCTCGCCCGCGAAGGTCTGCACGGCAGCCAGCAGCGCGCTGTCGACGTCGCCGGACAGCTCCTGCAGCAGGATCTCCATGCGCCGCGCCACCACCGCCGGCACGCGGCGGCCGAGCGCCAGGTCGGCGAAGATGTCTTCCTTGTGCTTGTTGCCGGTCCACTGGATCATGCGATCCCAGACCGCCTGCGGCACCGCCTTGAGCTCGATGCCAAGCTGGCGCGCCGACTGCTCCAGCAGGCGTTCGCCCAGCTGGATGGCCTCGTCGAGCTTGGTCGTCTTCAGGTAATGTCGGATCGCCGCGCGCGCCTTGCCCGTGCGGACGAAGGCGAGCCACGCCGGATTTGGCTTCGAGTACGGCGCCGTGACCACCTCGACGATATCGCCGCTCTTCAGCTCGGTACGCAGCGGCAACAACTCGTTGTTGATCTTGACCGCCACGCACTGGTTGCCGAGGTCGCTGTGCACCGCGTAGGCGAAGTCCAGCGCGGTGGCGCCGCGTGGCAGCGCGCGGATATGGCCCTTCGGCGTGAACACGTAGACCGCGTCCGGGAACAGGTCGATCTTGACGTGCTCCAGGAACTCCTGCGAGTCGCCGGTCTGGCTCTGGATGTCCAGCAGCGACTGGAGCCACTGGTGCGCCTGCTGCTGGATATCGTTGGCGTGATCGGCCTGGTGCTTGTACATCCAGTGCGCAGCCACGCCGGCCTCGGCAATCTGGTGCATGCCGCGCGTGCGGATCTGGAACTCCACCGGCGTGCCGAACGGGCCCACCAGCGTCGTGTGGAGCGACTGGTAGCCGTTGATCTTCGGAATTGCGATGTAGTCCTTGAACTTGCCCGGCATCGGCTTGTACAAGCTGTGCAGCGCGCCCATCGCCATGTAGCAGTGCATCTGCGTTTCCACGACCACGCGGAAGCCGTAGACGTCCAGCACCTGCGAGAACGACAGCTGCTTGTCGTGCATCTTGCGATAGATGCTGTACAGCGTCTTTTCGCGCCCGGACAGCTCGGCCACGATGCCGGCGTCGGCCAGCGCGCGCTCGGCGGCTTCCAGGATGCGCTTGACCACCTCGCGCCGGTTGCCGCGCGCGGCCTTGACGGCCTTCTCGAGCGTAGCGTAGCGGAACGGCGAGCCCACCTTGAACGACAGTTCCTGGAGCTCGCGGTAAATCGTGTTGAGACCCAGCCGATGCGCGATCGGCGCGTAGATCTCCATGGTTTCGAGCGCGATCCGGCGCCGCTTCTCGGGCGGCACGAAATCGAGCGTCCGCATGTTGTGCGTGCGATCGGCCAGCTTGACCAGGATCACCCGCACATCGCGCGCCATCGCCAGCAGCATCTTGCGGAAGCTTTCCGCCTGCGCCTGCTCGCGGCTCTGGAATTCGAGCTTGTCCAACTTGGTCAGGCCATCCACCAGTTCCGCGACCTTGGGACCGAATTTCTCGGCCAGTTCGCTCTTGGTGATGCCCTGGTCCTCCATCACGTCATGGAGCAGCGCGGCCATGATCGACTGGACGTCCAGCTTCCAGTCCGCGCACAGTTCCGCCACCGCCACCGGGTGGGTGATGTACGGCTCGCCGCTCTGGCGGTACTGGCCCAGGTGGGCTTCGTCGGAAAACTGGAAGGCTTCGCGCACCAGCGCCTGATCGGCGGGCTTCAGGTAGGTGAGCGTCTCCATCAGCCGGGAGATGGAGATGACCTGCTGGCGCGGCGGGACGGCCGGCTGCGAGGTCGGACCGAAGAAGTGCCGGTATGACTGCGCCAGCACTGCGTCGATGAACAATTCGCCCGCCGGCGCGGCAGGCAGGGTGCCCTCGATGGGCTCGGCCACGAGGTCGTTGGCCAACCCAGCACGTGACTTGCCTTGCAGCGGCGGCACGACAGACCGTTCCCCGACGACGTTGTCGCCGAGCGGATCGGGCAGGTTCGGGGCGCCGGTTCGGGCGGTCATCGGCATCTGGCCAGACATGGTGCGCCTACCCCCGGGTGAACCCGGCGGCGCAGGCGGCAAGCCGACCGACACCGGCAGTGCGGAGGGCGTGGCAGGCAAAGGGGCGCCCGGGGCCACGCTGGCGGCGGCAACGGGGCCCGGTGCCGGCCGTTCGCCGTCCGTCCGTACGCCGGGCGGACCCGGCAGGACGATCGCGGGATGGATCGCGGACTTGGACGACGATGAAGACATGGGGGCGGCCCCTGGAATCCGGACGAATGCGCGGCTGAATCCGCACGTACGCGAGACAACGATGCACCACAGGCCGCCCTGGCAATCAGGTCGGTACCTTCTTCAGCATCTCGATGCCGACCTGACCGGACGCGATCTCGCGCAGCGCCACCACGGTGGGCTTGTCCTTGGCCTCAACCTTGGGCGTGTGGCCCTGCACCAGCTGGCGTGCCCGATACGTCGCGGCGAGCGCAAGCTCAAAGCGGTTCGGGATGTGTTTCAGACAATCTTCGACGGTAATACGCGCCATATTGAATCCACCTTGAGACAAAACCTGTTCGACAGGCCGTCATTTTACAGCACGCGGCCGAAAACGTTCCGGCCGACCCTTGGGCACCGACCTTCGGTCAGTGAATGCCCAGCTCGATGAACAGCTCGTTGTGACGTGCCTTCTGCGACGAAAAGCGCAGACGGGTGGCACGGACGACGTCTTTCAGCTGCGCCAGCGCGTCATCGAACACCTCGTTGATGATGACGTAATCCGATTCCGACGCATGCGACATTTCGCTGCCCGCGGCCAGCAGGCGGCGCACGATCACGTTCGGCTCGTCCTGGCCGCGTTTCTTGAGCCGCTCCTCGAGCGCGGTCAGCGACGGCGGCAGGATGAAGATCTCCACCGCGTTCGAGAACCGCTTGTGCACCTGCTGGGCGCCCTGCCAGTCGATTTCGAGCAGCACGTCGTTGCCCTGGGCCATCTGCTGCTCGATCCAGACCTGGGACGTGGCGTAGTAATTGCCATGCACCTCGGCCCATTCCAGGAATTCTCCCCGGTCGCGCGCGACGCGGAACTCGTCCACGGTCGTGAAATGGTACTCGCGGCCGTTTTGCTCGCCCGGGCGCGGCTTGCGCGTGGTGTGCGAGATCGACAGGCGGATGGCCGAATCCTGCGACAGCAGCTTGTTCACCAGCGTGGACTTGCCGGCCCCGGACGGGGCCACCACCATGAACAGGTTGCCGGGGTAGGCGGTGTCGATGGCGACGTGCGGCGCGGACTGGGACGCGGTGTGGGACGTTTCACTCATGGTTTAGGACTTATTCGAGATTCTGGATCTGTTCGCGCATCTGCTCGATCAGCAGCTTGAGCTCCATCGACGCATCGGCCAACTCCTTGGCGGCGGCCTTCGAGCCGAGCGTGTTCGCCTCGCGGTTCAGCTCCTGCATCATGAAGTCGAGCCGCTTGCCGACCTGCCCGCCCTTCTTCAGGATATGCCGCGTTTCGTTGAGGTGGGCCTGCAGGCGCGACAGTTCCTCGGCAATATCGATGCGGATGCCGTACACCGTGGCTTCCTGGCGAATGCGCTCGCCGATCTCGTCGCGGCTCATCGACGGCATGCCGGACGGCGCGGCCAGGTTGAACGCCTCCTGGAGGCGCTCGGTCAGCTTTTCCTGATGATGGGCGATCAGTTGGGGGATGGTCGGCGTCAGGCGCTCGACGATGGCCAGCATCGCGTCGATGCGCTCCATCAGCGTGGCCTTGAGGGCCTCGCCCTCGCGCCGGCGCGCTTCCAGCAACTGGTTCAACGCCTCACGGGCGGCACCCGTGACGGCCTCGCGCAGGGATTCCTGCGACAGTTCCGGCTCGACCAGCACGCCGGGCCAGCGCAGGATCTCGCCCATGCGCAGCGAACCGGCGCCGCTGAAGGTGGCGGCCACGGTGGACTCCAGCGCGCGGATCTGGTCCAGCAAGCCCTGGTTCAGCGCCAGCGTGGCGCCGCCGGTATCGGTGCGCTGCAGGTTGATACGGCATTCCAGCTTGCCGCGCGACAGCTCGCCCATGAGCATCTCGCGCAGGGCGGGCTCGAACGCGCGACATTCCTCGGGGGCGCGGAACAACAGGTCGAGAAAACGCGAATTGACAGTCCGGAATTCCACCGAAACCGATGCGGTCCGGCCGCTGGGCTCGCCCTTGGCGTTTGTCAGCGGCGCCTGGCGCGTCGCCAGGCCATACCCTGTCATGCTGTGGATCATTGTCGGTTATCTCGCGTAAGAGTCGGAAAGGGTCGAAATACGGGTAAATCGGAGCGGTTATCGCGCCCGCCGGGGCGCGCAAAGCCAGCACCGGGGCGGGGGCGCCGGCAGCGCGCCGGCCGGGCAGAAAATCAACGAAAAATCCGGTTGGAAAACGCGGATTTTTGGCAACAGTCCCCGCTAATGTTTTCTTTACAAGTGATCGATTAGCCGGGAGAATCCGGGAGCAAATGAGGTCCCGAATCCTATGACAGAGTCCAAGGGCGCTAACCAACCCAAGAGTGCGCCGCTGCCCATCGGCACGCTGCTGGCCAACTACCGTATTGTAAAGAAGTTGGCCAGCGGGGGGTTCAGTTTCGTCTACCTCGCCACCGATGAAACCGGCGCCCCGGTGGCCATCAAGGAATACCTGCCGTCCTCGCTGGCCCGCCGCAACCCGGGCGAGCTGATTCCGGTCGTCCCGGAAGAGAACGCGGCCTCGTTTCGCCTGGGCCTGAAATATTTCTTCGAGGAAGGCCGCTCGCTGGCGCGCATTTCCCATCCGAGCGTGGTGCGCGTGGTGAATTTCTTCCGCGAGAACTCCACGGTCTACATGGTCATGAACTACGAGCTGGGYAAGACGCTGCAGGAGCATATCCTGCAGGCCCGGCAGCAGGGCAAGCCCAAGGTGCTGCGCGAGCGGTTCATCCGCAAGGTGTTCCACGACCTGATGAGCGGCCTGCGCGAAGTCCATATCCACAAGCTGCTGCACCTGGATATCAAGCCCGGCAATATCTACCTGCGCGAGGACGAATCGCCGATCCTGCTCGACTTCGGCGCCGCGCGGCAGATCCTGACCATGGAAGCCGCCCGCTTCCAGCCGATGTACACCCCCGGTTTCGCCGCACCCGAACTCTACGGCAAGCACAGCGACCTCGGCCCCTGGACCGACATCTACAGCCTGGGCGCCACGCTCTACGCCTGCATGGCCGGCATGCCGCCGCAGGAGGCCAACCAGCGCGAGAAGGAAGACCGCATGGGCGAGTCGATCTCCCGGCTGCGCGCCACCTATACCAACGGGCTGGTGGACCTCGTCGAATGGTGCCTCCGGCTCACGCCGTCCGAGCGCCCGCAAAGCGTGTTCCGCCTTCAGAAGGAGTTGCGCGACCAGAGCAACGCGCTGGGCGAGCAATCGGCCGCCGCGGCGGCAGCCAACCCTGCTGGGCCCGTTACCGAACGCATGAACGCGACGAGCCGCTTCATGACCTTGCTGCGCCGCCGCGACGACACCGCCACGACGCAGAGCGGCGATTAAATCACTACGCGTCGGCCCCGCGCACCCGCCGGGCTGACCCTGACCGAACCTCACGACAACATGCGATTCTCCGTCTACCAGGAAAGCCGGAAAGGCGGCCGCCGTATCAACCAGGACCGCATGGGCTACTGCTTCACGCGCGATGCCCTGCTGATGGTGCTGGCCGACGGCCTGGGTGGCCATGCGCTGGGCGAAGTCGCCGCGCAGCAAGCCCTGCAGACGCTGGCGCGCCAGTTCCAGACCCAGGCCCGCCCGGCCATCCGCAATCCGGCGGACTTCCTCCAGGACACGGTCATGCTGGCGCACCGCGAGATCCATCGCTATGCCGAAGCCAACCGCCTGGCGGACGTGCCGCGCACCACCGTGGTCTGCTGCCTGATCCAGAACGGCCAGATCCACTGGGCCCACGCCGGGGACTCGCGCCTGTACCTGATCCGCAAGGGCACCCTGCTCACCCGCACCCGGGACCACTCGAAGATCGAAAACCTGCTCCAGCAGGAGCGCGTGCTGCCGATGGACGTCGCCAACCACCCCGAGCGCAACAAGCTCTACAACTGCCTCGGCTCGCCCAACCTGCCGCTGATCGACATCGGCGGCCCGGTGCGCCTGGAACCGGGCGACGTGGCGATGCTGTGCTCGGACGGCCTGTGGGGCGCGCTGGAGGAGAAGGTCATTGTCGACCGGGTGACCAGCCTGTCGGTGGTGCACGCCATCCCGGACATGATCGAACAGGCGCTTCAAAACGCCGGCGAAGGTGCCGACAACACCACAGCCATCGCCATGATGTGGGAAGCCGACGCCACCGTGCCGAACGACGACGCCGTGCTGACCGACACCCTGCCGCTGAACGCCTTCACCACGTCGATCCTGGAACGGACGGGCAACGAGAGCGACCTGCTGTCCGAGGAAGAGATCGAACGGTCGATTGCCGAGATCCGCGCCGCGATCGACAAGACCACCAATTTCATGCGCTGAGGTATCGCGCACGGGACTCCGGCGGACACGCATGGCCCGCCGGCGTTAGAATCGCGGTCTCACCCGATTCCAACGAAAGATCCCCATGCGACCCAGCGGACGCGCAGCCGATGCGCTGCGACCCATCACCCTGACCCGCCAATACACCCGCCACGCGGAAGGTGCCGTGCTGAGTGCCTTTGGCGATACCAAGGTGCTGTGCACGGCCAGCGTGCTGGCCAAGGTGCCGCCGCACAAGAAAGGCAGCGGCGAAGGCTGGGTCACGGCCGAGTAYGGCATGCTGCCCCGCGCCACGCACACCCGCTCCGACCGCGAGGCCGCGCGCGGCAAGCAGACCGGCCGCACGCAGGAGATCCAGCGCCTGATCGGCCGCGCCATGCGCACGGTGTTCGACCTCGGCGCGCTGGGYGAGTACACCATCCATCTCGATTGCGACGTGCTCCAGGCCGACGGCGGCACCCGCACGGCCGCCATCACCGGCGCCTTCGTGGCCGCCCATGACGCCGTGAGCAAGATGCTGGCCGATGGCCTGATCGCAAAAAGTCCAATTCTTGACTTCGTGGCCGCGGTCTCCGTGGGCATGGTCGACGGCGTCCCCGTGCTCGACCTGGACTACGCCGAGGACAGCAGCTGTGACACCGACATGAACGTGGTCATGACCGGCAGCGGCGGCTTCGTCGAAGTACAGGGCACCGCCGAAGGCGTGCCGTTCAGCCGCGCCGACCTCGACGCCATGACGCGCCTGGCCGAAGCCGGCATTGCCGACCTCGTGCGCCACCAGAAGCTGGCGCTCGGCCTGTAAGCGACGAGAAACGTGCAAAGCAAAAGGGGATGACGATGCAACGCCTTGTGCTGGCCTCCAACAATCCCGGCAAGCTGAGCGAGTTCGGCGCGCTGCTGATGCCGCTTGGCATCGACGTGGTGCCGCAGGGCGACCTTGGCATTCCCGAAGCCGAGGAACCGCATCCGACCTTCGTCGAGAACGCGCTGGCCAAGGCGCGCCACGCCAGCCGCCTCGCCGGCATGCCGGCGCTGGCCGACGACTCGGGCATCTGCGTGGACGCGCTGGACGGCGCGCCGGGCGTGTACTCGGCCCGCTACGCGCAAAGCGTGGGCAAGCCGAAGTCCGACGCAGCCAACAACGCGCACCTGATCTCGCAGCTGGCCGGCAAGCTCAATCGCCACGCGCATTACTACTGCGTGCTGGTGCTGGTGCGCCATGCCGACGACCCGCGCCCGATCATCGCCGAAGGCACCTGGGCCGGCGAGGTGGTCGATGCCCCGCGCGGCGCCGGCGGTTTCGGCTATGACCCGCATTTCCTGCTCCCGCGCATCGGCAAGACGGCCGCCGAACTGAGCGCGGAAGAGAAAAACGCCATCAGCCATCGCGCGCTGGCGCTCCAGGGGCTGGTGGCCCGGCTCCAGGCGGCCAGCCTGAAGGTTCGCGCATGATTCCGATTCACCCCGTCAGCAGCGGCAAGCCGGCTGTCTCGGCTCCCGTCTCTCCCGCCGACAACCAGCAACTCTGGCTCAAGCCGGGCCAGATCGCCCTGCCCGGCTCCCCGCCGCTCTCGCTCTACGTCCACATCCCGTGGTGCGTGCGCAAGTGTCCGTATTGCGATTTCAACTCGCACGCGGCGCCGGGCACCGTCGGCGGACAAGACAGCCACGACATCCCCGAAGACGCCTACCTCGACGCCCTGCGCGCCGACCTGGAACAATCGCTGCCGCTGGTCTGGGGCCGCCCCGTGCATACGGTGTTCATCGGCGGGGGCACGCCGAGCCTGCTGTCCGCCGCCGGCATGGACCGGCTGCTGTCGGATATCCGCGCACTGCTGCCGCTCGATGCCGACGCCGAGATCACGATGGAAGCCAACCCCGGCACCTTCGAGGCCGAGCGGTTCGCGAGCTATCGCGCGAGCGGCATCAACCGGCTGTCGATCGGCATCCAGAGCTTCAGCGACCGGCATCTCCAGGCGCTGGGCCGCATCCACGGCGAGCGCGAGGCGCGCGCGGCCATCGACATCGCGCAGGCCAGCTTTGACAACGTGAACCTCGACCTGATGTACGCGCTGCCGGGCCAGACCGTGGAGGAATGCGTGCGCGACCTCGAAGCGGCGCTGGCCTATGGCACCACGCACCTGTCGATGTACCACCTGACGCTGGAGCCGAACACGCTGTTCGCCAAGTACCCGCCCGCACTGCCGGACGAGGACATCGCCTACGAGATGCAGGACATCATCGACGCCCGCACCGGCGAGGCCGGCTTCCGCCACTACGAGACCTCGGCCTACGGCAAGCCGCACCGGGAGGCGCGGCACAACCTCAATTACTGGYGTTTTGGCGATTACCTCGGCATYGGGGCGGGCGCGCACGGCAAACTGTCGTTCCCGCACCGGGTACTGCGCCAGATGCGGCACAAACACCCCGCCACCTACATGCGCGAGGCGATGGCCGGCAACGCCGTGCAGGAATCACGCGATGTGAGCGCCGACGAACTGCCGTTCGAGTTCATGCTCAACGCGCTGCGGCTGACCGACGGCGTGCCGGCATCGAGCTTTCACGACTACACCGGCCTGCCGCTGCACACCATCAGCAAGACGCTGGCCGAGGCCGAGAAGAAGGGCCTGCTGGAAGCCGACCTCGCCACGATCCGCCCGACCGAACTGGGCCGGCGCTTCCTGAACGACCTCCAGGAGATGTTCCTGAAGGACTGAGCCGGCGCCCTCCTGCCCCAATGAAAAAAGCCACGCATGTTGAACTGCACCCCAAAAGTTGGACACCAACTTTTGGGGTGTTTTCATGTATCGGTACTCGGAGCAGTTCAGGCTGACAGTTATCCAGAGCTACCTGGACGGTCAGGCAGGCTATGGTGAGATCGCCAAACGCCATGAAATAGACAGCG
>NZ_JBFREV010000057.1:0-18303 GCF_052114485.1 Cupriavidus sp. KB_39
TTCGTAAGCCTCGCCACTACTTGGTTACGACGTACCTGTGTAGACGGCGCCGCGCCGGCACACGGATCTGGGAGGCCGAGGGTTGCCTCCCACTCTGGAAGCAGTTCGTAAGTGGTCGCCGGAAACGCGTCGATCAGAAGGTTTTTGCAGCGTTGCGTCAGGCGTGTATAGCACTTGGTGATTCCCGCCGCGACTCCGGTCTGTGTCGAGTCCGGATCTCGGTTCCATACCCTGCCGCGCGGCAGCAATGCCTGGAACGCACGCAGGAAGTCGCCATCCGTCAGGTTCGGTGCTCGCATTGGTTCCTCAGATGTACGTTACCGTCCCGAGCACCGGCAGATGTCCGGTGGCGCTTGTGATGTTCCCCGCGGGCGAGACGATCACGAACCCGGCAGTTCCAGCCACCGCCCCGATCGCCGACTCGATGTCAGAAAGATTCACGGTCCCACCAGGGGCGCCGTTCCTGAAAAACACATCAGAGATCGCTGCGGCGACCGCCTGCTTCGTGGCCGCACTTGCGCCGGTCAGGCCTGAGATCGTGAAATTGATGTTGTCGCGGATTGGCGACACTGCGTAGACCAACGCCGTCACCGGCTGCACAGCGTATAGAGCGTTCGCGACGCGCAGCTGGTCGCCCGTTGCCTTGACGGCACTGCGCGTCTCGGCGGTCGCTACGCCGTCGGTGCCAACCGGAAACCCGGAAGAACCGGCGTTGGCGAGGTCCAACATGATGTAGACCACGACCGTTCCGGCGCCAAACCCGTTGCGGGCAACCCATGCACGCGTGACGCCTGCCACCCCTTTGGCCCACCGAATGTAGTCGGACTCGTCACCACCTGCCGGCGACTCCTGATATGCGTCCAGCACGCGCTCTCGGTAAGCATCATCAAGCTCGACGTCAGCGCCGCCGGTGAAGGGTGACGAAACGGCGCCGTTGCTCTGGATGCCGTTAATCGGGGACGCGAGAGACATCACCGTACCAACCACACAGTTCCCGGCCGCCCCGGTATCGTTGGCCGTGGCTTCCACCTGGACAGTCCCGCCAACTCCGATCGACGCCGAGGCGGAGACTGTGTACTTCGCGCCGTCGCTACGGACCAGCCCCCATCCAACCGGAATTTCTCCGGCGGTACCGCTGAAAGCTGCGAAGCCATCCGCCGCCGTCGCGTCCTTACGATAGACACCTTTCAGTGCCCCCCAGGCTTCAAGGTTCTCATCCTCGGCCGTGTACGGTACCGATTGCCGCGCAATCCAGTCGAGGTAGCCATACTGCAAATGTGTCAGCCCCGCCTGGCCGGTGCCCAGAATCCGGAGATTCGAAAAGCGCAGTAGCGGGTCGGACCCATCTAGCTCGCTGGCTTGGTCGGCGGCGACGGTCGCCCGCAGCTCGCTCAGTGTTGGTCTTGCGTATGGCATATCAGGAGATTCCGTTCCAAGCCCAGGAGAAGGCCACCGACTCGGTTGTGCCGTCCGTCCGCCGAACTACGATGTTCGCGCCCAGCATGCTGGTGCGGGTCCATTCCACCAGCACATCCACTCGAGCGGCGACGCCATCGTCGATCAGCCATTGCAGGCATTCCGTCAGGTAGTCGTGGGCACGCGTCAGGGTGTCGTCGTTCTGCTTCGCACGATCGAGCAGCCACAGGCGCGAGCCGATCGGCACCGTTTCGCCCTGGTCGCCCCACCACCCACGCGGGTCGCCCGTGCCATCAGGGATCGTGTCATCAGGGTTCGCCGCTCGGTCCGTGAAGGCAGACAGAAGCACCGCCGTCGCCAAGTCACTCCCTGACAGGAGATCCGGCCCGGAGAGCTGCCAATCGCCCTGCGACCGTTCGACGGTCCAAACTGTGGTGATGTCGCTCATTCGGTTTGGTTCGGATGATCAGTGGTAACAGTGCTGCTGCCAGGCTGTACCCCACGCACTGCGTGATCGTGGCCGTTGTAGACGTCCCGCATTTCCTTCATGGTCCGGCTGTTGGTCTCGCAGTTGTCTTGGATGTCGCCCGTACACTGAAGCAGGGGGGTATCCGCCACGATCTTGGTCTCGGCCTGAATCGTTGCGATCGACGCGTTCTGGACCGTCACGGACTGCCCCTTGGCGTCTACGACAATCCCCGCGTCGCTGAAATACACGCACTTGCCGTCTTGGCTGTAGACGATGGTCTCGCCAGACTTCAGCCCGCGCGGACGCGACGCCTGGTGGTTCGTGGCCACCACGACGCCGGCTGAACGGTCCCCCGTCAGGAAGACCACAACGGCATCCGTATCGGCCGGGGGCATCGACGAGAACCCAAACTCGGCCATGCGCGGCCGGTTGTCCCCGGTTTCGACGCTGGCGAGCTGGACCTGCAGCATCTGCACGCCAGCGCTATCGCTGCCCGTGCGCACCCTGCCCCTACCGATCAACATCCGAATCCGTTGGCCCAGCGCTTCCAGAACCCCTGCTGTCATTGAATCCCCCGCACGTCGGTACCCACCACATCTGCAAACTGCGGCTGCAGCAAGAACGGCTGCGGCGCGAAAGCATCCGGCGGCATCAGCAACAGGTCCGCATGCTCGCCCTCGTCGTCGAGGCGATAGGTCACCTCTCCGATCAGGAGCTGCGACTCCCATACCTTGAGAGTTGGCAGATGCACGCGCGCCAGGGTGTTCGGCTCCCACAGCTGCCCCGCTGCATCCCGCCAGCTGTCCGTGGTCAGCTGTACAGCCGCCCCCCGAGCGATCCGCCGGTTCATTTCCCACACCGCGCGCTGCTCGGTGATTGCCAAGCCACTCGCGCTCAGGTTTTCGGCGATGATCACGCGCTGCCGGCGCCGGGCGACTCCACCGTCCGTCACCTTCGTGATCACGTTCAGGCTGCCCCCGGACAGGTCCGAGAGCATGTCCAGGGCCTGCTGCACTGCCATGTACTCCGAGAATCGGTCGAGCATCGAGAAGACCGTCCGGGCGGACTCGACGTTGACCCCCTCCTCGAACCCACTCGCCGCTTCCGTAGTGCCAACCCGCGCCAGGACCAGGTCACCCGCAGCATTGTCATAGGCCAGTGAGGCGCTGAATCGCGACACCCGTTCGATAATCGACCACGGCGTCTCGCCCAACAGAATATTGAGCTGCTGAACCTTCGGGAGGTCCGTGAGATCGCACTGCACCCCCAGCCCCTTGTACGGCACGGCCAGCTGGGTGGCGATTTGCGCCAGGTCACTGTTAACGATCTGCATGCCCGGCCACTCAGCCGCGCAATCCACCAGGTCCGAGCACTTGCTGCGCCCCGCTGCCGCCACCGTATGTGCCTGCGCGTCGAATCCGTCCGTGAGCGTGTCGACATAGCCCGTCATGACGACGTCCGCCCCCAAGAAAAGCTGAAATGGATCCCCAGCGTTCACCACGACGTCGGCCACACCGGGATATTTCTCAGTCAGGGTGAGACTGAAGTCCGACGGAAGGCGCTCAATGCCGCGCGTGATGCGAACATTGTTCCAACCCGAGATTTCCCTCTGCTGGTCGCCAATGACCAGCAGCACCTCGTTTACCGAATTCTCGTCAGCCATGCGTCAGGAGGCCAAGGCCTTGAACTTTGTCGGCATGAACGCCGGGTGTACTGCGTCTGCCTGCACTACCAGGTCATCGCTTCGCGAAGGATCTCGATACATGCGCTGCGCCAGCATCAGTGCCGGCAGACTGTCGGCGAAACTGAAGTCCGCCACCGTAGCCAGGTTGCCGCCACGGGCCTTGAGGTCTGCGACAACTGCCTTGTTTGCAGCCATGAGTTGCAGATAGACGTCGTCCTCGCCCTGATCCCCAGCGCGCAGCGCCTCAGCGGCCAGCACGGCTGATACCGTCGCAGCCATTGCCGACGCTTCATCCGCCGATCGCGGCTGGAATGCCCCCACCGCCAAGATCAATTGGCTGACGGCGCACCGGCGGAACAGATCCACGCAGGCGCTCTGCATTGCCGCCATGGCCACGCCAATCGGCGATGCGGTGTTCGCGCCGTCAGGCTGATAGGAGCCAAGGCTAAGCAGAAGCCGGATCCGGTCGTCCGGGTCCACGGCGGAAGCCGCAAGCGCCGCGGCGAGCCCCTGAGCCTTGGCGCCGAACGTCGCCGTGTCGCTGACTTGGCCTGCGGCCGCCACTAAAGCGCTCCCAGCCTCGGTGACGGCCGTCCGCGCCGCGGCGTCGTTCCGGATCAGGTCGCCGACTGTCGTCGACTGCTTCACCTTCTTGGCTGCGGCGGAATAGCCTGCGTTTCCACCTCCGAAGAGACGGCCGAAATTCCCCGCAAGCGTCGACACAGCGCCGAAGAAGCGCTTTACGTCGTGGACAAGGCCCACGGCTGCGACGTACCACCCTAGCGCTGTCGAAACGGCTTGCTGAACCACGGCAGCGCCAAGCTTCACCGCGCTCAGGACCTGTTTCGCGAAGGACAGGACAGACGCCGCGTTGAGCGCATCCGCAACAGCTGACAGCGCGTCGCCCGTGGACGGGCCGTTCGTTGGAAATCGACGCTCGCCGGCCTCAATGAAGACCAGCGTGAGCTCGAAATAGCGGCCGGTGTCCCAACGCTCGAGGGAATGCCCCTCAAGCGCCGAGACTTTCACACGGCCAAGGGTCGGATGGACCAACTCCCCATCACCTGCAGTCTCGAAGGCCCGAATTAGGCGATCACGCTGCCCAACCACCCCGCCGCCGCCATAGACTACGCTGTTCTCCACCAGAAACGCGGTCAAGTGGTAGAGCCGAGCCTCTCGGCCCATGTCCTCCACCCATACCCCGTCCCGCTTCGGATACCGGTGCACAGCATTCTTGCGGCCAAACGTCACCTCGCCTGCAAGGACTCCGAAGGGCACGCCTCGGTACGACGCCTGCCGCAGCGAAGACTGCCAATCGCCAGGAAGGTCACCACCCAAAGCACCGGCAAGGGCAGAAGCCGCAGAGGCAACGCCTCCGATGCTCCCGACCGCATTCAGGATCTTTGCCTGCCCCATGGCTACGACACCCCTTCCGTCAGCATCGAAGTTCGGACACGCGTCGTCGCTTCGACATTCCCGCTCGCGCGGACGTTTGCCCGCACACCTTGGGTCGCCCCTGCCAGCACCACCTCCACAAGGACCTTCCCGCCGACGGCACCGCCGGCTGCCGAGCCCGCCGCGGCGTTGCCCTGAGGCCGCGCACCGCTGCCCCCTGAGGCGTAGACCGGCGCCATTGGAGCGCCCCCAGATAGTTGGTTCGCCGCAAGTGCGCGCCTGGACGCCTCTCCGTCAGCGTCTGCCGGTCGCTCGTAGTACCGCGACACGACCTCGCCGGCTTCGCCGGCCGACTTCGCCTGCTTCAGCCGATCACCTGCCGCGCGCTCGAGCCCGGCGGTCAGCTCATGATGGACAAATGCCAGTTGATCCTCTAGCGTCGACGAGCGGATGTCCTTGCCAGACCAGTTCTTGAAGTTGCGTTGGCGATCCGGGTGCCATTGGGCGACGCCATACGCCTTCCCGCTATCTCCAACAGCATCCGGGCGCAAGCCGCTCTCGGCCTGAAGGTTCGCGACGATGCCTGCAGCCTGCTCTTTGCTCCATCCCCGGCTCTGAAAGAAGGCGACCGGATTCGTCGCGCCACCGTTGCCGCTCTGCACGCCAGGCACCGGGCCCACATCGATGGTCGGCGCCATGCCGCGACGACGCGCCAGTTCCTCGTCCTCGCCCTTGTTCAGGCCCTTGCTGTACGTGATACCCAAGATGCCAAGGACAATCGGATTCGCGGCCAGAGGCGTCAGCAGGGCTGCCAGCTTCGTGACTTGCCCTATCAGTGAAATCACGCCGGCAATCGGGCCGGCAAACGTTATGGCCGCAAGAGCGATTGCCACGCCTTTGACACCGCCGAGGGCGTCGACAAAGCTGCCGACGCTGCGCGCCACCTTGCCCCAATCGACTGACTTCACCCAGTCCGCAATGCCCTTGACGAAGTCCCCGACCTTTGTGGCGATCAGGTCACGATTCTTGGTCACCCATTCGGACAACTGCGCGAGCAGGGGCGAGAGAACCGGAATCAAGGCGTTGCCGATCGATGCCTTCAGACCGTCAATGGCGAGATCCAGCTTTGCGACGTTCTGGGCATAGTCCTTCGCCGCTTGGATCTGCTCGTCACCCATCACGGAGCCAAGTGCGCGCGCCTGAGCCACGTACTGCTCGATGCCAGCGGCGCCCTTCTGAAGCATCGGCAGGAGCTGCTCGACGCCAAAGGTGCGGGCGATGAGTCGCTGGGCCTGTACGTTTCCGCCCTGCCTAGCAATGGCCTCCGCCACTTGGCGAAGCGCGCGCGTGGCGTCCACCGCGCCGGTCTTGGTCCGGGTCAGAGAAATGCCAAGCTGATTCATCAGGATCAGCGCCTGGGAATTGCGGTTGTACGCCGCATCCTCCAGGGTGTCCCCCAACGACTTCAGGCTGCCAGTCATGTCCTCGGCTGACAGACCGGCCAGCTTCGCAGCCGCCTGGTACTGCTGCAGTTCCTTTGTCGACACGCCCAAGATCGACGAGGTCTTGTCGATCTCGGCGCCCAGCTTGCCCCAGTTGTTGGCCAGCGCCGCGATGCCGGCAATGGTCGCAGCACCCGTGATGGCGCCGAGCGCCGGGACCAGCGCCGTAACGCCGGAAACCGCGCCACGCGCGGACTTGGCGACGGACCCAAGCGACTGGCTCACCTTGTTGAGGCCCAGTTCCCGCCCAAGCCCGCCAAGCGACTGCTTCAGGTCACGGACGGGGCTGGTCAGCCGCGCCATGGACTGATTGACGCGGCGAACCGTGGCGGTCGCCTTGTCAACGGCCGCGATGGTGATCTTGAAGGTATTGGCCATCAGGCTTCCGCCCTTGCCTGTCTGATCCGCTTCATCTGGTCATTCCACCAGCGCAGGCGGGAGAGTGGGAGGGACCAGGCTTCGTGCGGCCCCCAGTGGTAAAACTCCGTGACCTCTGCTACTCCGTCGGTCCAGGCTCCGGACCATCCTCGGTAAAACCCGCGAGGTACTCGTTCGCCTCCTTCAGGTCGCGTTGGCCAATCTTCTCGGCGACGCCGCGCGGCACGCCGGCAACCAGCGAAATAAGCGTGATGCTCATGCCAATGTCGCTCGTCGTACTGGTGGTCGCCTTTTCCAACTCGCCGGCGGTCGGCTCGCGCAGGATCAGCTTGTCGTACGTGAGCGCGCCCTCTCCTTTGCCCAGGACCACCGGCTTGCGCAGGGTGATCACCAGCTCTTCGGGATGGATTGCAGCCTGGTTCGTCGTCATACTTAGTTCTCCGTAACGCTCAGACCTTCCCACTTGACCTCAATGGTCCCGTCTGCGGCCTTAGCCGTCTGGTCTTCGATGGTCCACATGTTCCGGCCAATGATGGTCTTGCCATTGGCCAATTCCGACACGATCGTGACGTTCGTCATGTCATTGAGATCCGCCACCGTGAGACCGCCTGAGTCTCGAATGGTGGCCGAAATGGATCCGGGGCGCGGCTTCTCGCTGTACCCGTGCACGTCGTCCATACCCGAAAGCGTCTCCCGCGTTTTTTTGGACGGGTTGTATTCAAAGTCCGCGACGAGCATGTAGCTCTTTCCGTCGACGGTCAGGTTCGCTGTCCCCGCGAGGCGGTTGGTGTTGTCAGCCATTTCCAAGGGCTCCTGAAATGCGAAGGACCGCTCTCGGGCGGCCCCGCGTCGCTACTGGTCGGGTTACTGGTTGCTGAACTGGAACAGCAGCGCAAAGATTCGGAGCTGGTTGATCAGCGTCGCGGGATAGAGCACGTCCACCCGATTCGGATTCAGCCGATTCTTCTCAACGATGATCGACTTGGCGAAGATGTCGCTCTTCTGGACATAGCCGCGATACTCCAGGTCCTGGTACTTCGCGATCTGGCTGCCACGGATCGTGTTCGGCGTAACGATCGCCGACCCCGGCGCAAACCGCGTCCCGTTGTCGGCGAGCTTCACGCGCGAATACTTGCTTGTGATGTCCGCCTTCAGCTCGCGCAGCACGAACTGAATCGTGAGCAACGTCTCGACCTGCAGGTAGCTGTCATCCGGCTGGCCGAACGAGTTCACTCGGTAGGTGGTGATCAGGTTTTCGATCTGCACCGTGCCGTCGGCGGCAACCGTGAACGTCGAAACGCCGTCCCAGAGAAGGACATTGCGGTCCTCCAGCGCAAAGCGCGAGGTCAGCGGCGGCGCGAGCACCGCGGTGAGCGCCAGCGTCTGCAGGGGCCGCGCTGCGTCCGCGCGCGCCGAGACCGCCACGACGGCGGCAATATTCGCCGCCCAGATCCAACTGGGAGTCGGCGAGCCGCTGAAGCCCATGATCGACATGTGCTCGTCGTTACGCGCATCGCCAAACGTAGTCAGATCGCCCAGCGTGCCACGCTTGGCCCCGTACGCCCCGCCGTAAAGCTGCTTGCTCCAGCTCCACCGTCCAGTCGTGCTGCTCAGGAACGACTTCATCGCATCGAGCGACGCCGTGTCGGTGTAGGGGAATGCGATGAAATCGAATTCCTTGTCCAGCAGGTTTGCCAGCGCGGTGGTCAGGTCGGGGTTCACCAGGCCGCCCGACATCTGGGTGATGGTCACCGCCAGACCAGGTGGCGTTGCCTCGCCGCTCGCAGCGCCGCGGTAGTTCAACTGCAGGTCAATGTCATTGCCGGCCAAACCCTTGTTCTTGGCCGTCACATTGACCTTGCTGGTGGTCGTACCGTCCACCGCTGCCGTCACAGGCAAGTCACTGTTCGCGTTGATGGCAGCGGCGAGCGCGGTGGCCAGTTGGGCGACCGTCTGCGTCGACGACACGGTCATCGTGACCAGGGTGCCGGCGATGTACAGGAACAATACCCCAGTGGCTGTTGCGGCCGCCGTGAAAGCGACCGAGCCTGCTGCAGCCACGCTGCTCTGGCCGTCTGCCAGCGGCAGATACCACACCTCGCCAAACGGGTCGCCGGCGCGATAGGCGGCGGTCATCAGAGCCAGCATTGAGCCGGGACCAGCGACACTCTTCGCTTCCGTCGGACCTTGCGAGATCTGCGGCGTATTCGGGACTGCACTGCCGGCCGACGTCACTTGGCCGATGATCAGGGCGCGCTGCGTCCCGGCGCCGCTGTTGGCCTTGGAATTGTCGAGCTCCGCGTAGAACAGTGGCGCGCGCAGGTTTTGTGGGACAGTCTTGAACGGGACAGTCATTCTTTAGCTCCCTCGGTTGCCGCTTTCGCCTTGCCTTGCGGCGCAGCGCCCACTTCGACTACGTCACCGTCGCGCAGGCGCCGGTTCCAGTAGAAGTCAGTCGGATCGACTTCGTGGTGGTCGTCGATAAACTGCCTGGTCACCGGGTCTCGGACCTTCAGGCCTTCGGCTGGCTTGACTTTCATGATGGATACCTACTCGGAAAGGTTGATCTGAAGGGTTCCTTCGTCTCGACCATCTGGGCCGGACGTCCGTGGTGCGGGAACGACCTCCTGTGGGAAAGGCGGGTCGGCATAGGTCCCAGAGGAGTCGTACACGTTCGTCGCGTCCAGGTGCAGATTCACCTGCTGAACCTCCTCTCCGACGACCGGATAAAAATCCTCTGGCCCCTGGTAAAACTCCATGCCGATTTCCATGGACAGTTCGCCCAGGTGCTCCTCGCCGCTCGGGTCCGTGACGATCCTCGACCTGAAGAACGGGAACTGCTGCAACAGGGGCATGAGCTGCGGGCTGTTGATCAACGCCCGCTTGATCTGCTCGCGCATGGCTTCGAGCTTGGTTTCCAGCACCGACGCGGTGGCATCCGAATCCTGCGCCGGTACCTGCATCCGGCCAGTGATCTGGAGCGTCGCCGTAACGTCGAACTGCGGCGCGTTCCGGCCCAGCGAGGTTCCCTCCTCGCTGGGCGCATGAAGCATCAGGACGGTGTACTCGCCTGACCACGTTGGCCAATCGCGAGGCGCGAACACATTGCCCCCCGCCTCGGTTTTGCCCGCCAGCGCCTGCACTGCGAGGTCGGCGAGATCCGAAGTTGTGGTCATGTCGCAACCTTGTTCAGCAGAAATCTGGCGCCTCCGTGCCCGTCCACCCGCACTTCGCGAACGATGAAGGTGACACCAGCACTGGGAATGAAGACCCGGTCGTTCTGCTTCGGAGGGTTCGGGAAATCAGATAGCCGGACGCCCAGCGTGGGACTTTCCGTTGTCACGCCGATGGACCCGTCTTCCAGCGCGACATCCCGCGTGTAGGCGCGGTCGAACACTCCGGAAGTGTTGATGGGCGTGCCGACAACCGGCCGGAACTCCACCGGTTCGGCGAACACGCCCATCAGCGGCCCGAGGACCGCCGAATTCCAGTCAACGGACACTTACGAACCCGCGCGGCCGCTGAAGAGGACTTCGGGGCGGGTGCAGATGTGGAGCGGGTAGCTCGACACTTCCATCTTCCACCACTCGTTGCGATCGCGGTCCATGATCGGCACGACATACACCGGCTTGCCTGGCGTGTTGACCCACTGGAAGGACTCGCCCGGCGCAAGCGCGCGACGGAAAACGCCGGGTGCGCCGACCGGGAAGAACTTCACCTGGTCATCGGGGATCTTGATCGACGAGTTGTCGTCCGAGCCACGGTAGTTGAGCCAGCGGATGCCACCGAACTCGAATGCCTGGAACGCACCACCAGCGTTGCCACCACGGATCTCCTGGGCATCGCTCCAGTTCACGAAGGTGCGGATGACGTCTGGGTGGTTCACGAACGCGTCATAGAAGGCATCGCCGCACAGCGCAAATACCTTGGTCGACGGAGTGAACGCGCCCTGAGCTTTCCGGGCCATCGCACGCGTGATCTGGTTGCACAGCGGGCGCAGCGAGTTGGCCGTGCCGGCGGCCAGGTTGAACGGCTGCTCGGTCGGCTTCGTGATTCCGAACTCCTGGAACCAGTCGTAGCGGACTGTCCCGTCGGCGTCCGTGAACAGACCTTGCACTGCGGCGAGGCGCTGGAACTCCCACGTGAACTCGATGTTCTTCAGCAGGCCAGTCGGACCAGCGAGCCGGCGCGCGACTTCATCCTGCACCTGCATCAGCTCGGACTCCGTACCGAACGCGCGGATGTTCTGCAGCTCGTTCGCATAGATGGTGTCCGAATGGCGCAGACGCGGGACGTCGAAGTAGCGGGCCTGGCGCTTCTCGGTTTGGCGTTGGGTACCCTCCTCGCCACGCTCGCTCAGCGGAATCACGACGAGCTGCCCCTGGCGCTGCTCGACAACCAGCGCGGTGGTGCGAATGGGGTCGTCGTCGAAGATGCTCAGTTCTCCCAGCGTCTGCGGCTGGTACGGATACTTGTCGACCGCCGCGGTCAGGCTGACGGTCGAGAACGGGTCCTGATTGAAAATGTCAAGCGATGCCATTGAACGGCTCCTTCAATTGAAAAAGCCGCCTCGAAGGCGGCCTGTCGGTTTCGTACGAGAGGGGGGTCAGCGGCCGATGATCTTCAGCGCCAGAAGCTGGGCGAGCGCCGCCGCCTTGGCGGGAGCATCCATCGATGCGTCCCACACCAGCTCCGACGTGTTCACCTCGCAATCGCGAACGACCACCGCACCCGGCGTGTCGTTCAGGCTGGCATCGACCAGTCCGAAGGAAATGCCGGCCGCGCTCTGCGAGCCGTCGGTTGCGGTCTTTGTGCAGGGCACCCAGAAGCCAGTGCCGGCCGCCACCGTGACCGTGAAGCTGTCACCGGGTGCGAACGCGGTGCCGCCAGCCGTGATGGTGAAGGACAGGCCGCCCGCATTGAACGCGACGCCAGTGGTGCCGTGACCAACCTGCTTCCCGGTCGGATCTGCCACGATGAAGTGCGTGGCGTCGTCGAACTCGACGGTGTAGGCGCCGGCCTGGGCGGCACCGACGGTGATTGCACCGAAGGTGCCGTTACCGGTGTTGGTACCGAGTGCGGCCGCGGCCGCCGTCGTGCCGACCGTCTTCCTGCCCATAACCGTTCCGGGCAGCACCTTCACGGCACCCGTAAAGGTGCCGCGGTCGATGTGGCGGTGACCATTCGGCTGGGAAACCAGAAATCCGCCCGGGTGCCAGGCCTCGGTCAGGGGAGCGCGGGATACGTAGCTCATGAGGGTTCCTTAGAGTGGAGGACAGGTGATTACTGGCGTTTGCCGGTCGTCTTGGAGAACGCGCGATCCCAGCCAGCGGCGGCGGCCTGCGACGAACTGCGTTGAGATTCCGCGCCGGCGCCGAGCCTCGGGTTGCGTGACGAGCGCTCTTGCGAGGCCGACAAGGCGCCAGGCGAAGTACGAAGGATCGCCAGCGCCTCTTGCCGCGTCATGCGAGTCTTGAAGGCCAGGTTCGCTGCCAACTCGACATTCCGGCCAGCGGCTTTCGAGCCCATGATGGCGGCGCAGCGCGCCTGCTCACGGATGCGGGCACGAGCGACGGCGCTCTTGCCGCGCATCTCGTCTTCGTCGTCCTCTGCATCCGGGTCGGCATCGTCGTTCTCGGCACGACGCGCCTTCTTGTCGTCCTCGTCCTCGTCGAGCTCGTCGTCCTCGGCGTCCGGATCCTTGTCGTCCTCGGCCTTCTTGCCCTTTTTTCCCTTCGAACCGTTGCCGTCGCCATCTTCGCGATCGCGCGGCTCCTTGTCGTCGTCTTCGGCGCCGCGTGCACCCGGCTTGTCTTCGTCCTCCGGCTTGTCGTCCTCCGCGCGGGATGCGCGGTTGCCAAAGCCGGCGAGATGGGCGAACGAAAGCCCGCGCGCCGCAAGGGTGCGAATACTCATAATTGGTACCTCGTGGGTGGGGGTATGTCAGCCCAGCTCGGCGAGCAGGGAGCGGAAAGCCTCATCCGGCGCCATGACGGCGTCAGCGAAGCCGATTTCGACGCCATCGGCGCCGAGAAAAGTTGTCGCCTCGGTGCCCCGCACCTTGGCGACGGAGAGCTTACGGTTCCGGGCGACCGTGGCCACGAACAGTTCGCCCATCTTGTCGACGTCTGCCTGGTAGCGCGCCAGCGCTTCCTCCGACAGCGGATTGAACTCGTTCCCGTCAGCCTTGCGTGCGCCGTAGTGGATCATCGTCACCGAGATGCCGTCCTTGGCCAGCGCCTTGGAGAAGTCCACATGCGCACAGATCACGCCCACGGAGCCAGTTCCACCAGTTCTGGGCACAACAACTTTGTCCGCCGCGCTGGCGATGGCGTAGGCCGCCGAGTACGCGCTCTCCGAAAGAATCGACCAGATCGGCTTTTGACCTCGCGCGCCGTAGATGGCGTCGACCAGATCAAAGCAGCCAGACACCTCGCCGCCCCCGCTATCGATGTCGAGCATGATCGCCCTCACCGATTCGTCCTCGAGGGCCATGCTGAGGTTCGCACGGATGCCGTCGTAACCGGTCATGCCGCATGTCGGGCGCATATAGCCAGACTTGTGCACCAGGGTTCCAGAAATCGGAATGACCGCCACGCCATGTACGACGTCGTAGTGCCGATAATCCGGCCCTTCCTCCTCGGTACCGCCGAACTCGCTCATCGCGATCATGTCACCACTGGCCCGGAAGAGCTTCGTGATGCCGAAGCGGTCAGCGAGGGCAGCCATGACCATCTCCGCCTTGGACGGCGTGATGGCAAGCGGGGTGTTAAAGAGCCGCTGTGCGAGAAATGGTAGGTTGTTCATTGAGCCTGAGGTTCTTCAATTGGCGTCGCCGCCGGATTCGCGCCGTCGCCAAACCACTTCGGTGGCGGCAAACCCGCGTCCTTGAACATTCGGACTTCGATTGCGCGCTGCTGGATAACTTCTTCGTAATCCAGACCCTGTTCAGCACACTCACGTTTGAGAGTCGACAATCCACCGTCCAGACCAAGAATCGCGCCTTGCTTTTCCTTAACCGGGTCCACCCAGCCACGCGCCACACCGAGCCAGTCGCACCTCGAATACGCAGCTGCTGCCTCGATAAAATCCGGAGCATTTCTTGGCAGCACGTCGTCCAGGTCGCCTCGTTCCAGCGCCTCCTGCAGCCAGCACGCATAAATGGGAGTGGCGGTGCCCATCTTGAACTCGGCGCTGCGCCGACTCAGAGTCTTCCAGCTCTCCAGCAGAGCAGCACGGGCGCTCGAGTAGTTCGTCTTGCTCCAGTCCTGGGTGATCTGCTCGGCAGATACCCCCATGGCGGCCGCGATGGACCGCAGCATTTCGTGGGCGAAATCAGCAAACCCGTCGTGCGGATGCGCGGCCTGCACCTGGTTGATTGCTTCGCCAGGCGCCAGCGTGGGGATCCGCACGCCATTCAGCATGGCCGGACGCTCCTTAGACCAGTCCGCGCGCAGATCCTGATAGAACCCAAGTTCCTCGCCTTCACTGTCCATCGCAGCCTCGACCATCTTCGGGTCGTACGGGCTGGTCACATATGTCCCGAAGATCGTGGCCACGGTGGCGGCCTGAAGCTCCACCCCGTAGTAGCGCGCGAGCATTTTTGCGTGCGCCAACACGGGCGTGAAGATTCCGATGCCGCGGTTTTGCCCGGCCCGATCGCGTTCGAAGTCATGGATCACCCGGCGCCAACCATCCGGGTCCACGCGCTCAACGCGCTCCCACACCATCGACTCGGCCGCGTTGTACCAGTCGTTCTGGTGCGCCTTGCGGATGTGATAGGCGATGGGAACGCCATCGTCGTCGATCTCTACGCCGCCCCGCAGGTGCTTGGTGTCGACCATCTGATACGGATTGGACAGCCGATCAGGGTCAACGAGCAGGAAAGCCGTCGCATACGTAGCCGCTCCGCGGCCGACGCGCTCGGGCATCCAGTGCGCGACAAAGAGGTCTTCACCATCGATGAGCTTGTGGCGCAGGCCCAGCCGCATCTGTTGCGACATTGAGAGTTGGCGCGATACGTCGTTCCAATGGCCGAGATCTTCAGAGTAGGCACGCCAGAGCGCCTCCACTGCCGAACGAAACTCGTCAGCCCACTCGGGATCGAAGCCCTTCGTCAGGCGCCGCAGGTACCGCCAGTCCGGGTTGGCCGACAGGCGCATGTGCGCGCCGACCGTGTTGTCCAGAATGCGCGTGATGCCGCCGCTCGCCCATCCATCGTTGCGGGACAGGTCCCGCGAGCGGGCGACCATGCGGTCGCGATACTGGTTGATCTCCGAGTCCGGCGAACGGATGATCGGAAACCACTGCCCCATCTCCTGCGTCTGCACGTTCGACGCTTCGTAGGGGAACTGGCTCGAATAGGGAGGCTGAGTGATCCCCGGCCCACCCCATCCAGCATCGGCACGCGCGCGACCGCCGGCGGGCACATCCCCGAAGGGCTTTCCCGTTGTATCGACGATTAGGGATGCCATCAGAACAGAACGCGACGCGCGTGCGGGTAGCAGTTGATAATGCCAAGAGCCTTTTGCAGCATCAGAATGCTGCGATAGACCTGCATGACGTCGGCCGGCTTGTAGGTGACGGATTTCGTGCCGTCGCCTTGGTTGTACGTCGCCGTGACAATCTTCGCGCCCGCCGACAGGTCAAAGTAGGCTGCCTGCAATGCAGATAGCCGCGCCTGCATGTCCGGCACGCTCATTCCGTCGGTAATAGCCATTGCGTTCCTATGCGAGGCGACTCGTCAATTTCTTCWTCAACGGCCTGGGTTCCCCCGGCGTCGCAGCGATTGTCGGCTGAGCAACGGGGGCCACGGGTGCCGACCCTTCTCCGAGCGTGGGAGCCCATACGCCCGTTTCCGCGTCCTGCTGCAGCGGCACCGCAACCAGATCGGCGCGGCGGTTCAGCTTGAGCCCCAAGTGGGTCAACCCGCAGAGGGCCGCATATGCGTACACGCGGCAATCCAATGCTTCGTTGGCACGCCCAGAGGGCAACTCCCAAACCCGGAACTTCTGGCCGTTCACAACTTTCACGACCGATCGTTCGGACGTGAGTTGCTCGAAGTAGCCGATGTCCCGGTCGTTCGGGTAGTGCATGAAGCCCGGCCCATGCTCTTCGACGTGCAACCGGTTCCGGATCGTGTCCTTGGCTGCATTCACGCCGATGATCACTGGTCGGAACGAAGCCTTCGTCTTACGCGTCGGCTTCTTCACAGGCCAGACGGGATTGCGCTTACCGCTTACCGCCGACTCCCCCTTGATTGCCCAGATCTTTCGACCCAGGCGCGCCTTGGAGAAGTCATAGACCTTCTGCGTGTGGTGACCACCGGAGTCGATGCATGCGGCCATCACCTCGAAAGGCCGGCCGTCCGCGCGGTACCAGATCCGGTTTAGGAAGGCGTCGAGCCGATCCCACGGCTCAGGCGTTTCCATATCCCCTTCGATGATCTCGTAGGCGATAGACCAGCTTTCCTCGTTCCGGCCCCACCCCACCACTTCGATTTCGAAGCGATAGTCCTGGGTGTCGATGCCCACCGTGAGGACCGCCACGCCCTCCGGCACCTCGGCGGCCCAGCGCTCACCGCGCGCCAACAGTGCTTCCAGCCGGAGCGCCTTCCCGGCATTGGGGCGGTATGGCATTCCCGCCTGGGTGTTCCACCAGGTTTGCTTTCTATCTTCGTCCCCTTGGGCCGCCAGCCATTTGGCGGCCATGTCGGACGGCTTGTCCTTTTGCCACGGGCTGAATAGCTTGCTGGCCTGGAAACCGGCGTGCTCGTTGTCCACGCGCCAAGTCCCGCAGTCGGGACACTTGGCTCGGTACACGGCATAGCGATCGCTCGCCCACCAGTCCCATACCTGTGACAAGGCGGCCCCGGTCGGCGAATCGCGCTCGTCCTCCGGCCCTCTCCAGGCACGCTCATAAGCGTCCAGTGGTACATGCCGGCTTCCGCAGCATTCGAAGGGCCGCGTCTGGTGCCACCTGACCGTCCGCAGGGCGCGCAAGCGATCGCCTTCCGACCAGATCTCACCGCACGATTCGCAGGCGATGCGGGCGGTCTTCGGGTGGTGCTCGAGCACCGCCCCGCCTTCATCCCGACGCTTGTCCCAGTCGACGTGCTTGAAGAAGTCGGGAAACATCCTGTGCCCGCAGTGCGGGCAGGCGACAGAGGCGCGCCTCTGGTCGGAGTCCTTATAGCTGGCCTCGATCCGGCTCTCGTCCTCCACCGTGGGAGAACAGGCCCGGACTGACAGCCAGTTGACACCGAATGTCGCKGTCCGCTCCTCCGCCAGGGCGATCGGCTCACCCTCACGGGTCACCGGATACTTGTCCACCTCGTCGGCCAGGATCACCCGGACGGGGCGACGCGCCAGGTTGTCGGGGCTGCCCGCGCCAGCCAACGCTAGAAACCCGCCGGGGAACGCCTTGAACAGCAGCGTCTCATCCGCATTCCGGGTCTTGCTCGTCCCCACCAGGTCACGCAGTACCGGGGTGACCCGGATCATGGGGCTGATGCGCTCCTTGCTGAACTGCTCCGCCGCGGCCTCCTTCGGCTGCAGCAGCAGGATCGGGCAAGGATCCAGGTGGGCGAAGTACCCGAAGACGTTTTCAAGGAATGCCGTCTTCAGGAGCTGAGTGCTCACCATCGTGGTGATCACGTGCACACCAGGCTCAGTCACGGCCAGCATTGGGCCGCGCGCCACCTCTACCGTGGACGTAGACCAGTTTCCAGACGTGCTGCCAGCCTCCTTCGCCAGCTTTCGGAACCGGTCCGCCCAGTCTGGAACGCTGATCCGCGGCGGAGGCGTCCAGCCCTTGCGGACGAATGCGCGCAGCCACTCAGCCTTCTGTTCCCGTGAAATTGGCTTCCGGCTCGCCGAGCTGGGCGATTTGACTGTGGACATGCGCGGTAAGAGCTTCCGTTACCCGATCGGCCTCGATACCAAGCTCGGCCGCCAGAATCGGACCTACCCGGGTAGGCCAGTTCAGCCATGCATCACGCTGTGCCCGGAACTCCTCAAACAGGATTGCTGACGCGACATCCAGTTCGACCAGCGAACCGGCCTTCTGTTCGTACTCGAGCTGCCGGAGCAACGCGATGTAGTTTTCCTTCTTCTCCAGGGCGCCGGCATAGTCCAGCAGAGCCACCCCGGAGTCGACGATGCGCTGCGCCGCTTCCGCCGGCGACTCGTCGTCCTCGACCTCTACCGATGGATCAATCCGCGCCGCCGCCGGGGTGCGAACAGGGCGCGAACTGTTCGCGGGGGTGTTCGCACCCGTGTTCGCAGTGTTCGCACCCTTGACGTTCCCCTCGCGCCAAGCCGTCCCGACTAGGGAAGCGTCTAGCCCGTTATCCCCGGAAAGCCTTAGCCGGCCTTGCTTTACGGCCCTTCGGACCAGCGTGTCCGAGCACCCTTCTCGGCGAGCAAACTCGCGGATGGAAATGGTGGTCGTCATACAAG
>NZ_JBFREV010000058.1:0-17766 GCF_052114485.1 Cupriavidus sp. KB_39
GGGTTCGGGCGATGATCGATGCCAGGTTCGGGCGATGATCGATGCCATTGCGGCGCGCTTTGAGGCCGAGGGATGAGGTGCAACGGTGTCTATAGCGCTATTTTTGCGTGCGCCTGATTGGTGGACCGGTTTTACCTGGGCGCCCAGCCCAAGGCAGTCGGGCCGCCCCGGGCAATGAATTTCTGGTCTCGACCCATCTCTGCCATTTCCCCCTGCTCTGTAGCCGACTGGTGTTTGGCTGAACCGGCCATTCGATGCTGCTGGCATGGGCACTTGACGAAGGTACTGCCCGTACCCTCCGCCGTTGTCGGAGTTGGATTCGGAGCCTCGTGTTGTACAGGCCAGACACCCCACTTCAGCGTATGCGGGCACGGGAGGATTCATTGGTAGATTGCTCGTTTTGGCGATTTGGGTGACGAGCGATGGCTACCTTCAGGTGGGCGATACGAGCGTGCGCTGGTCTGCTGTTGCTCCTCGAATGTAGCAATGCCATCAGTGCGAGCAACGCCTGCGCCCATTTCCGTGAGGAAATGGTTCGAATCGACGCCAATGGCGCGTCGAAGTCCCAGCGCGCGGTCGGGCGTTCGACGCTCTGTTTCCCTGATTTCGGACCATGCTCTCCCGGCAGTATTTCGGCGGAGCGATTTTGGTCGGGTCATCCTACGCGCGTGGACACAGGAGCGCTGAAAGATGAGTTGCTGGCCTATTCCGACGTCACAGGATATGTTTCACGCATAGCCATTGCCGGAAGGCCCGTGCCCATTGTGAGAGTTGCGCGATACGTTGGCGCGGCCAGTTGCATACGAGACACCTACATGGAGCCCGCTAGCAAAGGTTATCGGCGGATCAACAGTCCTTCTCTCGAAGGATTGTCAGCGGAGGCCGGTTACTGTCATGGTTCCTATGTCTTCTACCGGAACTGGCACGGTAAGACATTTTCAATTCTCGCCGAGAAAACAGAGCAGTGGCAGGGCATTACGGTCTCCCTCGTAGATTCCAGCATGCAGTTCAAGACCATCTGTTGGATGCGGTACCCGCGCACCTGATCGGATTATTCCTGCCGAGAACGTCAGATGACTGCGAAGGAGAATCCCCGAAAAAAACCATTGCAGTCATAGTGGAACCGCCCTGAGATATCAACATCCATGCATCGAATTTTCCGGCTGCTATCCGCGATAATTGCCCTGTTGGCAACGGGCTGTGCCAGTCTTTCACAGAAGCCATTCCTCGAACGGCTGCAATGGGGTTCGGCGCCCGAAGCGCTGGGCCCACATGTTGAAATTATTCGCGATGAGCGGATGACTAAGCGGATTGGTCGCTGTTATCACCGCCTGGATGACGGTCCGATTGTCGACGGGGTTCCGAGCAGGGATACCGAGTATTGCTTCAATCGCGGTGCACTCTACTCGGTTCGGACTCATTTTGGCGGGGAGGATCTACGAGGAAAGTGGCAGCAATGGCTCACTGAAATCTATGGACGCCCGCGGACTGATCTATGGGCCCAGTTCAGTTGGGATTCGAGGGACACGTGGGTACACCTTCGATATATCACCGCAAACTACTACGGCTCCGAGGATACCGGTACCGTTACTTGGACGCATCGGCGCTATATGCCTCCTTCTGACGCGCCTGCCTGTGAGGCATTTGATTCTGGCTTTCGGGCTTGCATGGAGCTAGAGCGCGTGCGAATTCAGGCTATCGATGCCAGATAGGCAAATACGAAGTATGTCGCGCTACTTCAAGAGTGTATCTGACCGATCTAAAGTGAGTAGCCGCCGAACGGCCGCTCTGCGGTATTGCAACGGACCTCTGAACGGCCTAGCAAAGTAGCGATTGGACGACGCCTCATGGCCGAACACAGAAGTCTGCCGGCCACCCAGGCGTTACTGCAGGGCCGGACTTCCGTAGCCGACCCGAAGCGGTCCTTTACGTTTCTCCGAAGCGGACGTTGCCTGCTTTTTAAGATGGTGTGGATGCATCGTTGCCCAACGCTGACTCGCCGGGTCAAGCGATGGGCTTCTTTCCGTGGGAGGATCTACGCCCCTCTCGCCAAGTTCCATCGATTTTGAATGTCTCGAAGTCGGTCACGTCGAGTACACGTCCAAAAGCAGCTTTCGTAGGCAGAACTCCAAATCACGTCTTGCCTATGCACTTCTCACAATACCGACGACCTTGCGAGCCAACACCTTTTTCAACGTAGTGCAGGCGTACGCCGTCTACCTCGACAAATTGCCCCGAGTCAGGGATTGTCATGTTGGGCCTTGGGTGTGCCTGCCTTCAGCGGTGCCGACTGAGGTCTGACTTGAGTTTTTCTTGAAAGAAGACATGGATGTCTCGCAATGAATGAGTAAGCAATAGCCGCCGTGGGTTTTTCAGGGCACATCCGGCTTCCGGTGCTGGCCGCACGAGGTATTCCTCGCACTCGAGCACCCACAGTACGGTAGCCCCTCCGGCGAGCGCCATTCCTATTGCGGAAAGCGCGTCCCCAAGGATCAGCCGCCTTTGCGGAATCGCATTTCTCTCGATAAGCAGCATTAGGCACAGGGTATCGAGCCCCGAGCTCCGCCCAACGGCGGCATGGGCAACAATTCTCTAGTGGACTTTGAGGTGAGCGTAGGAGATGTCCCACCGGTGCACAGTAGGCGGGAAGGCCGAAACAAGGATCAGCCAGGTGCATGTGCAGAGAAAAAGCCCGGTGCACTCACGTGGGCCGCTCTAGTGCAAACGAAAACGTCCGGCCACGCCATTTCTTGCACCGTTCGGTCGCTATTACATAGCCTGACACCTCTCGGCCGTCACAGACGGACGTGCGGACACCGCTCGGGGGGCTGGAATGGCCCTTGCGGTCTGGCTCAGGACTGACCATGTGCGGCAAAGCCGCGAAAGGAGTCGTCATGAGAGCACTATGCTGGCACGGCAAGCATGACATTCGTTGCGATACTGTCCCCGATCCAACCATCGAGCAGCCCCGCGACGCAATTATCCGCGTCACCAGCTGCGCCATCTGCGGCTCGGACCTGCACCTCTACAACCATTTCATCCCCGGCATGGAGGATGGCGACATCATGGGCCATGAGTTCATGGGCGAGGTGATGGAAGTTGGACCTGAGAACCGGCGCCTGAAGGTAGGCGACCGCGTGGTAGTGCCGTTTACCATCATCTGCGGCGAATGCGACCAGTGCCGCCGCGGCAATTTTTCGGTCTGCGAGCGCACCAACCGCAACAAGGCCACCGCCGACAAGGTGTTCGGGCACAGCACGGCCGGCCTGTTCGGCTATACGCACCTCACCGGCGGCTATGCCGGCGGACAGGCGGAGTATGTGCGCGTGCCGTATGCCGATGTGGCCCCGGTGAAGGTTCCGGAGGGTCTCAGTGATGAGTCGGTGCTGTTCCTCGGCGACATCCTGCCCACCGGTTGGCAGGCCGCCGCACAGTGCGACATCCAGCCCGAAGACGTTGTGGCTGTATGGGGCGCCGGACCCGTGGGGCTGTTCTGCGTGCTCAGTGCCGTGCTCCAGGGCGCAGCGCGCGTCATCGTCATCGACCGCGTCCCGGAGCGGCTCGCCATGGCGGAGCAGTTGGGCGCGGTGCCGCTTAACTTCGAGCATGTAAGCGTGGTGGAGGCGCTGAACGAGCAGACGCAGGGCAAGGGCCCCGACAAATGCATTGACGCCGTAGGGCTGGAGGCGCACGCGACGGCATCGCTAGACTCTGTCTACGATCGCGTGAAGCAAGCCGTTATGGCCGAGTCCGACCGTCCGCACGTGCTGCGCGAGATGATATATTGCTGCCGCCCGGCCGGTGTGCTGTCGATACCCGGCGTCTATGGCGGGCTGGTCGACAAGATTCCGATGGGTGCCGTGATGAACAAGGGCCTGACCATTCGTACCGGTCAGACGCACGTGAACCGGTGGACCGACGACCTAATGGAGCGCATCCAGAGTGGCCAGATCGACCCCTCGTTCGTCATCACCCACCGTGTCTCCCTCGAGGAGGGACCGGGGATGTACGAGACGTTCCGCGATAAGCAGGACGGATGTGTCAAGGTGGTCATGTCAATGTAAGGGAAACAGAATATCGCCCGCCACTGACAATACGCGTGCCGTGCCGCCGCCAGTGGTTGGGTGTGGGCGGGGCAACGAACCTAGTTGCGGTCCTATTGCGCGATTCTCATCGCCTCTTGTAAGTCGTCGTTGCCGCCGTTCTCTGTACCCACCGGGGAGCCGATGCATGCCCAAATCATTCGATCACCAACTCGCCGACGGTAGTGCGACATTCCTTAGAGGCGGGAGCCTTGGTGCGAAGTTGCCTTGGAGAACGTCTCTTACTTCGTGGTGCCAGGGGCCGGGTCCGGGGAGTCGCCCTTAGGGCCCGATGGTGCGGTCGGCGAAGGGGTTGCCGCAGCACCCTGCTCGCGAGGCTTTTTGTGGCGGGCGCCGGTGGTCTTATCCTTGCTCATCTCGCTTCCCGAAGCATTCGAGCGGGGCACCGTCGTGTCGTTTGTGACCGTCGAGCCCGCCGGCGAGCCACTCTTGGGGTTCTTCGGACCTTCCGGGGTTGGAGGCGTACCCGGCGTAGCGGACTGCGGCGAGGTGGGGGTCTGCTGGGCCATGGCGGGCAGCGTGAGGATCGCGTTTATGGCGATGGTGGTAGTGGCGAGTAGGCGTTTCATCTACATCTCCGGCAAGTGTGGGTGATCGGTGTCTTCACAATCTGCGCCGGCTCGTCGGGACTCACGGGGGCGATGCCTGAAACGCTTGTAGGACCTTGACTACAACTCAAGGGCCACGTTCTGCGGCGATCCGCGAGCAAATGGTGCGGAGGAAGCGTACGAAAGAAGTTGGGCACGTGAACGTCCCTCGGAAGGGGCTGGCGAGGCAAGTTTGAGACCTGGCAACCCATGAGTAGACCCACGTCGCACGTGGCTGATCGGAAGATTAAAGGCGAAGCCCTGGTGCCTGGGGAAACGGCCCGAAGGCGAGGAAGACTTTGGGATCCCGCGCGGTTAGCGCTTTACAAATGTCACTTTCCCGTTGCGCTCGACGACGATGCGCTCGACATCCGCAAGGGATTCGCGCTGCAGGGTTTCGCGTAGGTTTGCCTTTTAGATCTTCTTCGCTGATCATAGCCCGGCGCATTGCGTCAACGTTGATCGTGCCCGCCCGGAGCAGGTCGATACGCCGTCCGCCAATGACCCGATCAAAGCCGGGATGGCGACTCGCCAGCCAACCGAGGACCCTGTGCAGCAGCACCAGAACCAGCGCCGCCGCCAGCGTGCCGCTCACCGGCCTCGCCCCCATCACTGCGCGGGACAGCACGGCGCCAAGCAGAAGCATGATGCACAGATCGAAGGCGGTCCCCTGCGAAAAGGCGCGCCGCCCGGCGCCTCGCAACAGTATCCAGGCGGCCGCGAAGAACACCGCTGCGCGAAAGGTCATCTGCCACCAGGTGAGCGCCTCGCCCTGGCCGAACCATGCCGCAGCCCACTGCATCGCCTCCCGCGCCAGGCTCGTGTCCATCTGTCGCCTTGCAGCTCGAGCGTCTTATCCGGGAATGTTGCGGGGGTCGTGACCGAACGAGTTCCGCTCGCGGATCCTGCCGTCACGCCCATAAACGAACAGCTCGACCTGATTCTGCCTGGCCAAGGCTGTGCCCGAGGCGATGGCCGCTTCCTGCGTATCAAATAGCTGCCGGTCTGCCGGACTGCTAGCGAGTTCGACCGCCCAGCCGTTGTCGGCCGGCACGACATGCACATCCTTCGCCATGATGGTCTCCAGTGAGCTCCTGTCCGTCCTACTGTCACGCAGGGCGCAAGGCACGACAATCAGCGGTTGTCCTACATCGAGACCGACACGGGTGCGCAGCACTGCGCAGCGGAGCGGGGGGGCCGCAGGCAAGCCGGGCGAGCGGGCCGCGGTCAGGGCCGCTCCGAGAGTGCGCGTTCCGCTACTCCAAGAGAGTCCAGGCGAGGTACGCCAGGGCCAGCACGAGCAATCCCAGCGCCAACGACGCGTAGTAGCAGGCGCCATGGCAGGGCACGTCGGGCCGGTCCTTTTCGTGAAAGACAAATTGCATCGTAAGCCCTCCTACTTTGTCGTTGTCGACGATCCTGGCGCGAAGACAAGCGCCCAGGGCGAAGGCGCTAGACACCGGAAACATTGGCAATCGCTTCATCCATGTCGCACTATGCAATAGTCACTCGCTCGACCGGACATCGCCGCCGGCAGACTGGGTGCATTGCTCCATTGCATCGCGCGTTGATAGATTGGCCAGTCCCTAGGGAGCCCACCATGGAACATCGAGCGAGTGCCGCAACGTCTCTCGTGGCGATCGAACGGGCGATTGCCGAAGCCGAAGGAATGTTGGACCGCCAGCAAGCCTCGCAGGCCATGCTGGAGGCCGACAGTGCGCCGGCCGCAGCCAGCCGGGCGCTCATTCAAACACTGGAGGAGACACTGGACTGGTTGCGCGCGGCACGCGTCGACGCCATTCTGGCCGAGGCGCTCGCGCGCATGATGCGGCCGTCCGACCCCCCCAATGGTAGATAACGATAGTCGAAATCGCGCGACAATGGCCGATTTGGCTTACTCCGCGCGGAGGGCCATCGACGCGACGGTGCGGCGCGCCACGATGTTGCCGGGGCGGGTGGAGCGCGCTGCGACTATGAAGAAACCCGTCATCGCGATAGCGTCCCAGAAAATTGACCATGACTAGACGACCCTCGCCCCCGAAGCTCCACGTCCTGCCGGCCGCAGACGGGCGCTGGCGCCTAGTTCGCGAAGGCAGCCACCCCGTCCTACTGCCGTCCCGCAAGGCCGCCCTCGCGGCCCGCGTGCGTCACGCGATGCACCAAAATATGACGTAGCAGATCCACCGCGACCCCGCGCAGCCGCGCGCGCCGTCCTACGGGGCCGCTTGGGCGGAGGCCGAAGACCTCCCGGACTGGGAGAGCATTTGCAACACTTTCAACGGCCGTTGGGACGTTGCCCCTGCGCTGGCATTGCCCTGTTTTTCAGTCGGGTCACCGGCGACGAAGGGGTCGGCTGCAAGCGCTGGCCACCCTTGGCAAACTCAGGTGGATAGCTAGGCGCGACGTGGCAGGCGCACGTCAAACGTGGTCTCGGTCTGGTCGGAGCGCGCCTCGATCGAACCATGATGGGCTTTGGCAATTTCGCTCACGATATAGAGCCCGAGTCCAAGGCCATCGCCGTTCCTGCTCTCCTGATCTGGGCCTCTTCTCAGCGGGTCAAAGATTCCCTCGAGCGTCAGCCGGTCAATGGCGGGACCACTGTTCCTAACCTCGAGACGAACGTCTGCATCATGGCCAGTTACTACGACGCGGATCGGTTTGTCCGAGGCCCCATACCTGATCGCATTGAGCACCAGGTTAGACAGCAGTTGCTGCAGGCGTAAGCCGTCCCAAACACCCCGCACGTTACCTTTCACCTTGAGTTCGATGCGGCGGGTCGGATGCGCTGCACGCAACTGGTCGATCGCATCGCCAACGACTTCCGCCAGATCGACCTCATCAGGCGCAATGTTGATACCCAAGCCGAGTTTCGTTCGATTGAAATCGCACAGATCATCCAGAAGAGAATTCATCCGGACCCCACTTCGAATCAGTCGGGCGGCAGCGTCCGATACGTTTTCGCCAGCATTTAGCGCCGCCAGGTAGGAGGCGGTCGTCTGGATGGTCTGCAGAGGGCTGCGCATATCGTGCCCCACCATTCCGAGCAACAAGTTGCGACCCTGCTCTACCTGCGTGCAGAAGAAATCCACTGATTCCGCAATAGCCTGATCGATAGCCTCGTTGAACCGGATCACGTCCTCCAGGTCCGGGGCGTCCGGCTGGCATGCGTCCATCCATAAACGCAGCACGCTCGCGCGCAGCGCCCGGTACTCGGCCACCAATTGATTGATGTTGAAGCCGCCGCGCGCCCGCAAGAGCGCATGTGTTTGGGCAGCGGTTTCCGGCGCACCGACTGGCTTGGGGGTTCGCCCCATTGATTTTTCGCGTTGCGCTTCGCTGGTTTGGGGTGTCGACAAGTCCTCGGCCACGGCCTGCAGGATCTCCGGCGCGTGGTCGCGCAGGGCCAGGGAGTCCAGGTGTCTGGCGGCCGGCAGCAGGGTGATCGCAAACTCCTCCCATGCCGCCACAATCCGCGCAGTGTCCCGCAAGATGAAAGCAGCTAGTCGCACGTGCGCTCCTCGATAAATCAAGCGAGCCTTTTACTCATCTTACGCCAGCCATTCGCGGTTTCCGTCACGTCGCGAGTATGTGTGCCCGATGCCGCACTAAATTCGGATGCCTGGCGATGACCGGTCAACGCGCACGCCGCTCGCCGGACTGTGTCCGTCCTCTCAGACCGACTCTTATATTGAGAAATTCGAGGGGGGTGCACTGGGATACTGCAGGCGACATAAGCCGCTGCACAAGGGCAGCGGTAGAACGCGGATTTAGGGTTACCGATCTCGGTCGGGGATATTCTCAGATTCACATTGCACCCGGACACCACCCACTAGGGGTAGGTGGCGTTCTGATACGCCTTCCGCAAATGTGCGGACGCCATTGGGGTAGCATAGGGCCGAACACTATGGGAGCCTCTGCATGCAACGGAAGCCGAAGGTCCGCGCCACCGTGATCTGCGTTCGGGGGGACAAAGTGCTCCTCGTAGCGAAAGCGCGCTCGAAGTGGGCGTTGCCGGGAGGGAAGCCATCGGACGGCGAATCGTTTCAGGCGACCGCGACACGCGAATTGCACGAAGAGACGTGTTTGATGGTCAAAGAAGTCACATATCTCTTCCAGTTTATCGGCGTGACCACGGTGCATCATGTCTTCGCAGCGACCGTGGAGAAGAAAGCCAACGCTCAGCCAAGCAACGAAATTCGCCAATGTCAGTGGGTATCTCGTGATGCGTTCGGCGAGGCCGATACCAGCGTGACGACGCAAAGCATCGTAGAAGCGTATTTCGGTGCCCGACGTCGCTAGGGTGCCCTCTCAGCTGCGGCGACCATCGCCATCGATAGCCCCCCCCCGCCGCCGTGGCGCTTCAAACAAGCGGCTGCCCCGGCGCTGACTGCACGGGGTCTCCGTTCGTAACTCATTCGCAGAGCTCTCGAGTAGATACGGCGCTTCGGCCTTTCCAGTGAAGGGCGGATCTCACGTCTCGCGAGTGGAGGTACCCGCAGGCTGGACGTCAGCGCGCAGGGTCACCTCAACGAGCACCATGCCGTCGATCTCGACCTCGTATAGGGTCCGGTCACACATCGGGCAGAGCGCGCGGGTGGAAACTGTTTCGCCCCGCAATCCCAGATGGTATTCCGAGATCTCCACGGTCGTGCCGCAAGAGCACTGTACTTCTTCAATGACGTTCATGGCCTTTCCCCTGGTTGCGCTTGAATGGCGCCATCGAGGATAACGACTGCGCGCGAGCTATAGGGGAGATACTGGAACGTCAGACTCGGCTCTAGACACCGGACGCTGCCCATTTTGTCGGGCCGCGCAGCCGTTTCAGGTTGACCCTCTTCGATCGGCGGGCCTATAGTGAACTCGGCCAGCCTGCGAGGGCGGGCCAACTCCTAAATTAAGCAGCTCGCCCGCCCTCTTGGCCGGCGAGTTTTTTTTGGCCATTTCTCGCGGCCCCGAAGGCAGTCCCCACCGGCGTCCACATGCACGTCATCCTGTTCCGCAACGGCAACCGCGCGTTGATCCTGCCGGCCGGCAAAAGCCTGTTTGACTGCTCCCCGGCCCAGCGTCATTGGCTGGGCACCCCTGTTTCCGAATCGGTGGCCGAACTGATGCTGGGCACGCCGATGCCGGGCATTCACTCGTCCACGGTGCTCGCGGAAATCCGTGCGAAAGGGGTCTGTGGGCTCGACGTCTACGGCGTGGTGCGGAAGTTTCCGCCGGTGCCGGCGGACTCTGGCAGCAGCGCCAGTGCTACGGATTTGCTACCGGCGGGAGGAGGATCGCCCGGAAACCCGCGTGGTTAAGCCAAAGTGACGCTTGCTCCTCACCAGTCCGTCATGGGGGGATGTCTCTTTGCCGCCCCGGGCCTAGCCCCCGCGGCACATGTCAGCGACGGCCTGCTGGTCGACGAACAGGGAATGACGATGAACGTATTCGGCGAAAAAGGAGTGCCCTACTCAAAATCGTGCGCGAGGGGGACTGCGAGCGGAATTCATCCTGATTACTGGTCGATTGCCTTGCGTTATGAGGACCTCGGCGTGCCGTACCCGCCGGGTGGCGCATCCGACACGATGGCGTAGGCTTAGTGGCGCGTCACAACGGATAATGCCCCCCTCCGGTCTAGTACATCCACCACCACGCGCGCGTCGGAGCGGCGCACGGCCACGTCCACGGAAGCGCCCCGCACAGACAGATTCCGTAGGACCACTTCGTCGAGAAAATCGGGCAGCACTGGTTGGTTGAAGGTGATGCCGGGCGTGGTTGGGTCGAAATCGAGCCCGAGGCATGCCTGCAGTAGCAGCAGCGGTGCGGCGGCAGCCCATGCCTGCGGCGAGCAGGCTACCGGGTAAAACGTCGGCCCCTGCGTCCTTTGGCGGGCGATGCCGCAGAACAACTCGGGCAGCCGGCGCAGGTCGATATAGGTTGAGGCCGCGAATAGCCCTTCGAAGATACGTCGGGCCTCGTCCTTGAAGCCATAACGCGCCAGCCCCGCGCCGATCAGCGCGTTATCGTGCGGCCAGACCGAGCCGTTGTGGTAGCTCATCGGATTGAATCGCGCGGTCGTCGATGAGACGGTGCGCACTCCCCAGCCACAGTACATTGCGCTATGCATCAACGTGCGCGCGACGGCCGCCGCGCGGACCGGTTCGGCGATTCCCGTGAACAGCGCATGACCGGCATTCGAACTCTGCACCCGACACGGCGTTTTGGCGCCGTCGAGGGCGATCACATAGGTGCCTAGCTCGTCGTCGAAGAACGTCCGATCAAAGGCAGCGCGCACGTGGTCAGCGGTGGCGCGATAGCTCGTGGCTGCAGGCGCGTCGCGAAGTGCGGCAGCGATCTCACTTGCGGCCTGCCAGGCGCCATAGGCATAGGCCTGGACTTCAACCAGTGCGATCGGACCGTCGGCCAGCACCCCATTGGCATGAAAGACCGAATCGCGACTGTCCTTCCAGCCCTGATTCACGAGCCCGTGCTCGGTCTGTCGGAAGTATTCAATAAAGCCGTCGCCATCGCGGTCGCCATACTGGCGCAGCCATTCGATCGCCATGCCGATTGCGGGCCAGATGGCGCGCAGGGTGTCGATGTCACCCGTCCGGCGCAGGTAGGCGCCGGCCAACATCACGAACAGCGGGGTGGAATCGATGCTGCCGTAGTAGCGGCCAAAGGGCACCTCGCCCAGATTGGCCATTTCGCCATGCCGTATTTCGTGCAGGATCTTACCCGGCTCGGCATCGGTGGCGGCGTCCATGACAGTGGCTTGGTTGACACTCAGGTAGCCCAGCACCCCGCGGGCGATGGCCGGGTCCAGCCATAGCGTTTCCAGCGCCGTGATCAGTGCGTCGCGGCCAAACGGTGTGCTGAACCATGGAATCCCCGCATACGGGTACGGCCCTTGCGCTGTCTCCGTCAGCAGCATGTAGAGGTCGGAGACACTGCGCCCCATCAACTCGTTGAAGATTTCGTTCGAGGTGGTGACCTGCACCGCGCGTGACGCCGACCGGTGCAGGTCGCGGCGCGCCTGGCGCAGGGACCGGAGGAACGGGATACGCTCGGCCGCGTCGTCGGAACCGCACGTGATCTGCAGCCGCAGGACGCGGCACGCGTGCGCCGGCACATGCAACAGGAAGATGGCCTGGGTGCCAGTCAGCGTTTCGGGTACCGGTTCGAAGCGCAGCGTGGTTTCGCGCCGGATACCGTCGAGCCCGACGTAGGCCAGTGCCACGGAATTGCCTTGGCAATGCGGCGGATGGCGCTCCCCGCGCATTGGACGCCGGGAACCGCGTACCTCGAACAGGTCGGAAAAATCAGCATCGAATGCGACACCAATGGCGATGTCACGGGCCTGCTCGTCGTAGTTCTTGACCATCAACCGCTCGTAACACGCGCCATTCCAGATGAAGCGCGAGCGCCGTAGATGGATCAGGTCGTGTTCGAGGTAGATCTCGCCGTTGGCGTCGGCCAGGTCTGGGTTGGTGAGGTCACAGGTCAGCGTGGCGTTGTCGTCACGCACTGTGGAGGACAGCAGCAGGGGCCGCGCGCCGTCGATGGTCAGGTACAGGTATGACAAATGTCGGGTGTCGCGGAAGAAGACGCCTTCGGGGCTACCCGGCGCACCGAGCGCATCCCCGTTGTGATCGAATAGCGCGAAAGTCTCGCCGTGCTTGAGCGTGCGGGGACGGCGCTCCTGGAGCGAGGCGGCCGYAGGGATGTAGAACTGCGCGATATGGGCCATGTTGTGCGTGCCCAGTTCGACCGGGGACGATGCCGGGTCGATGCGTTGCGACGATTGCATGTCGAGCTCCTTTGGCAGATGCCGCTGGCGCCTGAGCCCTTGCTGGCTTCAGGCTGCGACGCGCATCTCGGATGGTCCGAGCTTTTCCGGCCCGGGCGGCTCGCTGCCCACGCCTGGCAAGGCGTTGTACAGGGAAACATAGTCGCGCGCCATCCGTCCTGCTGTGAAGCGCGCGTCGAAGACAGCGCGGATGTCGGCGCGTGACAGGGCGCTGATGTTCTCGACGGCACCTACCGCGTCGGCAATGGTCTCCACAATGTAGCCCGTTACGCCGTGTTCGACGACCTCCGGCACGGACCCCGCCGGGAACGCCACCACGGGCGTCCCGCAGGCCATCGCCTCGATCAGGACCAGGCCGAAGGGCTCCGGCCAGTCGATGGGGAACAGCAATGCCCTGGCATTTCCAAGGAATTCGCCCTTGTCCGCGTCGCTGATCTCACCGAGGTATTCGACGTTGGGATGGGCGGCTACCATCGGCGCGATGGTGCGATTCCAGTATGTTTCGTCGACACGATCGATCTTGGCTGCGATCTTCAGCCGTAGACCGGCGCGCACGGCAATGTCGATGGCGCGATCAGGCCGCTTTTCGGGCGAGATGCGACCCAGGAAAGCGAGATAATCGCCGCGCGGATGCGGGGTTGCCCGCAACATCGTGGCCGGGAGGCCGTGGTAGACCGTGCCGCGCCAATTCACGGGCGGCATCGGCAGACGCTGGGAGGCAGAGATTGAAACCAGCGGGTAATGCGGGAAAGTGTCGTAGAACGGCCAGAGGTCGGGCAGGTCAAGACGCCCGTGTAGCGTCGTGATCGTACGGTCGGCAATTTCGCGGATAAGGGGATAGTGAATCAGGTCGATATGGAAGTGAAGCACATCGAAGGCATCGGCACGACGCATCACATTTTCGAGTTGGAGTAACTGATGGGGCAATGGGTCCCTCACACGACTATCGAGCCGCAAAGCCACGCGTGAGCAGGCTACGAGCCTCGCGGAGGTCACCGAATCGCCACTAGCGAACAGTGTGACGTCATGACCAAGCGACACGAGGGCTTCGGTGAGATAGGACACGATTCGCTCGGTGCCACCGTATAGCTTTGGCGGGCACCGCTCGGCAAGGGGTGCAATTTGTGCAATGCGCATGGGGCCCTCCTTGCGCCCGCCAGAAGACTGGCCGGTTCGAGCCACATCTCGTGTGGAACGGGAACGCCATACGCAAAGTATGGACCAGCTGGGCGATCCCTCACGCGAAAAAAGAGCCCGCCGCGCTAGGGAATCTCTATCAGCAGGGCTTGCCGRCGACGCAATTGGCCTTCAGCGTAACGGTGGGCGTGCAGATCCACGCGGTCGGCGACCCAGGATGCCGCTCCGGACGTACGGGACGGCGCAATTGATACGAAGCATGGGAGTAGGGTGTTGCGAACTTGTCAACGCCAGACGTCCGCTTGACACCCAGTTTCGACCATACTGGCCCGAGGGCCGACCGGCTGTTTGTGGCCGGCAAGGGACCACCTCCCGGCCGGAAGTAAGAAGCGGATTGCTCTGCAACTTCCAGAGCGTCAGCCTGGAGCCGTGCCGATGACGGCCCGCATGATTCAAAGCGTGCAACTACGCCAGAAGGTCAATGTCAGGTTACTTACCCTCCACCTTGACAAGAATCTGTGTAAGCATTTCTGGCACCACTCCTCCCGACCGGAGCGTTGCGGTCCGGTATGCTAGTTGGTTTTTCGAGAGATTTATTCCAGCATCATCCTCTACGCTATTACAGGCAGTTATCCACTCACCCCAGTTAGCAGACAGAAACGCTTCAAGGTGATCATCCAATATGGCCGCGACGTCCGAAATGGTAGCAGGTGGAAAATCCACTTCAGGCAAGCCGAAGTACCGCATTAACCTGCGGTTCTCCACCGCATGATTGTTGCGCTCCCGATCTATTTCCTCTGGTTTTTTGTTTTTGGCTTTGGCTCGCGTTTCAAATCCACCGTCCGCATCAAACAGTGCGTAGACTGGCACGCCAATAGATTTTAGAATCGCATGCGCGAGGGGTATCGATGTCTTGCTGCCCACAGGAACGATCGAAATTCCTGCCGCTTCAAGGGCGCCGGGGGAAGTTCTATCTCCAATACCGTAGAACACAGCAGATTCGGTTGTGCCCTCCACAAGAAATGCGCGATTCGCGAAGAGTGCTATGGCAAGCTGGTCGGCCACGTTATGGTCGAGCCTGCGATCGACCACCGCGCCGTCCACTGTTCCATTAAGCCTGGCCTTCACATCCTCAACCGTGGCACAGTGCACCGTAACTACCGGAACTTCGTCAGCCGATCTCGTCAGCCGTCTGACTTGATGGAAATGTCGGGCCTCCAAGAAGTAGGGGCTATGCGTCGCATAGGTAACCTGGATGCGCTTGCTAGCATCTTCGGCGAGCGATCTAAGCACCTTCGCAAAGGTCTGCGCCTGAATGGGGTGCTGGAAGAGTTCCGGCTCCTCGATCGCCAGGCAAATAATTCCCTCGGCCGAAGCTGCACCTGACTGCGCCAAGAGTTGTAGGGCCGAGATCAGCAGCGTGCGCTGAAAGCCGTGTCCTTGTCGCTCCACCGCAGTCTCGGTAGTGCCGTCAAGCACGGCCACGTCGAACGTTGTGCGAGGCGCCTTGAGTTCCACTTCAGCCGGCGAAACCGTGATTGCCCGCCCAGGCGCATAGGTTGTCACGACCTCGTTGAGCTGCGTTGTGATGGCCCCAAGCTGCTCCTTGAACTTCTCGTCATAGACTTGTTGCTGCTTTGCTCGTGACTCCGCAACGATTTCTGCGATTGCCTCATCAGCGGCAGTGCGGTCAATCGAGCGCTCAAGGATTCGCCCAATAATGCTTGCCTTGCCGTCGATGGACTCTTCACTCGCCCGGAGGTCGGCCGTAACCAGGACGAAGTCGAAGAGCCCGCTCATTTTGCCGCCGCTATTGAAACCGAAGAAGTTAGTTTGCAAAGCCTCGGGCGCATCGAGAAGCTGATCAGTGTGAGCCGCCTCCCAAGTCGTCATCGCCTGCTCGACGGCAGGACCGGTGTTCGCCGTGGGAAGATCAAGCTCCGGGCGATCGCGCCGGAGACTGGCGTACAACTCTCTCTTCGCAGTCGCAGCGCCTGCCGCCTTGATGGCATTGAAATCCGGAAATCCCTTTGCATTGGCGGAGAGCACATCGGCACCATTGGGAGATCGGCGCTTCCATGCGGTGAACGTGCCAACTCCCTCCGGCGCGTACTTGCCAAGTGCCTCGCGATCCTTTTCGGTGAGGTCTGCGAAGGTGATCTGAACTTCGATGTCTTCGTCGGTCGCCCCAAAAGAGCAATCCTTCTCTGTCAGCGAGCCGGGCTTGCCGTTGAAGAACCAGTCGAGCGCACGAAGCACCGTTGATTTGCCAGCACCGTTCGGTCCGATGAAGGTCGTGACGGAATCGAACGGAATCGTTACGTCTTTCAACGTGCGAAAGTTTCGGATGCGAGCGGTTTGGATCTTCATATCTGTTCAAGCTCTTTGTGATTTATGTCGTCTCTCGCCACTATTGAACTCGTGGAGCCTCTTCTGCATGGCGGCGACAGGCACGTGTCCCTTGCGTGGGTGGTGGACAGCCGCCCCATGGTCGCGAAAATTGTTCAAAATTTTCCCGACGGCGCCGGATGATCATTCCTGGCCGAATCCGTTCGTTCAAAGCCCGTCCTTTTATTACAGGACGCTTACCACACCTCTACTAGCGGAAGCCATAACCGATTCTGCCGGTCTAACCACCGATGCAAAATCCAACAAAATGACCTTGAAATCAACGTCCTTCGACGTGTACCGCTTGATCGGAATCCCCGCCGATTCCAGCACCTGATTCTTCTGGCCATCCCGCTTTTTCGCCCGCACGCTTCCATGCGAAGCTCCGTCAAGCTCGATCACATACAGCGGTCTCATTGTCCCGCGTTCACACACAAGATAATCGACATACTTTTGCGAAAACAGACTCCGAGCGCCGTACTCCTTCCCCTTGTGCTGTACGAAAGACGACATGGCTACCTGCGGAAACACATGCGCGTTTCGAAGGCCAACCACTAACCGCTCATAGAGATGGATTTCGTCATCACGCATGAACGGTGCCTTTCTGGAGAAGTGATAGCGCTGCGAAGACCGGTCCCCGCCGCGCTTCGTCTTTATCGCGCCCAGCATGAAAAAGGCGAGCGCTACGAACAAGGCTAGCCCGAATAATGCCTTCATATGTCCCCTCGATATTTTTGCCGTGCGCCGCATTAGCTAGCGATATTGGTGCCCGGAGGCCCGATCGTTGATTATGACGACAGGCATATAACCTCGCATGCCCCAAACGGAGGGTTCCCCCCGCACTCGCCAAAAGGATCACAACACCGGGGATAGCAATTCGACGGGCTAGGCTTGCCGCCCTAAAGCGATCGCGGGGATTGTGTGCAATCGACGCAAGCGTGTCGAGCGGCGGCTCCTGGCCGGAAAGGGACCTCGACGCGCCGCGATCTTTATCGTAGCTAACAGTTACGTTCGCCGTCGGCGCCATCGACCAATCCACTTCCAACCTGTAGGGCGATTCTAAACGTGCCGACGCACACGTCTTAGGACGTCGCCAAGTAGGACTGCGACCTGTAGTACCACCACTCTCCATGTGCCCAGTTACTGTGAGACAGATCGTCCCTTTTGGATTTGTCGGTGATTGACGTCCCATTAATTTCGAGACGGGACAAAAAGATCACAGAAGCACTAGCGCGCATGCGGGCCATTACCGTACTGGAAGGGAGGCTTCGAAGCGCGTTCCCACTTCAAGGTCGGATTGCGCCCGGAGGGTGCCACCATGCGCTTTCACAATCTCATGGCAGATATACAAGCCAAGTCCCAGTCCAGCGGCAGCGTCCTGCCCTGCAGGGCGCCAATAGGGTTCGAATAGCCTTCCCAGATCTTCAGGGGCGATGGGCGTGCTGCCTGGCGGTGCGGGATTCGAAGCACAGGGCGGGGGCAGAGGTGTGGTTTTCGGTGGGCGCGGAAGCGCACGCCGTCGTCCCAGCATATCACCGCACTTCCGCATGGCAGCCTCCAAGAGGGCGAAAAAACTCCTAGCACCATCCAGTGGGATGGTGATAGGATGGTTGCAGACCTAACCACTTAGCGGGCGACATGGAACGAAAAATGGACCTTGCGGCACAGGGCGGCGCACTTCGCCCCAAGGGCGGCGAGACCGAAAAAATCACCATCAACCTTGGGCCGGTGGACCTCGGGCAGATCGATCTGCTGG
>NZ_JBFREV010000059.1:0-29765 GCF_052114485.1 Cupriavidus sp. KB_39
AGCAACTGCAGGATGGACTGCGCCAATACATTCACTACTACAATCATGACCGCATCAAGCTCAAACTAAAAGGGCTGAGTCCTGTGCAATACAGGACTCAGCCCTTTCCGGCCTAGCCATCAACCGTCCAACTTCTGGGGGTCAGTTCACATCGCTCTGGCTTTTTTTACGCCTTTTACTAGACGACTATTGCCGGGCGAAGGCGGCGATGGGGTCGTCGTCTTCCTGGGTGGGCGCAGGGGCGGGCGAGGGGGCTTCTGGGGCGGGCGCCGGCGTCATCGGCAAATTACTAGCTGCCACCACGCGGCGGGCGCCGTTGTAGCGGGAGGCCCAATAAGACTTGCCCATGTCCTCGAGCCGCACCGTGCCACCGGTGGCGGGCGCATGGACGAAGCGGTTCTGGCCGACATAGATGCCTACGTGGGAATTGGCGCGTCCCGTGGTGTTGAAGAACACGAGGTCGCCGGAGGCCACCTGGCTGCGGTCCAGCGACGAACCGCGCTGGCCCATCTGCTCGGTCGTGCGGGGCAGGTTCACGTTGGCGGCGCGCTGCACCACGTAGCGAACCAGGCCGCTGCAATCGAAACCGGAATCGGGGGTGTTGCCGCCGTAGCGGTAGGGGGTGCCGACCAGCGACATCGCCTGGATCGAGATTTCCTCAAGTCCGGCGCTCGGGTCGATCATCGGTTTGCCGGGTGCCCGGGGCACGGACGAACCCTGCCGGGGCGGCGGCCCGCCGGCGCAGGCGGCCAGTAGCAGCGCGGCGGCACTCACCGCGAGGGCGGCGGTGCGGGAGGCATTGAGAGAGAAAAGGCGAAGCGGGCGCTGCGGCATCCTTCTTTTTGTTCGGTTGCCGGGTCACGCGTCCGTCCGCGGTGCAGCGCGGTTAGCGCATTGTTAATGCATCACCAGCGAAGCTGGGCGTTGCGCGTGCCGGTGCTGATCTTCATGGACTTGGCCTGACCCTTATAGGTCGCTTCGATATTGTAGCTGCCTTCGGGCGCACGTATGAGGCAGCGGGGGCCGCCAGCCTTGAAATTGGCCACCGGCTGGCCGTCGCGTGTCAGATTGACGTCAACTTCCGACAAAAATTCGCCATTCGGGCCCTGTGTGAACAGGATGCCCATGTTGAAGTTCTTCTCCTGCTCGGTCAGTTTGGCGCGCTCATCCTCCGCCACGCCGCCGCAGACATAGCTGACGGGGCCCATCGTGCGGATGACCATTTCCTCGGCCGCCCGGGCCGGACGCCAGGTGGCGGCGATGACCAGCGACGTGCCGATCAGCGTGGCCGCCAGGATGCGGCGCCGCCGCGTGGTGCGCGAATGGCGGGAAAACAGGGTCCGTGGATTGCCGGACAGGTAGGGATTGAACGATTGTGGCTTGTCCATCGACGCCTCCGTATCGACATGAACACCGGACGATCATAGCGCCACTGCCGCGCTTTGGCTGTCAGCCAAAGCCCGACGCGACGTGACGACATGGACGGGCATCCACGCGGACGCCCGGATCCGGGTAAAAGGGAGACGAACGCCACCCGGCGGACAATGCCGGGCGGGCGGTACTTAAAGAACGTCCGCCGCGTGGTCGGCCAGGCGCGAGCGTTCGCCGCGCGCCAGCGTGACGTGGCCGCTGTGGCTCCAGCCCTTGAAGCGGTCTACCACATAGGTCAGGCCCGACGAGCCCTCGGTCAGGTACGGCGTGTCGATCTGCGCGATATTGCCCAGGCAGACGATCTTGGTACCGGGGCCGGCCCGCGTGACCAGCGTCTTCATCTGCTTCGGCGTCAGGTTCTGGGCCTCGTCGATGATGACGAACTTGTTCACGAACGTGCGSCCGCGCATGAAATTCATGCTCTTGACCTTGATGCGCGAGCGGATCAGCTCCTGCGTGGCCGCTCGGCCCCAGTCACCGGCGCTGTCATCGCTCTTCTGCAGGACTTCGAGGTTGTCGTCGAACGCGCCCATCCAGGGCTGCATCTTCTCTTCCTCGGTACCCGGCAGGAAGCCGATGTCCTCGCCCACGGGCACGGTGGCGCGGGTGACGATGATCTCGTTGTAGAGCTTCTGGTCCAGCACCTGCTCCAGGCCGGACGCCAGCGCCAGCAGCGTCTTGCCGGTACCGGCCTGGCCCAGCAGCGTGACGAAGTCGATGTCCGGGCTCATCAGCAGGTTCAGCGCGAAGTTCTGCTCGCGATTGCGGGCCACCACGCTCCACACGTTGTTCTTGTTGTGGGTGTAGTCCTTCAGGGTCTGGAGCAGGGCGGTCTTGCCGTTGATTTCCTTGACCTGCGCGTACAGCGGCAGGCTGCCGTCCATCGGCTCCAGGTAGACGAACTGGTTGACCAGGAACGACGGCACCAGCGGCCCGATCAGGCGATAGAACATGGCGCCGGACTTCGGGTCCTGCCAGCTTTCCACGCCCTTGCCGTGCTTGGCCCAGAAGTCGTTGGGCAACTGCATCACGCCCGCGTAGAGCAGGTCCTTGTCTTCCAGGACCTGGTCGTTGAAGTAGTCCTCGGCCGGCAGCCCCAGCGCACGCGCCTTGATGCGCATGTTGATGTCTTTCGACACCAGCACGACCTGGCGCTCCGGGAACTGCTGCTGGAGCGCACTGACCACGCCCAGRATCTGGTTGTCGGCCTTGCCCTGCGGCAGGCCTTCGGGCAGCTTGATCTCGTTCAGGCGGGTCTGGAAGAACAGCTTGCCCTGCGCATCGCGGTTGCCGAGCGTGGCCAGCGGCAGGCCGTCGTCGAGCACGCCGTCGGTGGCGCCGACCAGCGAGTCGAGCGTGCGGCTGACCATCCGCGCGTTGCGAGCGACTTCGCTCATGCCCTTCTTGTGGTTGTCCAGCTCCTCGAGCGTCATCATCGGCAGATAGATGTCGTGCTCTTCGAAGCGGAACAGCGAGCTCGGGTCGTGCATTAGCACGTTGGTGTCCAGCACGAACAGCTTGCTGGGCCCCTCGGCCTTGCGGGCGCGGCGCGTGGGGCCGGCCGCCGGCTTGACCAGGCTCACGGCCGGCGCGGACGGGGCGGTCGTGGCTGGCGCCGGGGCGTCCGGGGTGCGGGCGCGCGTGGGGCTGCCGGCGCGGCCGCGCGTGGCGGGCGCCTGGAGGTCGCCCGTGTCACCGGTCGGGCCTGAATCGAGCAATGCATCGCGCTCGAGCGTCGGCACAGGTTTCTTACCCTGCGCGGCTTTGGCCTTGGGCAGTGAGACCGGTGCGAATTCGCTCGGGTCCAGCAATTGGGCAGGCTTGGCGGGCATGGTAGGCAGCGGCATGCTTGGACATCCTTTCAGGGGGGCGGAAAAGGGCAGGCAAACAAAAAAGCCGCCATGCCTGATGAACAGGTGTGGCGGCTTCTTCGCGGACCCCGGACACGGCAGGTCCGCTACCAGCCCGGGGACTTTCTCTCCTGGGCCGGAACGGTACAACAGCGTGGCAACTGGGATCTGAACGCATTACGGGCCAATGTATCCGAACGTTTTCGGTTTGGCAATGACCCTGCGGACGGAGTGTTGCGCGGTGTTGCGCCCGTGGCAGTGGCGCCTGGCGGACTAGATCTTGCGGATGAGTTCGAGGACTTCGTCCACGTGGTTCGGCACCTTGATGCCGCGCATCTCGTGCCGCAGGATGCCCTTGCCGTCGAGGATGAAAGTGCTGCGCTCGATCCCGCGCACTTCCTTGCCATACATCTTTTTCATCTTGATGACATCGAACAGGCTGCAGAGCGCCTCGTCGGCGTCCGAGATCAGCGCGAAGGGCAGCTCAAGCTTGGCCTTGAAGTTCTCGTGAGACTTCATGCTGTCGCGCGAGATGCCGAACACCACGGCGCCGGCCGCCTCGACCTCGGCGTACTGGTCGCGGAAGTTCATCGCTTCGGTGGTGCAGCCCGGCGTGTTGTCCTTCGGGTAGAAGTACAGGACCACGGTCTTGCCGCGCTGGCCGGCAAGATGGAACTCCCCGCCGGTAGCGGGGGCGCGGAAGTCCGGAACGGCCTGGTTGAGACTGACTGTCATGCTGGTGGCTCTCCTGGATGGCGGTGCATCATCGGTGATGGCGGCCCGTTTGTTGTGGGGGGGGATCCGGGCTTGTGCCATGGCGGGTGCAGTTTGGGGCAGTCGGCCAGACTTCAAGCGTGGCGTGTGCTCAACCTCGGCAGGTTGCCAGCCGATATTCGCACCAGGGGGCCCGCCGCTCAAGCTTCGTCGATCGGCTCCACCAGCAGGATCGCCGCCACCTTGCGGCCCTCGGCCATCAGGATATTGTAGGTGCGGCATGCGGCCTGGAGATCCATGGCGTCCACGCCGATATGGCGGCGAGCCAGCGCGGCGGTCAGGCGCGGGTGGGGAAAACGCAGCTTGTTGCCGGTACCCAGCAGGACGACTTCTGCCTGTTTATCGAGCAGGACGTCGAAATGGGCGGGTTCCAGGTCCTCGAAACGGGCAACCGGCCACGGCTCGACCGGGCCTTCCGGCATGACGAGCACGGACTGGTTGTGGCGGACCAGGTTGATTTCGATATACCCGGGGCCGTAGCTGGTCACGGTATTGAGATTGTGGGGTTTGTCAGCGTGGAGTTTCAAGAGGGGGCTCGCGGTGGCAGGATCGTGCGCCCGGCGCGGGAAAGCGTCGCTGCAATGCAAGAATCCATGCCGAAGTCTGTCATAATCCGATAAATTATAGCTTTTGCCTCCCTGTCTGCCACGCGCCGGGCACATCACCGCGGATGCGCCGCCGTCCGCCCAGACTTGCCAGGACATTCCAGAAGATTCCGAAAATCCGCTGCCACGGAGRCCGGCAGCCTGCCCTGACATCGCCAACACCGCCGTGAAACCCATCCAGAAATCGAACAAGCTCCAGAACGTTTGCTATGACATCCGCGGCCCGGTGCTGGAAAAGGCCCGGCAGATGGAGGAGGAAGGGCACAAGATCATCAAGCTGAACATCGGCAACCTGGCCGTGTTCGGTTTCGATGCCCCGGAGGAGATCCAGCAGGACATGATGCGCAACCTGCCCAATTCGGCAGGTTACTCGGACTCCAAGGGCATCTTCGCGGCGCGCAAGGCCATCATGCACTACACCCAGGAGAAGAAGATCCAGGGCGTGGGGCTGGACGACATCTACGTGGGCAACGGCGCCTCCGAGCTGATCGTGATGTCGATGAACGCGCTGCTCAACAGCGGCGACGAGGTGYTGGTGCCGGCGCCGGACTACCCGCTGTGGACCGCCGCCGTGAGCCTGTCCGGCGGCACTCCGGTGCACTATATCTGCGACGAGGCCGACGACTGGATGCCGGACCTCGACGACATCCGCAAGAAGATCACCCCGAACACCAAGGCGATCGTCGTCATCAACCCGAACAACCCCACTGGGGCGCTGTACTCGGACGAATTGCTGCAGGAGATCGTGGCCATCGCGCGCGAGCACGGCCTGATCATCTTTGCCGACGAGATCTACGACAAGGTGCTGTACGACGGCCATTCGCACACCTCGATCGCCGCGCTGTCCACGGACGTGCTGACAGTGACCTTCAACGGCCTGTCGAAGAACTACCGCTCGTGCGGCTACCGCGCTGGCTGGATGGTGGTGTCGGGCGACAAGCGCCCGGCGCTGGACTATATCGAGGGCCTGAACATGCTGTCCTCGATGCGGCTGTGCGCCAACGTGCCGGCCCAGTGGGCCATCCAGACCGCGCTGGGCGGCTACCAGAGCATCAACGACCTGGTGGGCGAGGGCGGCCGGCTGCGCCGCCAGCGCGACCTGGCCTATGAGCTGATCACCCAGATCCCCGGTGTGAGCTGCGTCAAGCCCAAGGCCGCGCTGTACCTGTTCCCCAAGCTCGACCTGTCGATGTACCCGATCCAGGACGACCAGGAATTCATCTACGAACTGCTGCAGGAATCGAAGGTGCTGCTGGTGCAGGGCACCGGCTTCAACTGGGGCGCGCCGGATCACTTCCGGATCGTGTTCCTGCCGCACGAGGAAGACCTGCGCGAGGCCGTGACGCGCGTCGGCCGCTTCCTCGAAACCTATCGAAAACGTCACGGCACGGCCTGAGCCGCCGCGGCGCCCCCGTTCATCCCGCATCAAGCAACCCAGAGTCAGACGTCCATGCAACCCATTAAAGTCGGCCTTCTCGGCATCGGTACCGTTGGTAGCGGCACGTTCAACGTGCTCAAGCGCAATCAGGAAGAAATTCGTCGCCGTGCAGGCCGCGGCATCGAGATTGCGATGGTGGCCGACCTCAACACCGAGCGCGCCCGGGAGCTGACCGGCGGCGAGGTGGAAGTCGTCAGCGATGCCAACGAGGTGGTCACCCGCCCGGAAATCGACATCGTGGTGGAGTTGATCGGCGGCTACGGCATCGCCCGCGAGCTGGTCCTGAAGGCCATCGAGAACGGCAAGCACGTGGTCACCGCCAACAAGGCGCTGCTGGCCGTGCATGGCAACGAGATCTTCGAAGCYGCGCGACGCAAGGGCGTGATCGTGGCGTTCGAGGCCGCCGTGGCTGGGGGTATCCCCATCATCAAGGCGCTGCGCGAGGGCCTGACCGCGAACCGCATCCAGTGGATCGCCGGCATCATCAACGGCACGACGAACTTCATCCTGTCCGAAATGCGCGACAAGGGCCTGGACTTCGACGTGGTGCTCAAGGAAGCCCAGCAGCTGGGCTATGCCGAGGCTGACCCGACCTTCGACATCGAGGGCATCGACGCCGCCCACAAGGTCACGCTGATGAGCGCCATCGCCTTCGGCATGCCGGTGCAGTTCGACAAGGCGCACGTGGAAGGCATCACCAACCTGTCCGCCATCGACATCAAGTACGCCGAGGAACTGGGCTACCGCATCAAGCTGCTCGGCATCACGCGCCGCCGCGAGGAGGGTGTGGAGCTGCGCGTGCATCCCACGCTGGTGCCGGCATCCCGCCTGATCGCCAATGTGGAAGGCGCGATGAACGCCGTGCTGGTGCAGGCCGACGCCGTGGGCACCACGCTGTACTACGGCAAGGGCGCCGGCGCTGAGCCGACCGCCTCGGCCGTGATCGCCGATCTGGTGGACGTGACGCGCCTGCATACGGCCGATCCGAACCATCGCGTGCCGCACCTGGCGTTCCAGCCGGACGAGCTGTCCAGCGTGCCGGTGCTGCCGATCGAGGAAGTCACCAGCTCCTACTACCTGCGCATGCGCGTGTCCGACGAGACCGGCGTGCTGGCCGAGATCACGCGCATCCTGGCCGAGGGCGGCATCAGCATCGACGCAATGCTCCAGAAGGAGTCGCGCCAGGGCGAGCCGCAGACCGACATCATCATCCTGACGCACCTCACGCGCGAGAAGCACGTGAACGCCGCCATCCGCGGCATCGAGTCGCTGCCGACGGTGCTGTCCGCCGTGACGCGCCTGCGCATGGAAGAACTGAACTAAGACGCCCTCGCTCATGCAATACCAATCGACGCGCGGCCAYGACATGCCGCAATCGTTCTCCGAGATCCTGCTGGGCGGCCTGGCGCCGGACGGTGGGCTCTACCTGCCGAAGCAGTACCCGCAGATCACGGCCGACGAACTGGAAGCCTGGCGCAAGCTGTCCTATGCCGACCTGGCGTTCGAGGTGCTCTCGCGCTTCTGCGAYGACATCCCCGCCGACGACCTGCGCGCGCTGACGCGCCAGACCTACACCGCCGAGGTGTACTGCAACGCACGTCCGGGCGATAACACGGCGGACATCACYCCKCTGCGCACGCTGGGCGAGGAAGGCGGCACGCCGCTGCAACTGCTGGGCCTGTCGAACGGCCCGACGCTGGCCTTCAAGGACATGGCGATGCAGCTGCTCGGCAACCTGTTCGAGTACGCACTGCGCCGGGCCGGCCTGAAGCTGAACATCCTCGGGGCGACGTCCGGCGACACCGGCAGCGCCGCCGAGTACGCGATGCGCGGCAAGGACGGCATCCGCGTGTTCATGCTGAGCCCGCACCGCAAGATGAGCGCGTTCCAGACCGCGCAGATGTTCAGCCTGCAGGACCCGAACATCTTCAACCTGGCCATCGAAGGCGTGTTCGACGACGCCCAGGACATCGTCAAGGCGGTGTCGAACGACCACGCCTTCAAGGCGCGCCAGTGCATCGGCACCGTCAATTCGATCAACTGGGCGCGCGTGGTGGCCCAGGTGGTCTACTACTTCAAGGGCTGGCTGCTGGCCACCGATGGCCCTGGCCARAAGGTGTCGTTCTGCGTGCCGTCGGGTAACTTCGGCAACGTCTGCGCCGGCCATATCGCGCGCATGATGGGCCTGCCGRTCGACAAGCTCGTGGTGGCCACCAACGAGAACGACGTGCTCGACGAGTTCTTTCGCACCGGCACCTACCGCGTGCGGACCTCGGCGCAGACGTACCACACGTCGAGCCCGAGCATGGATATCTCCAAGGCCTCGAACTTCGAGCGCTTCGTGTTCGACCTGCTCGGCCAGGACGGCGACAAGCTGGCCGCGCTGTTCCGCGACGTGGATGCCAAGGGGGGCTTCGATCTCTCCGGCACGCCGGAATTCGACCGCATCCGCCAGTTCGGCTTCGTTTCGGGCCGCAGCACGCATGACGACCGCCTGGCCACCATCCGCGACGTGCACGCGCGTTACGGCGTCACCATCGACACCCATACCGCCGATGGCGTGAAGGTGGCGCGCGAGTACCTGACGCCGGGCGTGCCGATGGTAGTGCTGGAAACGGCACTGCCGGCCAAGTTCGCCGACACGATCCGCGAGGCACTGGGGCACGAGCCCGAGCGGCCCGCCGCGTTCGATGGGATCGAGGCGCTGCCGCAGCGTTTCGAGGTGATGCCGGCGGATGCCGCGCAGGTCAAGGCGTACATCGCCCGGCACACCGGACTGTAAGCGACTGTCCAGCGACCGACCGGCGCCCAACTCGTTACAATCGGGTTTGCCGGGCCCGCTGCCACGGCCCCCAGGCTTCGCGCCGGGGGCTGTTTTTCATGGGCCAACCTGATTCCAGCCACGCTCACATGACCCAAGCCCCCACTCCAACTGCTGCCGCCAACCGTCCGCCGATGCTGACCATGGCCGAGGCCCTCGCGGCCCTGATGGCCGGCGTGCGTCCGCTGACGGCCACCGAGACCGTCGACACGCTCGACGCCAACGGCCGCGTGCTGGCCGCGCCCGTGACCAGCACGCTGCGCGTGCCGCCCGCCGACAATACCTCGATGGATGGCTACGTGATGCGCGCCGCCGACGTCCCCGCGCCGGGTACGCGCCTGCCGGTCTCGCAGCGGATTCCGGCCGGCCACGTGGGCACGGCGCTGGCCGCCGGCACCGCCGCGCGCATCTTCACGGGCGGCCTGATCCCGCCCGGCGCCGATGCCGTGGTCATGCAGGAGCAGTGCGTGGCCGATGGCGACGCGGTCATCGTCAATCATGTGCCGGCTTCGGGCGAATGGATTCGCCGCGCGGGCGAGGACATCGARACCGGCGCCGAGATCCTGCCGGCCGGCACGCGGCTGACGCCGCAGGCGCTGGGACTGGCGGCTTCGGTCGGGCAGGCGAAGCTGGATGTGGTGCGCCGCGTGCGCGTGGCCGTGTTCTTCACGGGCGACGAGCTGGCCATGCCCGGCGAGCCGCTCAAGCCGGGCGCCATCTATAACTCCAACCGCTTCACGCTGCGCGGCCTGCTCGAAAACCTGGGCTGCGAAGTGTCCGACTTCGGCATCGTGCCGGACACGCTGGCCGCCACGCGTGACACCCTGCGCCGCGCCGCCGAAGGGTGTGATTTGATCATCACCTCGGGTGGCGTCTCGGTGGGTGAGGAAGACCATATCCGGCCGGCCGTGCAGGCCGAAGGGCGGCTGGACCTCTGGCAGATCGCCATCAAGCCCGGTAAGCCGCTGGCCTTCGGCCAGGTGGCGAACGGCTCGGACAGTCCAGCGCACTTCCTCGGCCTGCCGGGCAACCCCGTGTCGAGCTTCGTCACCTTCCTGCTGTTCGTGCGGCCGTTCATCCTGCGTCTGCAAGGCGTGGCCGATGTGACGCCGCGCCGCCTGCCGCTGCGTGCCGATTTCGATCTGGCGCGTGGCGACCGCCGCAACGAATTCCTGCGCGCGCGCCTCAACGACGCGGGCGGCCTCGACCTGTTCCCGAACCAGAGTTCGGGCGTGCTGACGTCTACGGTCTGGGGCGACGGGCTGATCGACAACCCGCCGAACCAGACCATTCGTCGCGGCGACACCGTGCAATTCATCCCGTTCGACGGCCTGCTGGGCTGACGCGCGGACCCGAACATCATGCAAATCGAACTCCGATACTTCGCCAGCGTGCGCGAGCAGGTGGGGCAGGGCGCCGAGCGCGCCGAGGTGCCCGCCAGCGTACGCACCGTGGGCGACCTGCGCGGCTGGCTGCGCGAGCGCGGCGGCCAGTGGGCCGAGGCGCTGGCCGAGGGCCGCGCGCTGCGCATGGCCGTGGACCACGCCGTGGCCCGCGCCGACACGCCGCTGGCCGAGGGCTGCGAGGTGGCGTTCTTCCCGCCCGTGACCGGAGGCTGAGATGAGCGCACGCGTGCAGCACGATGATTTCGACCTCGGCGCCGAAGTGGCGGCGCTGCGGGCCGGCAATCCCGGCGTGGGCGCCGTGGCCAGCTTCATCGGCACCGTGCGCGATGTCACGCACGGCACGGCGGTCCGGACGATGGAACTCGAGCACTATCCGGGCATGACCGAGAAGTCGCTGGAACGCATCGAGGCCGCCGCGCGCGAGCGCTGGGCGTTGCTCGGCGTGACCATTGTCCATCGCGTGGGGCTGTTGCAGCCGCTGGACCAGATCGTGCTGGTCGCCGTGGCGTCCGCGCACCGGGGCGATGCCTTCGCGGCGTGCGAGTTCATCATGGACTACCTGAAGTCCGAGGCGCCGTTCTGGAAGAAGGAAGAAACGCCCGAGGGCGCGCGCTGGGTCGATGCGCGGGTCTCGGACGACGCGGCGCTGCGCCGCTGGGGCATCGAATCGTTCAACGCCGAATCATCGAACACATCGAACAACAATAAGGAAGGTTGAATGGGTCCGCTCGGGTTTGTGGCGGTGGGCGTCGGCGCCGCCGCGGGCGCCTGGCTGCGCTGGGGATTTTCCGTGCTGTGGAACGCGGCCAACCCGGCGCTGCCGTACGGCACGCTGGCCGCCAACCTCGTGGGCGGCTATCTGGTCGGGATCGCCGTGGCGTTCTTCCAGTCGCACCCGGGCCTCTCGCCCGAATGGCGGCTGCTGGCCGTCACCGGCTTTCTCGGCGGCCTGACCACGTTCTCGACGTTCTCCAGCGAGGTGGTCGGCAACCTGATGGCGGGCGACTATCGCTGGGCGCTCGCCCACGTGGTGGTGCACCTGGGTGGCTCGCTGGTGCTCACGGCCTTCGGCATCTGGACCTGGCGCGCGCTCGCCTAAGTATTTTCCCTTTTCCGTCAAACACTTGGCTGGCCCGATGCCTATGTATCGGGTCGCACATACAGGTTCCGGCATCGGCGCTATAGCTGGCATTCGACTGACTGCCTGCTCGCATCCAAACGCCTGAACCGTCTACTATGTCCCGGGAGGGACGAATACGACGCTCCGCCGGGCGTGCTCCCCATCGCCCCCGTCGCCCCCGTTGGTTTGCATTTGCGGTTTGCAGTTTGCGGTTCGTAGGTCTTGTTTCTGTTTTACCGATCCGGCCCCGCCGGCATACATAACAGGAGACACCCCATGACGCATAGCCTTGCAACGCGCGCAGGAAAATTCCTAGTCGATCCACGATGCCACACCGCCATTGCCGCCGCCGTGGCGGTGCTGCTGATTGGCGCCTGCGGCGGCGGGGACAACAACAACAGCGGTGGGGGCGGTGGCGGCCCGGTCACGCAGAACCCGAACAACCGGCCGACCTTCGTGGTGGGCACCATCGGCGTGCAGAACTACGACGGCACGACCGACGACCTGCTGACCGCCGGGCTCGGCAAGGACGGCCTGATCGCCACGGCTACCGCGCCGGTTCCCGCCGATCCCGCCGCGCCCACGGCGGCCGAGCTGCGCCGCATCGCCATCTTCAATAACTACCGCGCCATCGTCGATACCAATCCGCTGGGCGGGTACGGCTCGCTGTACGGACCGAACGTCGATGCCCAGGGCAACGTCACGGCCAGCCAGGGCAAGGTGCCCGGTACCGAGTACATCGCCTTTGCCGACGACGGCACCGGCCAGCAGAACGTGACGATCATGGCGCAGATCCCGACCAACTTCGATCCCGCCAATCCTTGCCTGATCTCGGCGACCTCGTCGGGCTCGCGCGGCATTTATGGCGGGATTTCGGTCGGCGAATGGGGGCTCAAGCGCGGCTGTGCCGTGGCCTATACCGACAAGGGCACGGGCGCGGGGCCGCACGACCTCGACTCGGACACCGTGCCGCTGATCAACGGCACCCGCCAGGCTCGCACCGGCGCCGGCAAGCTGGCCCAGTTCGCGGCGCAGCCGGGCGCGCAGTCGCTGGCGGACTTCACCACTGCCAATCCGCACCGGCTGGCCTACAAGCACGCCCACTCGAAGCAGAATCCCGAGGCCAACTGGGGGCTGAACACGCTCCAGGCCATCGAGTTCGCCATGTGGGCGATCAACGATAAATTCGGCACCGTGGGGTCCGACGGGGTGCGGCAGGCCTCCATCGGCAAGGACAAGATCCTGGTGATCGCCTCGGCCGTCTCCAACGGCGGCGGCGCGGCCATCGCGGCAGCGGAGCAGGATACGAACGGCCTGATCGACGGCGTGGCCGTGGGCGAGCCGAACGTGAACATGCCCGCCGTGCCGGCCATCACGGTGAAGCGGGGCGGGGTGACGGTGGGGTCATCGGGGCGGCATCTGTATGACTACACGACCACGGCGAACCTGTTCTCGCTTTGCGCGGGCACGGCGTCGCTGCCGGCACCGTTCACCTCGGTGACGGTCATCCAGGGCGCCAATCGCTGCGGCTCGCTGGTCGGCAACGGGCAACTCACGGGCGCGTCGCTGACTGACCAGTCGACCGATGCCTTCACACGCCTGCACGCCGCCGGCTGGGAGCCAGAATCCGATGTGCTGCATGCATCGCTTTCATCGCTCGAAGTGGCCAGCTCGATCTCGGTGACGTACGCCAACTCCTACTCGCGTGCCAGCGTCACCGACAAGCTGTGCGACTACACCTTCGCCTCGCCGGGCGGCGCTACCGGCACCCCGGTGACCATCCCGCCAAACATATTGGCCCTGACGTTCTCCACCGGCAACGGCGTGCCGCCGAGCACCGGCGTGACGCTCATGAACGAGAAAGCCCAGGGCGGCCCCGCCCGCGACTTCCTCTCCACCAACAGCGTCGGCGGCGTCGCGGACGCCAACCTGCCCGGCGCCAATTGCCTGCGCGACCTGCTGACCAACAGCGCAGCACTCCAGGCGGGCATCGGCCAGACCTTGCGCACGGGCAATCTGCGCGGCAAGCCGGCGATGATCGTCCATGGCCGCAGCGACGGCCTGCTGCATAGAGGTGACCAACGGCCAGCATTTCGACGCCTTCATCGACGTACTGCCTGGCTACGCCAACACCTTCATCCCGCTGCACGTGTACCTGAACCGGGCGCTKGACGCCGTSTACGCCAACCTGCGCAGCGGCACGGCCCTGCCGCCGTCCCAAGTGGTGCGCACCACGTCACGCGGAGGCACCGCCGCCCCGGCACCGCAGATCCTGCCCTCGAACGTCCCCCCGATCGCCGCCACCCCGGCGGCGGGCGATGTGATTTCGGTGAGTGGATCGACGGTGAACGTGCCGAACTAGTCGGGTAGGTGCGTTAAACGCCACGTTTCCCGTCGAGAGACCCCACATCTCGACGGGAGCGTTCTGACCCCAGTCAGTTTGATGACCGCTTTCGAACAATTCCTATTGGGCCTGGCGCGCCCCTAAGCCAATCTCGATGCTCGTTTCACGAAGGAGCATCGAGTCATGATCGATTTGACGTTTTATCTCAACGACCGGCCCATGAGTCGGCTTCGGGCCGGCGTACTCGATGTGCCGGCATTCTCGGGACGAGATGGGGACATCAATAGTTATCTTGCCGCCTGTCGCAAGAACTCCGGTCCGATCACGCCTGGCACTTATTACGTGTTAGACCGGCCCTCCGGCGGGCGTTTGAGATGGTTTCGGGAGCAAAATCCGTTTTCGACCGACAGGCGCAGGTGGTTCGCCCTCTTCGCCGCGGATGGAAGAGTGGACGATGTCTTGCACCGACTTTGACCGCCTGAGGGCTTTGCTCAAAGCATCGACTGTCGGCCGGATTCCCAACACGGATGTTGCCTGCTACGGCAGACTCACGGTCAAGAGGTCCACGCCGTGACGGCGGTCTTAAAGGCACTTGTCAAAGTCGTGTTGCTGGCCGCGTGGCTTGTGCTTTTTCCTCTGTACCTGACTGCCAAGTGGCTGGATTACTCGGAGGTCATTTCTATTCCTCCGTGGCTCGGACAGTGGTTGTTCGACCATTACCGGCGTTTCGATCCCGCTGAGGACGGATACAACTTCGAAGCGTTGTTGTATTGGCTTCCCTCGTTTCTGACGACGCTGGTGGTCACTGCGGTCGCCATATGGCTTTGGCGCCGCCGCTCGAAATCCGCCCGTCAGCCTTGAAATGTCAAGTCAAAGCCCTATCTTTCCGAAGTAACGTGTCCGGGCCGGGCCACCCCGCGCAACAGGACACACTTTCCTAGAGAGAGAGGGATCCGAATGCGACTTGATAAATTCACCACCCGGTTCCAGGAGGCGCTTGCTGATGCGCAGAGCCTGGCGCTGGGTCACGACAACCAGTACATCGAACCGGTGCACCTGCTGCGCGCGCTGCTGGCGCAGAACGATGGCGCCGCGCGCACGTTGCTGGCGCGCGCCGGTGTGAACGTCAGTGGGCTGCAGACCACGTTGGACGCCGCCATCAAGCGGCTGCCGCAGGTGCAGGGCACCAACGAGGTCCAGGTGGGCCGTGACCTCAACAACCTGCTCAACGCCACCGAGAAGGAAGCCATCAAGCGCAATGACCAGTTCATTGCCAGCGAGCTGTTCCTGCTCGCCGTGGCTGACGACAAAGGCGAGGGCGGCCGTATTGCGCGCGAGCATGGGCTGTCGCGCAAGTCGCTCGAGGCGGCCATCCAGACCGTGCGGGGTGGCGACACCGTGCAGAGTGCCGATGCCGAATCCCAGCGCGAGGCGCTCAAGAAATACACCGTCGACCTGACCGAGCGCGCCCGTGCGGGCAAGCTCGACCCGGTGATCGGCCGTGACGACGAAATCCGCCGCTCCATCCAGATCCTGCAGCGCCGTACCAAGAACAATCCGGTGCTGATCGGCGAGCCGGGCGTGGGCAAGACCGCCATTGTCGAAGGGCTGGCCCAGCGCATCGTCAACGGCGAGGTGCCCGAGACGCTCAAGAACAAGCGCGTGCTGGTGCTCGACATGGCCGGCCTGCTGGCTGGCGCCAAGTATCGCGGCGAGTTCGAGGAACGGCTCAAGGCTGTGCTGAACGACGTGGCCAAGGATGAAGGCCAGACCATCGTCTTCATCGACGAAATCCACACCATGGTCGGCGCGGGCAAGGCCGAGGGCGCCATCGACGCCGGCAACATGCTCAAGCCGGCGCTGGCGCGCGGCGAGCTGCACTGCATTGGCGCGACCACGCTCAATGAGTACCGCAAGTACATCGAGAAGGACGCCGCGCTGGAGCGCCGCTTCCAGAAGGTGCTGGTGGAAGAGCCGAGYGTGGAGGCGACCATCGCCATCCTGCGCGGCCTGCAGGAGAAGTACGAACTGCACCACGGCGTGGAGATCACCGACCCGGCCATCGTCGCGGCGGCGGAACTGTCGCACCGCTACATCACGGACCGCTTCCTGCCGGACAAGGCCATCGACCTGATCGACGAGGCCGGCGCGCGCATCAAGATGGAAATCGACTCCAAGCCGGAGGCGATGGACAAGCTCGAGCGCCGCACGATCCAGCTCAAGATYGAGCGCGAGGCCGTGAAGAAGGAGAGCGACGAGGCGTCGCGCAAGCGGCTGGAGCTGATCGAGCAGGAAATCGAGCGGCTTGGGAAGGAATATGCCGACCTGGACGAGATCTGGCGCGCCGAGAAGGGCGCTGCCCAGGGCGCGGCTGCGCTGAAGGAAGAGATCGAGAAGATCAAGCTCGAGATCACCCGGCTGCAGCGCGAGGGCAAGCTGGACAAGGTGGCGGAGCTTCAGTACGGCAAGCTGCCGGAACTGGAAGGCAAGCTGCAGGCGGCGACCAAGGCCGAGGCCAGCGAGCAGAGGCAGCCGAACAAGCTGCTGCGCACGCAGGTGGGTGCCGAGGAAATCGCCGAGGTAGTCAGCCGTGCCACCGGGATTCCGGTCGCCAAGATGATGCAGGGCGAGCGCGACAAGCTGCTGAAGATGGAAGACCGCCTCCACGCACGCGTGGTGGGCCAGGACGAGGCCGTGCGGCTGGTGTCCGACGCCATCCGCCGCTCGCGTGCCGGCCTGGCGGACGAGAACAAGCCCTATGGCTCGTTCCTGTTCCTGGGGCCGACCGGCGTCGGCAAGACCGAGCTGTGCAAGGCGCTGGCCGAGTTCCTGTTCGACTCGGAAGACCACCTGATCCGCATCGACATGAGCGAGTTCATGGAGAAGCACAGCGTKAGCCGGCTGATCGGCGCGCCCCCGGGCTACGTGGGCTACGAGGAAGGCGGCTACCTGACCGAGGCGGTGCGACGCAAGCCGTATGCGGTGATCCTGCTCGATGAAGTCGAGAAGGCGCACCCGGACGTGTTCAACGTGCTGCTGCAGGTGCTGGACGATGGCCGCCTGACCGATGGCCAGGGCCGCACGGTCGATTTCAAGAACACGGTGATCGTGATGACCAGCAACCTGGGCTCGCACCTGATCCAGTCGATGTCCGGCGAGCCGCAGGACGTGGTGAAGGGCGCAGTCTGGCAGGAGGTGCGCACGCATTTCCGCCCCGAGTTCCTGAACCGGATCGACGAGGTGGTGGTGTTCCACTCGCTGGACCAGCAGCACATCGAGTCCATCGCCCGCATCCAGCTGCAACGGCTGCAGGCGCGTCTGGCACGCATGGACATGACGCTGGACGTGACCGAGGCGGCGCTGGAGAAGATTGCCAGCGCAGGCTACGACCCGGTGTTCGGCGCCCGGCCGCTGAAGCGCGCGATCCAGCAGCAGATCGAGAACCCGGTGGCCCGCGCCATCCTCGAAGGCAAGTTCGCCGCCAAGGACGTGATCCCGGTGGACTACGAAGACGGCGCGTTCACGTTTGGGAAGATGGTGGACTGAGCGGCTGGCAAATCTGCCGGTACAAGAAAACGGCCCGGAGGGGGATACCCTCCGGGCCGTTTTTCGCATCTAGTTGCCTTCTGGAATCGCTCGCAGGAGCCTGCGGGAAAGGAGGGTGCGCATGTCGCGGCGCGTGTCGCAGACGATGTGGATGTACAGGACGTCAGCCCTGACCTCGTAGAGGATCCGGTTCATGCCCGAGATGACCTGTCGGTACTGCCGGAGGCCGAGGTCTGCCAGTTCGTCGGGGATGGCACCGCCTTCCGGAAAGGCCTGGACCGTGCGCACCGAGTCCTTGATGCCCTGCAAGGTTTCCTGCCAACTTGCCTTGCCGAAGCGCCGGACGATGTAGCGGCGCAGTTCGTGCAAATCCTCTTCTGCCGCTGCAAGGAAGACGGCCCTCACGCGTCGTCGTCCTTATCTAGGTCGGCGAAGACGTCCTCCACATCACGAAAACGCCCGCGCTCGATGTCGCGGGCGCCCATCGCCAGCAGCTTCAGCAGGGCGAGGGTTTCTTCCTGTTCCTCGAACGTGCGCACATCCATGACCACGAGCTTGGCCTCGCCGTTTTGGGTGATCAGCATCGGCTCGCGCGACGCCGAGATGTCCTTGACGATCTCGGCGGCGTGGCTTTTGAGGTAACTGATGGGTTTGACCTGGGTGGAGAATTTCACGGCTTGGCTCCCTCGGTCCMTGGTGGATGGGGCCCAAATATAGACCAAATATGGTCTTGTCCGCAAGTCTTCCCGCCTGGAGTCAGCTTCCCCGCCACACCGGCGACCGCTTGGCCACGAACGCATCCACCCCTTCCCGGAAGTCCTCGCTGCCATAGCATTGCCGGACGAGGTCGTCGGTGTCCGCCACGGCGGCTACGGTCTGGCGGCGGAGGGCTTCCTTGACCACGGTCTGGGTGACCGGGGCCAGGGCGCCGAGGCGGTCGCAGAGGGCGGCGACTTCGGCCTCCAGGGCGTCGGGCGCGTGCACGCCTTCGAGGAAGCCGCAGGCCAAGGCGGCGTCCGCGTCGAGGATCTGGGCCAGCAGCAGCATGCGGCGCACCGGTTGCAGGCCCCACGCGGCGCGCAGCCGGGTGAGGTTCAGTGCCGACAGCGTGTTGCCCAGCGTGCGGGCGATCGGCACGCCGAAGCGGGCCTTGGGCGTGCCGAGGCGGAAGTCGCAAGCCGTGGCGATGGCGAGCCCGCCGCCTACCGCCCAGCCTTCGACAACTGCCACGGTAGGCATCGGCAGCTGCTCGACCAGCTGGATGCCTTCGTCGATGCGTGACTCGTAATCCACGCCATCGTCGCCACTGGAAAACTGCTGGAACTGGGCGATGTCGGTGCCGGCCACGAAGGCCTCGCCGCCCGCGCCGCGCATCACCACCACGCGCGCGCCGGCCGTGCCTTGCGCGGCCAGCGTGCGGCAATGCCCGGCCAGTTGCTCGTACATCGCCCAGGTCATCGCGTTGCGCGCGGCGGGGCGGTCGAAGGTGAGCGTGGCGATGCCGCCTGCCATCGTCAGCGTGACCTGCCCGTCCGGGGACGGCAGCGGGGCGCTCATGATCCGAACGCGCCGGCCGTCGCCAGCGACTGCTGTTCGTCCTGCGAGAGACCCAGTTCGGCCAGGATTTCCTTGGTGTGCTGGCCCAGCAGCGGCGGCGGGCGCCGCACCTGCTGGGGCGTGCCGCCCATCTTTACCGCGAAGCCGATATTGGGCACCTTGCCCTCGATCGGATGGTCGATTTCGATCCGCATCTGCCGATGCTTGCCATGCTCGCTGGCGAACGCCTGCGGGTAGGTCAGGATCGGCCCGGCCGGGATGCCTACGGCGAGCAGCCGTTCGATCCAGTCATCGCAACTCGCCTTGGCAAAGCTCTGCTCCAGTTCGGCGATCAGCGCCGGCCGGTTGGCCAGCCGCAGCGCCACTGTGGCGAAGCGCTCGTCCTTGAGCAGGTCATGTCGATCCAGCGTCTGGCACAGCAGCTGCCACAGCTTCTGGTTGGTGGCGCCCATCACGAAGTAGCCGTCTGCCGCCTTCATGGCCTGATAGGGCGCGCTCATGCGGTTGGCCGTGCCCAGCGGTTCGGGCTCGCGGCCGGTGCCCCAGTACTCGCAGGTGTCCCACACCGAGAACGCCAGCGCGGAGTCGAACAGCGACGCATCCACGTACTGCCCCTTGCCCGTCTGCTTGGCGCCGATATAGGCYGCCAGCATGCCGTAAGTGGCGAAMAGCGCACAGCCGATATCGGCSACSGGCACGCCRGCCTTCACGGGCGCRCCGCCGGGGTAGCCGGTCACGCTCATCACGCCCGACATGGCCTGCGCCATCAGGTCGAAGCCGGGCCGGTTGGCCCACGGCCCGCTCTGGCCGAAGCCCGAAATGCTCACGTACACCAGCTTCGGATTGATCTTGGCCAGCGTCTCATAGTCGATGCCAAGCCGCTTCATCACGCCGGGCCGGTAGTTCTCGACCAGGATGTCGGCGGTTTCCGCCAGCCGGTAGAGCACCTCGCGGCCGGAATCGGTCTTGAGGTCCAGCGTGACGCTGCGCTTGTTCCGGTTCATGTTAAGGAAGCCCATGCTGTCCGGCCCCTTCATCTTGAAACCCATGGCGCCGCGCGTCTGGTCGCCGCCGTCGGGCGGCTCGATCTTGATCACGTCGGCGCCGAGATCGGCCAGCAGCATGCAGGCGTAGGGGCCGGCCATGACCTGGCTCACGTCGAGCACACGCACGCCGGCCAGCGGCAGGGGGGTGGCAGGCGCCGGGGCGCCGGATTGGCTGAGATCTGTCATCGGGTGAATCCTGAATTCGTGGAGAGGGGGGCGAGGGTGGCGCGCGCGGGCGCGCCGTCTCGCAGCCATCAGCTTTCGGCTTTCACGCCGGCGTCCTTCACGACCTTGGCCCACTTGGTGGACTCGGACGCGATAAAGGCGCCGAACTGCTGGCTCGAGCCGCCGGAATCTTCGGCGCCGAAGCTCTTGAGCCGCTCGGCCACGTCGGGCATGAGCAGCACGCGGTTGACGTCGTCGTTCATGCGCTGCACCAGCGCTGGGGACATCCCCTTCGGCCCGACCAGGCCGTACCAAGACGCCGCGTCCAGCCCGGGAAAGCCGGACTCGGCCAGCGTCGGCACATTGGGATGGCTGGCCGCGCGCTTGAGCCGGGTCTGGGCGATGGCGATGACCTTGCCCTGCTGGATGAAGGGCGTGGCGGCGGTCATGGTGTCGAACGCGTAGTCGATCTGGCCGCCGATCAGGTCCGCCACGAGCGGGCCGGAGCCTTTGTAGGGCACATGCACCACATCGAGCTTGGCCTGCAGCCGGAACATTTCCAGCGCCAGATGCTGGGCCGAACCGATGCCGGACGAGCCGAACGAGATCTGGCCCGGCTTCTGCCGGCACAGCGCGACGATATCCTTCACCGTGCGCACCTTCTGCTCGGGCCGGCAGGTCAGCATGTTGGGGGTGACGCCGACCATAGAAATCGGCGTGAAGTCGGCGCGCGGGTCGTACTTGACGTCGAGCAGCGCCGGGGCGATGGCATGGCTGTTGACGTGCGCCATCAGCAACGTGGTGCCATCAGGTGGCTGTTTCGCCACATATGCAGCGGCAATGGCCCCGGTGGCGCCGGGTTTGTTCTCCACCAGCACGGTGRTGTTCCACATCATCCCCAGCTTCTGGCCGATGACCCGCGCCAGCACGTCGGTACCSCCGCCCGGGGCGAAGCCCACGACGATGCGCACCGGGCCGGCCACATCGGCCGCCCGCGCCAGGCTGGGCATCAGGCCCGGCACGGCCAGTCCGGCCACGGCTCCAAGTAGGAATTGTCTGCGCTGCATTGCCTGTCTCCATCCTTAATCGTTATGGAGCCATCATCCGCAATGCGCCCGGCGCGGGCTATCGCTATTYGGGGGATTCTGGTTACGCGTTTTGCGCAAGCACCTTGAGCACGCCCAGCGCCGCCGAGGACAGCGCGTCCGCCGGGCGATGGCACAGCACGAACTGCCGCTCCGCCCAGGGGGCGTCGATGGGCAGGCGCACGAAGCGGCTGCCGCCCGCCACCTCGGCCGCGACGGCCTCCGGCATCACGCCGCAGCCCAGGTTCTGCGCCACCAGCGCGGCGATGCTGTCGAAGCCGCCCACGCGCATGCGCATGCGCAGCACCCGGCCGGCTTCCTCGGCCAGCCGTTCCAGTCCGASCGAGATGGCCGAGCCTTCGCCCAGCACGATCAGGTCGCAGTCGAGCACATCGTCCGAGGTCACCTGGGCGTGCCCGGCCAGCGCATGGTCGCGCGCCACCACCAGCACCAGCCGGTCATGGCGGTAGGGTGCGGTCGGCAGATCGATCATACCCAGGCTGCCTTCGTAGATGCCGATGTCCACGGTGCCGCGCCGCAGGGACTGCTGCACCTCGAGGCTGTTCATTTCCTGGAGGTCGATGCGCACGCCGGGGCAGGCCGAGGCGCAGCGCTGGATATCGAACGGCAGGAACTGGATCACGGCGGACTTCGGCGCGGCAATGCGCACCACGCCAAGGTCGCCGCCGATAAAGGAGGCGGCGTCGTCCTGCATGCGCTGCACGGTGTGGGTGATGCCGCGCGCGTGGGCCAGCAGCGCGCGGCCGGCTTCGGTCAGCGCCATGCCGTGAGGCAGGCGTTCGAACAGGGCCACGCCCAGTTGGGCCTCCAGTTCGAGCACGCGGCGCGAGGCCGCGGCCGGGGCCAGGTGCAGGCGCTCCGCGCCGCGCGTGATGCCGCCGAGTTCGGCCACGGCGATGAAAAGCTGGACCGTCGTGAGATCGAAATGCAGCCGGGGGCTGCGCAAGGGCAGGGGGGACGTCACGATGGGCGGCGTGGGGACTGGCGATGGGGAGCCATCGATTGTCCGCCGATCCGGGGGCGCCGGCCACTGCGGTTTTCCCGTGCCGGGGCGCATGAAAAAAGCCCGCCTCCGGGAGGAGACGGGCTTTGCTGGCGTGGCGCCCGCTGTCGTGGCTTACCAGTGGAAGCCGGCGGAGACCGTCGAGCCATAGTTGCCGCGCGTGTTGGAGGACACGATGGCCTTATAGACCCACTTCCCGCTGCTCGACATCTTGGAGACGCCCAGCGCGATCGCGGATTCCCCGCTGTACCCGGAGGCACCCATCGACGCCATGCCTTTGCCCGGCCGGACCGACTGCGGCAGGCCTGCCATCGCCATGGCCGACGCGGTGCCGGCGTGGGCGTCGCGGCGCACCGCGCCGACCAGCCGGCTGGCGTAGGTATTGGCCTGGATCAACGTCTGGCTGTTGCTCTGGCCCGTGTGGTTGCGCATCTGGCCGAGGTTGACCGCGTCGGTGTCCTCGGTGCCGGCCGCCACGTTCGCGATCTGGCGTTCGGCATCGGCGGCGCCCACCGAGACGGTGTCCGCACGGTCCGCAACCGAGCCGGCGCCCAGTGCCACGCTGTTGTCGCCGAGGGCCCGGGCGTCGGCGCCCAGGGCCACGGCGCCGTCGCCGCTGGCCTCGGCGGCGCTGCCGGCTGCCATGCCGCCGCTATCCGGCCGGACGCTGGCGGCCTCGGCGCTGCCGCCGTACCGGCCCACCGCCTGGAAGTACACGCCAACGCCTCCGGTCTTCGCCAGCCGCTCCGCCAGGCTGTGGATCTGGCTGCCGTTGATGGCATCCGTGCTGCCCGCGCCAATCACACCGTCGGCCACGCCGGTGAGCAGGCGCGCGCCGTCCGTGCCGGCCACGTTCATCACCGTGCCGCCTTGGGTGGCGGCCACGTTGACGTCGCCCGCCGCGCCGTCCTGCCTGACCAGCCCGACTGCGCCCCGGTTGATCCGGTTGGTGACCTGGGCCACCGAGCCTTCGACGTTGGTCACACGGTTATCGACCGTCGTGACGCGGCCATCGACTGCGGCAACCCGGTTATCGACCGTGGTGACGCGGTCATTGACGGTGCTGACGCGGCCATCGACTGCGGTGACCCGGTCATCGAGCGTGCTGACGCGGCCATCGACTGCGGCAACCCGGTTATCGACCGTGGTGACGCGGTCATTGACGGTGGTGACCCGGCCATCGACCGTGCTGACGCGCCCATCGACGGTGGTGACCCGGTTATCGACCGTGCTGACGCGGCCATCGACCGTGGCGATGTGGCCATCGAGACTGGTAATGGCGTTGCCCACGCTGTTGACGGTGGTGCCGCCGACGGTATAGKTCGGCGCGGAGACGGTGCCATCGGCGCTGACCGAGGCGCCACCGCCCAGACCCGCCGCAATCCCGCGCAATTGGCCCACGTTGGCGGCGTCGGTATCCCCTCGGCCAGCCGCCATGTGGGTGATCGTGCGACGGGTAGTTGCACTGCCGACGGCTACCGTATTGAGATCCGTAGCGGTGGACCCGGCACCGAGCGCGACGGAGTTCATGCCGCTGGCGATGGAGTTCAAGCCAAGCGCGGTGGAGAAGACACCGGCGGCATGGGCTTTGGGGCCCAGGGCTGTGCTCATGAGGGCGGTAGCCTTGGCGTCTACGCCAATCGCTGTGGCGGAGTGGTGGGAGGCCGTGGCGCCATTGCCGAGCGCAACGGCGCTCGTGCCGGAGGCATGGGCCTGGTTGCCAATAGCAATTGCGCCATTGGAGCCGGTCGCCCTGCCGCCATCCAGCGAGCCGGCCCGTGAATCTTCGGCGCTCAGGATGGACGCGCTGATCGCCAGCAATGCCGTGGTGGACTTGATGTTMTTGGTGCTTTTCCGTGACGTTTTCATAATCTTCGCTTCCTACCGTAGTCAAATGAGGCTGAGCAGTCTTCAGACTTTTGCTAGGCGTCCAAGGCTTCCCGCATGTCACCAATAATGGAGGTTGGGGGCTTGGTCCTGAATAGCCAAATCTTTGAAAACGACGGTACGGACGACCGGGCGAAGTCGGGCAGCGCCGTCGGCTTTGCCGACGCTTGATCTGAGTCAAGGTGATTCGAGGGCTCGGTCGTTACGATGGCATCCGTCATGGAGATGCGGGGGCGCTCTTCATGACTTGTCTACCCGTTTCCGGAAATGGAAACTTGGCCCGCGATGCTTCTCCGGCTTCGCGGGCTTTCTTTTTTGGGCGCCGCCCCGGCGCCTTTCGGGCGGATATGTGCATATTCCTGCCCGTTCTTATGCGGATTTCGTGCTTGGATCGGCGAAACCATTCGTTCCGTTCAGAAGACCCCGTCGGTAGTCTCTAACCCTGACAGAAGCCCGGAAGCCATCCGGGCCGGTTTCCACGCCATTCACGACACTAGACGGGAGCAAGACAAGATGATTCGCAAGCTGGCCATCGGCCTCGCCGTACTTTCCGCGCTCGGCGCCGCCCAGACCGCCTCGGCCACCAATCTGCTGAACGTATCGTATGACCCCACGCGCGAGCTGTACGTGGATGTGAACGCGGCCTTCGCCAAGGCCTGGAAGGCGCAGGGTGGCGATGCCGTGACGATTCGCCAGTCGCACGGCGGTTCGGGCAAGCAGGCCCGCTCCGTGATCGACGGGCTGGACGCCGACGTGGTCACGCTGGCGCTCGGCTACGACATCGACGCCATCGCYGAAAAGGGCTGGATCAAGCCGGACTGGCAGAAGCGCCTCCCCCACAACGCCTCGCCGTACACCTCGACCATCGTGTTCCTGGTCCGCAAGGGCAATCCCAAGCAGATCAAGGACTGGGGCGATCTGATCAAGCCGGGCGTGCAGGTGATCACCCCGAACCCRAAGACCTCGGGCGGCGCGCGCTGGAACTACCTGGCCGCGTGGGGCTATGCGCTGCGCCAGCCGGGCGGCAATGACGCCAAGGCCCGCGATTTCGTCTCGGCGCTGCTCAAGAACGTGCCGGTGCTCGATTCCGGCGCGCGCGGTGCCACCACCACCTTCGTGGAACGCGGCCTGGGCGACGTGCTGATCGCCTGGGAGAACGAGGCCATCCTGGCCATCAAGGAACTGGGTCCGGACAAGTTCGATATCGTCGCCCCGTCGGTCTCGATCCTGGCCGAGCCGCCCGTGGCGGTGGTGGACAAGGTGGTGGACAAGAAGGGCACCCGCAAGGCGGCCGAAGCCTACCTCCAGTTCCTCTACACCGACGARGGCCAGGAAATCGCCGCSAAGAACTACTACCGGCCGATTTCCGAGAAGGTGGCGGCCAAGTACGCGGCCAACTTCCCGAAGGTGAAGCTGTTCACGATCGACGAGGTATTTGGCGGCTGGCAGAAGGCCCAGAAGACGCACTTCGCCGATGGCGGGTCGTTCGACCAGGTCTACCAGCCGGGCCGGAAGTAAATCCGTCACGGGGTGGCGCCATCGCGTGCGCCGCCCCGGCCCATCCGGAAGACCCATCAGGAAGACCCAACAAGGAGCGCCCGATGTCCGCCAGCCTGTTCCGCATCGCCCGCCGGCGATGTCCCGCCTGACCTGAATCCCCCGCGCCGCGCCTGACGCGCGCCGCATTCCCGGAAGACCACGTGCCCGATGCCGCTGTTCGACAGCCGGCAGGGAGGCCTGTCGCCGGTTGCTATCCGATTCCACTTTCAGACAGATTTAGGACAACTCGCATGACATCGCCCATCGCTCGCTCCCTTTTCAAACGCCGCCGCCTGCTGACGGGCGCGCTGGTACTCGCCACCGGCCTGGCCTACGGGCTGCTGGCCGCCCCGGTACAGGCCCAGTCGCAGACTGTGAACCCGAAGCTGCTGCGCATCGGCTACCAGAAGTACGGCACGCTGACGCTGCTCAAGGCGCGCGGCACGCTTGAGAAACGTCTTGCGCCGCAGGGCATTACGGTCAAGTGGACCGAGTTCCCGGCTGGCCCGCAGCTGCTGGAGGGGCTCAACGTGGGCGCCGTCGATTTCGGCACSGTGGGCGARGCCCCGCCGATCTTTGCCCAGGCCGCCGGCGCGCAACTGGCCTACATCGGCAATGAGCCGCCCGCGCCSACCGCCGAGGCCATCGTGGTGCCGAAGGGCTCCGCGCTGAAGTCCGTGGCGGACCTGCGCGGCAAGCGCGTGGCGCTGAACAAGGGTTCGAACGTGCACTACCTGCTGGTGAAGCAGTTGGAGGCGGCCGGCGTGGCCTACAGCGAGATCCAGCCGGTCTACCTGCCGCCCGCCGATGCCCGGGCTGCCTTCGAGCGCGGCGCCGTGGACGCCTGGGTGATCTGGGACCCGTTCCTGGCCGCCGCCGAGAAGCAGCTGGGCGCGCGCGTGCTGATCGACGGACGCAGCGCGGATGGCAAGAACGTGGTCAGCAATCACCAGTTCTACCTGGCCTCGCGCCCCTACGCGCAGGCCAAGCCGGACGTGGTGAGCACCATCCTCGACGAACTCGCGCAACTGGGCCAGTGGGCCGAGAAGCATCCGAAGGACGCCAGCGCGGTGCTGGTGAAGGAAACCGGCCTCGACGCCACCGTGCTAGACCTCGCCGTTTCCCGATTTTCCTATGGCGCGAAGCCGGTCACGCCCGCTGTGCTGGCCGAGCAGCAGCGCATTGCCGATGCCTTCCACACGCTCAAGCTGATTCCCAAGCCGATCCAGGTGGCCGATGCCGCCTGGACGCCGCCGGCCGGCAAGGCGTCGACCCAGCAGGCACAACGCTGATCCCTGGTCCCCCTATCTAGATAAATCACGAGGCCCGACATGCAACTGTTCTGGTTCATCCCCACCCATGGCGACAGCCGCTACCTGGGCACGTCCGAAGGCGCGCGCGAGGTCAGCTTCGACTATCTGAAGCAGATTGCCGTCGCCGCCGATACGCTCGGTTACGAAGGCGTGCTGATTCCCACCGGCCGCTCGTGCGAAGACCCGTGGGTGGCGGCGTCGGCGTTGTCCGCCGTGACGCGCCAGCTCAAGTTCCTGGTGGCCGTGCGGCCTGGCCTGATGACGCCGACGCTGGCCGCGCGCATGGCGGCCACGTTCGACCGACTCTCCGGCGGGCGGCTGCTCGTGAATCTGGTCACCGGCGGTGATGTGGCGGAGCTGGAAGGCGATGGTGTGTTCCTCGACCATGCGGCGCGCTACGAAGCCTCGGCGGAGTTCATCCGCATCTGGCGCGACGTGCTGGCCGCCAGCCATGACAGCGGGCAGATCGACTTCAGCGGCAAGCATCTGACCGTGAAGGGCGCCCGGGTGCTGTACCCGCCGGTGCAGCGCCCGCATCCGCCGGTGTACTTCGGCGGGTCGTCCGAGGCCGCGCACGAACTGGCGGGCGAGCAGGTCGATACCTACCTGACCTGGGGCGAGCCGCCGGCAGACGTGGCGAAGAAGCTGGCCGATGTGCGCGCCCGCGCGGCGAAGCATGGCCGCACGGTCAAGTTCGGCATCCGCCTGCATGTGATCGTGCGCGAGACCGACGATGCCGCCTGGGCCGCCGCCGAGGACCTGATCAGCCGGCTCGACGATGAGACCGTGGCGCGCGCGCAGGCCGTCTTCGCCAAGATGGATTCGGAAGGGCAGCGCCGCATGGCCGCGCTCCACGCGGGCGGGGCCAAGCGCACCCGCGAGGCGCTTGAGATCAGTCCTAACCTGTGGGCCGGCGTGGGGCTGGTGCGCGGCGGTGCCGGCACGGCGCTGGTCGGCGATCCGCAGACCGTGGCGGCGCGTATCGAGGAATACGCGGCGCTGGGCATCGACACCTTCGTGCTGTCCGGCTACCCGCACCTCGAAGAAGCGTACCGCTTCGCCGAGCTGGTTTTCCCGCTGCTGCCGCGCACCGTGCGGGAGAAGCTGCCGGGACAGGTGCTGTCCGGGCCGTTCGGCGAAGTGATGGCCACCGGCATCGTGCCGCGTGCGTCGCAGAGCTAGCGCGGGGGAGGGTCTCAAGATGTCTCAATCGAAACGCATTTCCGTGCCGACCCTCAACGCGCAGGCCATCGCCCCGTGGATCGTGCCGGTGCTGCTGATTGGCGTGTGGCAGGCGTCCTCGCAACTGGGGTGGCTGTCCAACCGCGTGCTGCCGGCGCCGCTGGCCGTGGTGGAGGCCGCGTGGTCGCTGGCCGCCTCCGGTGAGCTGTGGCGCCATGTCTGGGTCAGCACCTGGCGCGCGGTGGTCGGGCTGGCGGTGGGTGGCGGGCTGGGCCTCGTGCTCGGGCTGCTGACCGGCACCTTCCGCACCGCCGCCACGCTGCTCGACAGCACGCTCCAGATGGTGCGCAACATCCCCACGCTGGCGCTGATTCCGCTGGTGATCCTCTGGTTTGGCATCGACGAGACCGCCAAGCTGTTCCTGGTGGCGCTGGGTGTGTTCTTCCCGGTCTACCTGAATACCTACCACGGCATTCGCGCGGTGGACCCGGGGCTGGTGGAGATGGCGCGCAGCTACGGCTTGTCCGGCTGGCGGCTGTACCGCGAGGTGATCCTGCCCGGCGCGCTGCCGAACATCCTGGTGGGCGTGCGGTTCTCGCTCGGCCTGATGTGGGTGATTCTGATCGTTGCCGAGACGATCTCTGCGCAGTCAGGTATCGGCTATATGACGATGAACGCGCGCGAGTTCCTGCAGACCGATGTGGTGCTGGTGGGCATCCTGCTCTACGCGCTGCTTGGCAAGCTGGCGGACGTGCTGTCGCGCGCGCTGGAGCGCTTCTGGCTGCGCTGGCATCCGGGCTACCAGTCCGCCTGAACGCGGCATGACAACGAACAAGGAGTCGACGATGCATACCCATCCGGTGGAACAAGCGGCGCTGGCCTACCTCGACGCAGGGCTGGCCGCCCGCGCCCCGACGCGGCCGGTGACGCGCGATACCCGACCTTCAGGGGGGGTGTCCCTGCGCGTGGAGCAGGTGGTCAAGCGCTACAACGGCCGGGAGGTGCTGCACGGCATCGACCTGCAGGCGCAGCCGGGCGAGTTCGTGGCCATCGTCGGACGTAGCGGCTGCGGCAAGAGCACGCTGCTGCGGCTGGTGGCGGGGCTGGAGGCGGCCGATGGCGGCGCCGTCACCATCGACACCAGCGAAGCCAAGGCAGGCAAGGCGGTGCGCGAGGACATCCGCGTGATGTTCCAGGACGCGCGCCTGCTGCCGTGGAAGCGCGTGCTGGACAACGTGGCGCTGGGCCTGCCGCGCACGCGCCGCGACGACGCGGCCAACGTGCTGGCCCAGGTGGGGCTGGCCGAGCGTGCCGGCGAATGGCCCGCGCGGCTCTCCGGCGGCCAGCGGCAGCGCGTGGCACTGGCGCGGGCGCTGGTCCACCATCCGCGCCTGCTGTTGCTCGATGAGCCGCTCGGCGCGCTGGACGCGCTGACGCGCATCGAGATGCAGGGGCTGATCGAGTCCCTGTGGCGCCGGCTCGGCTTCACGGCACTGCTGGTTACGCACGATGTGTCCGAGGCGATTGCGCTGGCCGACCGCGTGGTGCTGATCGAGGACGGCCGCATCGCGCTGGACCAGCGCGTGGACCTGCCCCGGCCCCGCCAACGCGGCGCGGCGGCGTTTGCGGAAC
>NZ_JBFREV010000060.1:0-15057 GCF_052114485.1 Cupriavidus sp. KB_39
CTCGCCAACAAGCTCGACTGCACGCACGATGGGAGCAATGCGCTAAGCGGCGACGCCTACGCGGAGACCTTGCAGCGATGCATCGCCACAACCCAGCAAATCGACGGCTGCGCCGCGGTCTACCTCCAATGGCTAAAGGGGGACATCACTGACAAGAGCAATCTGCTGCTGCGAGCGCTGGTGCTGCGCCAGGACGCACTGATCCGCGAGATGGCCGCCATGCCGCTGGACCCGGAAAAAGTACTGTGGGGAACGCTGATGGACCAGTACAAGCAGCACATGCAGGCGCTGCTCAGGCCCGCCTGGGATGCGAAGGTGAAGGCGGCTATGGCACAAGACGAGGTGGACAAGGCGAAGGCCGATTACGACAGCGCCGTCCGTGACATCGCCGAGGCGATGGATATGGGGGCGGCGGAAATTGGCGACACCCTGCGTCAACGCAGACTGAAGACTACGGCCGAGCGCCTGAGGGCCGCAAAGGCAAAAGCACGCGCCGCGAAGCAGGAAACCAATGGAAAGCTGCTACCGGACTCCGTCGCCAGCTTGCTGGTCCACGTTGCCGCTCCAATCGCCACGGCCTTGCGCGAATACAACAACAACGCCGCCGAGCGCGCGCTCGCACGCTGGATGGCGATTATCGGCGTGACGATGCGCACGCCGGTGGGCGTGATCGATGTCAGCGGCAAGGCGGGAGACACCATCAAATTCCTTGCACAGACGTTCGTCGGCAATCTCGTTGAGGCAGGCAAGCGCAGCGACAAGCCGCTGAGCAACGACCAGATCCGGCAGTTGACGGCATACGCCGAACGGCAGGTGGCGGGAAGCTTCGCCAGCGGCAATATCGGTGCATTCAACATGGCCATTGCGTCCAAGGATGTGAAAGCGAAGATTGCCGTGTTTATCACCGACGACATGGATAAGGCGCTCGCGAACATCAAGGACCCAACCAAGAAAATCGCTTGGCTGGCCGAACATGTGAAAACCCCAAAGAGCCTGCACGAATACGGCGTACTGAAGATCGGCAGCTCGATCCCGATTTACGGCGCGGTATCGCAGGGAATCCTGACAGCTATCGACGCCGTGTGGACGTTCGCGGGCTGGGAGCAGATGCTGCAAGCCGAAGCGCAGGCGTTGTCGTTCCAGAAGACGCGGACGCAGGACGTGCGGGTGAGTTTGGGTTATGGGTTGTATGTGGGGGCGCTGGCGTCCGGGGCAGCGGCGGTAGTGCAGGTATATGGGACGTGGCGCAATTTGTATGCGACCGGGATGGTGAAGCGGGCGACGGGGGAACGATATGCGACGCGCGCCAGAATGGCGTTGCGCGTGGCGGGCGCACTGACGGCTGTGCTGGCGGGTGTGATTGCGGTGATGGATCTTGTGGATGGTGCAGTAAACATAGGTCGAAAACACTGGTCACTAGGTTTGCTCGAGCTTTTCTCCGGTGTCACCGGAATTGGTGCAGGCCTAGTTGCTTATTGGGCCACCAGTGCCGTTCAAGGGTGGGGAACCATTGTTGCTTCGATAGTCGTCCGTGGGACAACTATCGCCTTGAGTTTGTCCGTGGTTGGTGTTGTTCTGACCGTGGCGTTGGTGGCCATCGGAGTGGTGTTAGATCACGTCAGGGGGGACAAATTCTCGCAGTGGCTGGAGCGCTGCTACTGGGGCAAGCTGACATCTGGTCGCTACACCGCCTTCGACTCTGAACAGTCGGATTTCAATCTAGCAATGGCAGTAGCATAATGTTCACTACAAGAAAACAGCTACGTCCGCTGAATAACGCGGATCGCGAGTGGCCCCTAGCAATCAAGTCGCGAGTCGGAGAGTCTCACGCGGCGGGTCGGGTGATCCGGATGAACTCCACTTATCTGGAGATGGTCGACGGCTTCTACTCGAATCGAGGAATGATGAGTTCGGCAGGGATTTTCGGCATAGTGGCCATCTCACTGACGCTCGGATTCTTTCTTTATGTGGTTGTTTTTCGTTGTTACCTAGACCCCGACTGGAATCGTCAGGATGAGGTTGAAATGCTACTGGCGTTTGGGTCTATCACGCTCGTTGGCTCTCTTTTCATTCTTGGAATTTTTAAATTCTATCTTCACATTGGCGAATGGTTCCGCTATACGCATTACCCGATGCGTTTCAATCGCCAGAACCGGATGGTCTACGTATTTCGCGGCGATGACACGGTACTTGAGGCATCCTGGGACGACCTGTACTTCAACTTGGCCCCCCACACCCGGATCGCGGGCGTCCGTATCTGGGCCATCTGCGGTCTCGTGTTGAAGGACGAGCAGACCGTCGAGGAATTGTTTGGGTTCGGCTACGTGTCGGACAGCCGAGACCATTGCCTGCACCATTGGGAATTCGTTCGGCGCTACATGGAGGAAGGGCCGCAGGCGGTAATCGGCGCGCCGGGATTCAGCTTCTGCCTCCCGATTGCCGACAAACGTGAAACCCTATATCAGGGGTGGATCGCGCTGGTGGCCGAGGATGCGTCGAACCCGATCCTCAAATGGCTGATGTTTCCGATCCACGTGACGTCCTTCCTTGGCCGTCTCATCCACCGCGCCACAAGCAAAGTGCCACTCTGGCCAGCCGATGTCGAAGTAGCCTGCCGGATCGCGCCGGACGATCCGTACGTACGTGATTCGAGCACGAATCCGGTCGGGTATCGCTGATCGGGATTTCCAGTCAGCCAAACTTCCGCGCCGCATCGCGCGCGAGGCCTGAGCCGATGCCGCCGAACAGATCCCCTTCCACGCGCTTGGCGCCCGGCAGCAGTTCCGCCAGGCGCTGGCGCAGCAGCGGCACGCTGCTGGAGCCGCCGGTGAACAGGATCGTATCGACCTGATCCGCCGTCACGCCGGCTGTGTCCAGCATGTGGCGTACCGTGCTCTCGGTCTTCGTCACCAGCTTGGCGATGGCGCCATCGAAGTCATCGCGCGTAATCAGCAGCTGGGTGTCCGGGGCGATGCGGTGCAGGTCCACCCAGGTCTTTTCTTCCTCGGACAGCGCGATCTTGGCCGCCTCTACCTGGATGGCGAGCCAGTGGCCGGCGCGGTCCTTGATCAGCCGGATCAGGCGGTCCAGCTTCTCGGTCTCGGCGGCGTCACGGTAGTTATCCATCACCAGCGACCACGCCTTGCGCGTGTAGAGCAGGTTGATGGTGTGCCAGCTCGCCAAATCGAAATACTGGCTCGACGGCATTTCCTTGCCGTTGCGTAGCTGGCTGCCCAGCCCCAGCAGCGGCATGGCGCTGGCCAGGCTCAGGGCGCGGTCGAAGTCGGTCCCGCCGATATGGACACCGCCGTTGGCCAGGATGTCGGCCTTGCGGTCGAGCTTCTTGGCGCGGTCCGGTGACAGCCGCACCAGCGAAAAGTCGGACGTACCGCCGCCAATGTCGGCCACCATCACCAGTTCCTCACCCGAGATGCCGGCCTCGTAGTCGAACGCGGCGGCAATCGGCTCGTACTGGAACGCGATCTCCTGGAAGCCCGCCGCGCGGGCGATCTCGCCCAGCGTGTCCTCGGCCAGTTGATCGGCCTTGGGGTCTTCGTCGATAAAGAACACTGGCCGGCCCAGCACCGCCTTGGTGAACGTGGTGCCGGCCGCCAGTTCGGCGCGGCGTTTCAGTTCGCCGATGAAATGGGCCAGCAGCTGGCGGAAGGGCATGGCCTGGCCCATGACCTCGGTACTGTCGTCCATCATCGACGTGCCGAGCAGGCTCTTGAGCGAGCGCATCAGCCGGCCCTCGTAGCCGGCCAGATAGTCGCCCAGCGCGGCGCGCCCATAGCTGACCAGCGGGTCCTCGGCATGGAAGAAGATCACCGACGGGAGCGTGGTCTTGCCATCTTCCAGCGGCAACAGCACCGGCTGGTGGGGGCGCAGCCAGCCTACCGTGGAGTTGGACGTGCCGAAGTCGAGACCGCAAGCGTGGGACATTGTTCTGCCTACCTTTCAATTCTGGGCCGCTATTGTAGTGGAGCCGGACGGCTCAGGCAGACGCAATGGCCATGCCCACCCCCTCGTCATTGCCGACTTGACATGCCCCGTCGCGTCCTCCTATCCTTCGCGTGTTCCTTCTTTAAGATCGATGTTCTATCTTACAGAACTTCTCAAAGCACATCCGGACACACGAAAACCGCWGGAGACACCCGCATGTTCCGTTCCGCCCCGATCCGTTCCCGCCTTCGTTCCCGCCTCCGTTCCAGCCTTCCRTTGCCGGCCCGCGCGCTGGCGGTGACGCTGCTTGCGGCCCCGCTGCTGACCGGCGCTCCCGTCGCGCTGGCMGCCGATGCCTGGCCGAACCAGCCCGTGCGGCTGGTGGTGCCGTTCCCGCCGGCTGGCGGCACGGACGTGCTGTCGCGCCTCGTCTTCAACAAGGTCGGGGCGGCCACGCACTGGACCGTGGTGGTCGAGAATCGCGCCGGCGCCGGCGGCAATATCGGGCTGGATACGGTGGCCAAGGCCCGCGCGGACGGCTACACGGTCGGCATGGGCCAGACCGCCAACCTCGCCATCAATCCGTCGCTCTATCCCAAGATGCCGTACGACGCCGTCCGCGACTTCACGCCCGTGGTGCTGGTATCCGCCCAGCCGGTGGTGGTGATCGTGCGGCAGGATGCGCCGTTCAAGACGCTGGCCGATCTGGTGGCGGCGGGCAAGGCCAAGCAGTTGTCGATGGCGTCCGCCGGCACCGGCACCGTCGGCCACCTGACCGGCGAGATGTTCCAGCGCCGCGCCGGCATCAAGGCGCTGCACGTGCCATATAAGGGCGCCTCCCCGGCGCTGACCGACCTGATGGGCGGCCAGACCGACTTCTACTTCGCCACGCCGCCCATCGCCCTGCCGATGCTCAAGGCCGGCAAGCTGCGCGCGCTGGCCGTGACCTCCGCCAAGCGCCTGCCGCTGCTGCCCAACGTGCCCACCGTGGCCGAACAGGGCTACGCCGGCTTCCAGGCCGAGGACTGGAAGGCGCTCGTGGCGCCCGCCGGCACGCCCGCCGAGGTGGTGCAACGCCTGAACGCCGAGGTGAACAAGGCCCTGAAGGACCCGGACACCGTGGCCAGGCTGCGCGAGGAAGGCAGCGAGCCGCGCGGCGGCAGCCCCGCCGACCTGGCCAGCGTCATCAAGGCCGAGAACACGCGCTGGGGCACCATCGTGCGTGAGTCCGGCGCCAAGGCTGAGTAATCTTTTCAAGGCAGGACCCGTCATGCAACCGCACCCGCAACCGAACAAGCCGCTCCGCAACATCCGCGTGCTCGACCTCACCAACGTGCTGGCCGGCCCGTTCTGCTGCCATCAGCTGGCGCACATGGGCGCGGAGGTGATCAAGGTGGAGACGCCGGGCACCGGCGACCTCGCGCGCCAGCTTGGCGCCGATGCCGACCTGAACCAGCGCCTGATGGGCGTGTCCTTCCTCGCCCAGAACCCGGGCAAGCGCTCGATCACGCTCAACCTCAAGCACGCGCGCGGCAAGGAGGTGTTCCGCAAGCTCGTGGCCAGCGCCGATGTGCTGGTCGAGAACTTCCGGCCCGGCGTGATGAAGCGGCTCGGCCTTGGCCATGAAGACCTGAAGGCCGTGAATCCGCGCCTGATCTACTGCGCGATTTCGGGCTTCGGCCAGGACGGCCCGCTCTCGGACCTGCCTGCCTACGACCAGATCATCCAGGGCATGTCGGGCGTGATGAGCATCACCGGCGACCCGGAAACCGCGCCGTACCGCGTGGGCTATCCGGTCTCCGACACCATCGGCGGCATCACGGCGGCCTTCGCCATCGCGGCGTCGCTGGCGGACACCACGCGCACCGAGGGCTATTTCCTCGACGTGTCGATGCTGGAAGCCACGCTCGCCACGATGGGCTGGGTGGTCTCCAACCACCTGATCGCCGGCAAGGCGCCCTCGCCGATGGGCAACGAGAACATGACGGCCAGCCCGTCCGGCACCTTCCGCACCGGCGACGGCCTGCTCAACATCGCCGCGAACAAGCAGGAGCAGTTCGAGGCCGTGTGCCGCGTGCTGGGCCGCCCCGAACTGGCCACCGATGCACGCTTCGCGCAGCGCCAGGCCCGGCTGACCAACCGCCGCGCGCTGACCGAGGCGCTYGAGGCGGAACTGGCCCGCGAGCCCGCCACGGTCTGGTGGCAATGGCTGAACGAGGCCGGCGTGCCGGCCGGGCCGGTGCTGAACGTGCCCGACACGCTGGCCCATCCGCAGGTGCGCGACCGCGGCATGATCGGCGATTTCCCCGATGTGCCCGGCGTGGGCCGCGACATCCGGCTGGTGCGCACCGGCTTCAAGGTCAACGGGCAGGCACCCGCCGTGGACACCCCGCCRCCCGAACTGGGCCAGCACACCCGCGACATCCTCGTCGAACTCGGCTACGCCGACGCCGACATCGACACCCTGAAACAGGAGCGCGCGCTATGAGCGACAAGACGATCGACGCCGGCCAGCAGGCCTCGCAGGACTGGTGGCACACCGAAATCATCGACATGAAGCCGGGCGAGATCCGCTATCGCGGCTACCCCATCGAGCAACTGATTGGCAATGTCTCCTTCGCCCAGATGATCTGGCTGATGCTGCGCGGCGACCTGCCGGGGCCCGGCCAGGGCGAATTGCTCGACGCCGCGCTGATGGCGGCGGTGGACCATGGCCCGCAGGCGCCGAGCATCGCGATTGCGCGCATGGCGGCCACGTGCGGCGTGGGGCTGAACAACGCGATGGCATCGGCCGTGAACGTGCTGGGCGACGTGCACGGCGGCGCCGGCGAGCAGGCGGTGGASCTGTATCAGGACGTGGCGCAGCGCGAGGATGCCGGCGCCACGCGCGAGGCAGCCGTGGCGGCGGCGCTGCAGGCCTACCGGGAGCTGCGCGGCAAGTTTGTGTCGGGTTTCGGGCACCGCTTCCATCCGCTCGACCCGCGTGCGCCGCGCCTGCTGGCGCTGGTGGATCAGGCGGCCGCCGCCGGTGTGGTCTCCGGCCGCTACGCGGGCATCGCCCGCGCGGTGGAGCAGGCGCTCGGCGCCGGCCGGGCGAAGCCGATTCCGATGAATATCGACGGCGCCACGGCGGTGATCTACGCCGAACTGGGCTTCCCGGCCCCGCTCGCRCGCGGCCTGTTCTGCCTGTCGCGCTCGGTCGGCATCCTCTCCCACGCCTGGGAACAAACCCAGCAAGGYGGCCGCAAYAAGGGCCCGATCCCCCGCCAGTTCATCTGGACGTACGACGGCGTGCCGCAGCGGGATGTGCCGGGCGCGCAATAGCCCGAGACGCCGTCAGCGGATCTCCGGATACAGCGTCGCCCCTGCCGTTGCCAGCGGCAGGCTGTCGTAGGCGGCCACGTCGGGCACGACGAAGCGCTGCACCACCACCGCCTCAAGCAACCCGGCGTAGCGGGCGTCCTCGTGCAGGCTGCACAGCTTGTCCACGAGCCGCTCCCGGTCCGGCGCCGGCAGGGTCTGGGCGGCTACCAGTAGCGGGATCGGCGTCCACGGCGTGACGGCGATGGTGTCCACCCCGGCCAGCCACGCCGGCTCATGCTTTCGTACGAGTTCGAGAAAATAGCTGTCGAGGGCGGTCACGTCGATCTGTCGCCCCTGCAGCGCTTCCAGCACGCGCGGCGGCGTGTCGAGCGGGCCGACCGAGGCCGAATACAGCGCGCTGCCCGACTCTCCCGCGTACGGGGCCAGCAGCAGCCGCGCCGCCTGATAGCCCGACTGCGAATGCGGCACCATCCAGCCGAAGCGCTGCCCGAAGGTATCGGGCAGGCTGCGCCAGCCGCATTCGCGCCGCACCAGCAGTTCGCTCCGATAGCGCGGCAGCCCGCCGTACGCCTCCACCGCCGGCACCGGCGCCACCAGCGGCACCACGGGCGCGACGTGTTCCGCGAACGGCAGTCCGCACATGAAGCCGCATACCAGGTCGCGCCGCTGCCACAGCGCCTTCAGGGAGGCCGGCCAGGCGTGCGGAATCACACGCACCGGCCAGTCGAGATCGGCGAAGACCTGCACGAACAGCCGCTGCCACGCCTCRGCCACTGCCGGCGTGGCGTTGTACATGCGCGTCGAGGCAACGCCGTGCGCCATCTCAGGCAAACCGCAGCGTCTGGCCGAGCCCCAGCGCCCGCGCCTTGGTCAGCATGGCATGGCCGAGCGCGATGTCCGTGGTGGACAGCCCGCGGTGCCAGAACAGGATGGTCTCGTCGTCGCGCTCGCGGCCCGGCTTCAGCCCCGCCACGATCTGGCCCAGTTCGGCATGGAGGTTTTCCTCGTTCAGCCGCCCGCTGTCCACGTGCTGGCGCAGCGCGCCGAACGGCAGCCCCTTGCGGCACTGGCCCCAGTCGTCCACSACCATCTTGCTCATGATGTCGGTCAGGGACAGCTCCACGGCGCTCATCGTGCCGTACGGAATCACCAGCGCGCCGGGCTTGATCCATTCGGTCAGCAGCATCGGCGTGGGCGCCGGCAGGCGGGAGGCTTCCACGATGATGTCCGCCCCGCGCACGCAGGACTCCCAGTCGTCAGTCACGATCACCGGCTTGCCGAGGTCGCGCGTCAGCCGGGCGGCAAAGGCGTCGCGGCTCTCCGGGCGGCGCGAATGGACGCGGATTTCGTCGAAATCGAAGATCGAATCGAGCAGCCTCACGTTCCAGTACGAAGTCCCGCGTGCGCCCACGTGGCCGAGGATCTTGCTGCCCTTGCGCGCCAGATGCCGCGCGCCGAGCGCCGTCACGGCGCCGGTGCGCATGTCGGTGATGGCCGTGGCGTCGATCACGGCCAGCGGCACGCCGTTGTCCGGGTCGAACAGGTTCAGCAGCGCCATTTCCGACGGCAGGCCCTGCTTGTAGTTATCGACATAGTCCGAAACCACCTTCACCCCGGCCACATGCAGCGGCTTGATAAAGCCACGCAGCACGTTGAAATGGCCCTTGTCCGACGACTCCGGCACCAGGTGCACGCGCGGCTCGATCACGGTCTCGCGGCGGCCCTGCGCGGCCAGCGCGCCTTCCACCGCCGCCAGGATCTCGGCATCGGTCAGCGCCAGTTCGGCCACGTCCGGCCCGTTCAGGTAGGTCAGGTACAACTCTTTCACGGCGGTCTCCTTACTGCATCGGGGGAATGTTGGCGCGGTGCACGATGGCGCGCCATTTGAGCGTCTCGGCGGCGATGGTGCCGCCGAACGCCTGCGCGCTGTTGCCCACGGGCTCCAGGCCCAGCGCRTCGAGTTTTTCTTTCACATCGGGCTGGCGCAGCACGGTGGCCACATCGGCCTGCCATTTCTGGACGATGGCGTCCGGCGTGCCCTTCGGCGCCACCAGCCCGTACCASGAGGTCACGTCGAAGCCCGGATAGCCCGATTCCGCCACCGTCGGCACGTTCGGCAACTGCGGCAGGCGGCGCGGGCTGGCCACGGCCAGCGGCACCAGCTTGCCGGTGCGGATGTGCTGCARCACCGTGGAAATCCCCCCGAACATCATCTGCACCTGCCCGGCCAGCACGTCGTTGAGCGCGGGCGCCATGCCGTTGTAGGGCACGTGCACCATCTTGATACCGGCCTCCAGGTTCAGCAGCTCGCCCGCCAGATGCGCGCCGCTGCCGTTGCCGGGCGAGGAGAAATTGAGTTCGCCCGGGTGGGCCTTGGCGTAGCTSACCAGATCCTTCAGCGAGCGGGCGTGGACGGCCGGATTCACCACCAGCACGTTCGGCGACGCCGCGAGCATGGTCACGGGCACGAAGTCGCGCGTCTCATAGCCGAGTTTCGGGAACAGGATGGGGTTCACGGTCAGGTTGCCGGCCGGGGCCAGGCCCAGCGTGTAGCCGTCCGGCGCGGCGCGGGCCACGGCCTCCATGCCGATATTCCCGGCGGCGCCGGGCTTGTTGTCCACCACGATGGACTTTCCCCACTTCTCGCCCAGTTTCTGGCCGATGAGGCGCGGCAGCGCGTCCGCCACGCCGCCGGCGGCGAATGGCACGATGATCCGCACCGGCTTGGCGGGATAGGTCGAATGGGTGTCCGGCTGCGCGTTGGCTGGCGCCGCCCATGACAGCGCTACCGGCAGCAGCCATGCCGCTGCCAGCCTGAAAAGATGACGATTCACTGCGGGCTCCCCGTGCTTTGCGATCGCGATGCTGCCGCCGTGACAGCGCTTCCGGCTTGTCTTCGGCAGCAGCTTGTATAGACTGATCTTATCGATCCTGTCTGATACTGTATAGACAACTTTTTGCAGATCGAAAAGCGGTTTCCGCATAAGCGGCGCAATCCCCGCGTCATCCCTGTGTCGCGCACGGCGTTGGTGCGATGCGGCACAATGCGCGGGCATCGTCAGGGGTGGCCGGCGCCGCATTTCACCGAAGCGGACCGCGCGCACCATTACAGAGAGCCAGGAGCCTGCATGTYATCGACCCCTTCGTCGGCCACGCCGACGCCCGCCTTCCAGCGCATCAAGGACTATGTGCAGGGGGAGATCGAGGCCGGCACCTGGGGCGAGGGGGACGCCATCCCGCCCGAACTGCGGCTTGCGGCCCAGTTCGGCGTTTCGCGCATGACGGTGAACCGCGCGCTCAACGAGCTGGAGGCGGAACAGGTGCTGGTGCGGCGCAAGGGCGCCGGCACGTTCGTGGCGCCGCAGCGCTACCAGGCCACCGTGGTGGAGATCCGCAGCATTGCCGAGGAGATCCGCGCGCGCGGCCACCGCCACCGCAGCGCGCTGTTCCGGCTGGAACGCCAGCACGCCACGCGCATGCTGGCCACCCAGTTCGGCGTGGCCGARCGCAGCATGCTGTTCCATTCGGTGATCCTGCACTACGAGAACGACGCGCCGATCCAGGTGGAAGACCGCTGGGTCAATCCGGCGCTGGCGCCGGGCTATATGGAAATCGACTTTGGCGCGGTCACGCCCAACGAGCACTTGATGCGGGTGGCGCCGCTACAGCGCGCCGAGTACCAGATCGAGGCGCAACTGCCCACGGCCGAGGTGGCGGAGATGCTGGCCATCGGCGAGGCGGAGCCGGCGCTGGTGCTGCGCCGCCGCACGTTTTCGCGCGATGCGGTGGCCTCGCTGGTGGTGCTGTGGCACCCCGGCAAGCGGTATCGCTTCGGGGGCGCGCTGGGGTAGGCCCGCCTAGGCGGCGGTGACGCAGTCCATCGACGTCGGCGCCGGTGCGGGCGCTTCCGGGGTCTCGTCGATCACCATGCTCGACCCGAGCACGAACTGGTCGCGGCCCCGCTGCTTGGCCATGTAGAGCGCGCGGTCGGCTTCGGAAAACAGGTTGCGCCACAGCGACTCGCGGCTSGTGGCGCCGCCGTGCARCTGCGCCACGCCGATGCTGACGCTGGCATGCCCGCCCCGCCCCGGCAGTTCGATCGCCCGCACCTTGCGCAGGATGCGGTTGGCCAGCGCCGTGGCCTGCTGTTCGTCCGTGTGGGGGCAGAGGATGCAGAATTCCTCGCCACCGTAGCGCGCGGCGATGTCCGAAGCGCGGCGCGAGTTGTCCAGCGCGGCGGCAATCTCGCGCAGCACGTTGTCGCCGGCGTGGTGGCCGTGGGTGTCGTTGACCTGCTTGAAGTGGTCCACGTCGATGACGAGGCAGGACAGCGCCTCGCGCTCGCGCTGCCAGCGCGCCACCAGGCCCATGGCGGTCATGTCCAGCGCGCCGCGGTTCAGCAGGCCGGTCAGTGCATCGACCCGCGCCCCGCTCTCGTTCCGGGCGATGATCTGTTCCATCGCCATCAGGCTGAAGCCGAACAGGCCCAGCAGCACCGCCACCAGCGGCGCCAGCGGCCAGACCGACGAGGCGGTCTGGGCAAAGAACGGCACCATCACGTGCCCGTGGAATGACGCCGCCTGCCCCAGCGCCGCCACCTGGGAGCCCAGCAGCACCAGATGGGAGGCCAGCACCAGCGGCCCGCCGATGCTGGTACGGCCGCGCGCGCTGCGCAGCAGGGTAATGAGGGTGGTGAACGAGGTCATGGCCAGCACGCCGTAGCCGATGGCGTGGATCAGCAGCGGGCCGTCCGCCAGCCCGCTCATCAGCACCATCAGGACCATCACCACGGCGCCGGTGGCCCGCAGCAGCATGGCGCGCTCGGGCAGGCCGTAGTAGACCCGTACGCCGCGATAGATCGCCAGCCGGCCGACGATATAGGCGCCGGCGCCGAGGGCGCCAAGCTGGAGCGACCCGGCGCCCACGCTGGCCGCCACGACCAGCCCGGCCCCGGAAGCGATGACATGRCCGCTCGCCCACAGCCGCCCRGCCTCGTTGGCGCGCAGCGCGAGCACCAGCCCCGCCGCCATTACCAGCGTGCTGGAGAACACCACCATCATGACGACCAGAATGGTCTGCTGGGCCAGGTGCACGGATTCAACATCCTCTAAAGCTACCGGGGGCGGCTGCCGTTATTGCGGTTTACCCTGATCCTGGCCGCAAGATGCCCGCTGATAACGGGAATTGCGACCGGAGAGGCGCATCATAGCCCGTGCATGGCGTGCGGCGGCACCCCCGTTAAGCCGGGTTAGCGCGCACGCAACGTTTTGAAATTACTACGGAAATCCGTGCGGATCAGTCTTCGTCAGATGGGACGTTCTGCCCTGCGGGCACCGCCAGGGCGCGGGCCGGCTGGACTTCCGGGAAGGTCCCGCCAAGCGCCGCCGTGAGCTGGCGCGCAGCGGCGAGCACCTGATCGCGGAAGGTTTCCGAGAAACGCGGCGTCGGGCAGGTCAGCGTCAGCGCCCCCTTCAGTTCCCCGGCCGGGCCGAACACCGGCGCGGAGACGCCAGCGATGTCCGGACTGCGGTCGCCCACCATGGCAATCACCCCTTCCTCGCGGATGCGCTGGTAGATCTCCCCCCGGGCGCCCGAGAACGCCCGCAGCACCCGGCCGCCGGCGCCACGGTTGCGCGGCAGGAGATCGCCGGCGCGGATGTGGTCGCGCACGGGCTGGGGGGAATCCACGCGGTACAGGCACAGGCGATGCTCGCCCTGCTCCACGTGGAAGGCGGCCGATTCGCGTGTGTCGCGCACCAGCTCGCGCAGCGCGGGCACCACCACCTGCTCCAGCGAGAATGACGCCGCGTAGACCGCATTGAGCCGGGCGACTTCCGGGCCGAGCCCGTAGCGGCCGTCGGGCAACCGCTGCACCAGCCGGGCATGTTCGAGGGAGGCGAGCAGCCGCAGCAGCGTGCTCTTATATAGACCGCTCCGGTGCGCCAGTTCGGCCAGCCCGAGCGCGGTATCCCCTTCCCGGAAGACCGAGAGCACGAACAGCGCCCGGTCCACGGCCACGGCGCCGCCTGCRGCGCCATGCTTGTCGGCTTCGGAGAGTTGGGCGGCTTTACGTGGCATGAGGGAGCGGCGGACGGCCGGTTGGAATGGGCGTCCACCGTATAGAACGGCCCGGGGCTTGTCAATCCGCCCGGGCTAAGGGTTTCAGCCCCGTTCGGCGCAATAGGCGGCYGTGGTGTACGGGAACGCCACCGCCGTCTGGCCGCGCAGCGCCGGGKCGGTGGCGATGACGTCGTGCAACTGGGCGCGCACCGCGTCCTGCTGCGCCGGGGGCAGCGAGGCGATGAAGCTGACCGACATCACGCGGTCCACGATGACCTGCTCCGGCGCGCCGGTGTGGGTGTAGGGGAATTCCGTCAGGCGCAGCGGCCCGAAGCCTTCGGCGGGAAAGACCCGCTTCCAGTCACCCCGGTAGTAGCGCGGGGCATCCCCTTCGAACGGGGTCATGATGGCCGTGAGCCGGGCCACCCAGTCGACCGATTCATCGCGCACGTTCCACACCAGCCCGAGCTTGCCGCCGGGGCGCAGCACGCGGCGGATCTCGGCCATGGCGGCGGGGTTGGCGAACCAGTGGAAGGCCTGCGCGCAGACCACGGCGTGCACGCTGGCGTCGGGCAGCGGGATGGCTTCGGCGGTGCCGGCCAGCACGGTGGCGTCCGGCAGCTTGGCGGCAAGCTGGGCGCGCATCTCGGCGACCGGCTCCACGGCCACCACGCTGGCGCCGGTGGCGGCCAGCAGGCGGGTGAACTTGCCGGTGCCGGCGCCGAGGTCGACCACGGACTTGCCCGGGGCGAGCCCCAGCGTGTCGTGCAGCCAGTGCGCCAGTTCGGCGGGATATTCGGGACGCCCGCGGGCGTAGGTATCGGCCTGGGCGGCAAAACCCTGGGCGGCGGCATTGTGGATGGCGGTCATGGGGGCTCCGGACGAGACCACGTACCTTACTCCGCCCCTCGCCGCCAGGCAACGGGGTAACGGGCCAACCGGGTCAGTGCTGCATGCCCCAGCGCCGTACCGTCACGCGTTCCAGCGTGGTGAAGACCAGCCCCTCCACCGCCAGCCCGATCAGGATCACCGTGGCGAGCCCGGCGAACACGCGGTCTGTGTACAGCTCGTTGCGGTTCTGGAAGATGTACCAGCCCAGTCCACCCTTGCCCGACGACGCGCCGAACACCAGTTCCGCCGCAATCAGCGTGCGCCAGGCAAAGGCCCAGCCGATCTTGAGCCCGGACAGCACGGCCGGCAGCGCCGCCGGCAACAGGATCAGCACCACATAGCGCAGGCCGCGCAGCCCGTAGTTGCGCCCGGCCATGCGCAGCGTCTCAGGCACGCCCCGAAAGCCTGCGTAGGTATTCAGCGCCAGCGGCCACAGCACCGAGTGGATCAGCACGAAGATCAGGCTCTTGCTGCCCAGGCCGAACCAGAGCAGCGCCAGCGGCAGCAGCGCGATGGCCGGCAGCGGGTTGAACATGGCGGTCAGCGTGTCGAGCAGGTCGCGCCCGAGCCGGGTGGAGACGGCCAGCGTGGTCAGCACGAAGGCCAGCGCGATGCCCGCCGCGTAGCCCTGCACCAGCACCGACAGCGACACCGCCGCCTTGCCCGGCAGCTCGCCATTGGCGATGCCTTCGCCAAACGCCCGCGCCGTGGCCAGGAAGGTGGGCAGCAGCAGGTCGTTGTCCTGGATGCGGGCGAGGATTTCCCAGAGCACCGCCAGCGCCAGCAGGATCACCGCCTTGCGCACCCAGCCCTGCTGCCAGAGGCGGCGATGGAAGGGCA
>NZ_JBFREV010000061.1:0-14200 GCF_052114485.1 Cupriavidus sp. KB_39
TCAGGCTTCAGGCTGCCAGCCGCTTGGCCAGCTTGTCCTTCGTTTCCACCAAATCCTGCGGCAGGTTGTGCTGCAGCTGGGTGAACAGTTCGTCGTGCAGCGCCAGTTCCTGCTGCCAGGCGGCGTGGTCGATCGAGGTGACTTGCTGGAATTGCGCTTCCGAGAAGTCCACGCCGCTCCAGTTCAGGTCCGCGTAGCGGGGCGAGGTGCCGAAGACGTGCTCGGCGCCCTGGCCGCGGCCTTCCACGCGGTCGATCATCCACGACAGGACGCGCATGTTCTCGCCGAAGCCCGGCCAGACGAAGTTGCCGTCGGCGTCCTTGCGGAACCAGTTCACGCAGTAGAACTTCGGCAGCTTGGCGCCGGCGGCTTCGAGCTTCTTGCCGAGTGCCAGCCAGTGGCCGAAGTAGTCGCTCATGTTGTAGCCGCAGAACGGCAGCATGGCGAACGGGTCGCGGCGCACCACGCCTTGCTGGCCAGCGGCCGCGGCGGTGGTTTCGGAGCCCATCGTGGCGGCCATGTAGACGCCTTCGGTCCAGTTGCGGGCCTCGGTCACCAGCGGCACCGTGGTGCTGCGGCGGCCGCCGAAGATGAASGCATCGATGGCCACGCCGGCCGGGTTGTCCCAGTTCTCGTCGATCGACGGGCACTGCGAGGCCGGCGCCGTGAAGCGCGCGTTCGGGTGGGCCGCCTTGGCGCCGGTTTCGCGGGCGATGGCCGGCGTCCAGTCCYTGCCCTGCCAGTCGACCAGGTGCGCCGGGGCTTCCTTGGTCATGCCTTCCCACCACACGTCGCCGTCATCGGTCAGCGCCACGTTGGTGAAGATCACGTTCTCCTTGAGCGTGGCCATGGCGTTGAAGTTGGTCTTCTCGCTCGTGCCCGGGGCCACGCCGAAGTAGCCGGCTTCCGGGTTGATGGCRTAGAGACGGCCGTCCTGGCCCGGCTTGATCCAGGCGATGTCGTCGCCGATGGTGGTGACCTTCCAGCCCTCGAAGCCCTTGGGCGGGATCAGCATGGCGAAGTTGGTCTTGCCGCAGGCCGACGGGAACGCGGCGGCCACGTGGTACTTCTTGCCCTCGGGCGAGGTCACGCCGAGGATCAGCATGTGCTCGGCCAGCCAGCCTTCGTCGCGGCCCATGGTCGAGGCGATGCGCAGYGCRAAGCACTTCTTGCCSAGCAGCGCGTTGCCGCCGTAGCCGGAGCCGAACGACCAGATCTCGCGGGTTTCGGGGAAGTGGACGATGTACTTGGTCGGGTTGCACGGCCACGGCACGTCCTTCTCGCCAGCGGCGAGCGGCTTGCCGACCGTGTGCACGCACGGCACGAACTCGCCGTCGGCGCCCAGCACGTCATACACGGCGCGGCCCATGCGGGTCATGATGCGCATGTTGACGGCCACGTACGGGGAATCGGACAGTTCCACGCCGATATGGGCGATCGGCGAGCCCAGCGGGCCCATCGAGAACGGCACCACATACAGCGTGCGGCCGCGCATGCAGCCATCGAACAGGCCGGACAGCGTCTGGCGCATYTCACGCGGGGCAGTCCAGTTGTTGGTCGGGCCGGCGTCCTCTTTCTTCTCGGAGCAGATGAAGGTGCGATCCTCCACGCGCGCCACATCGGACGGATCGGACAGTGCCAGGAAGGAGTTCTTGCGCTTGGCGGGGTTCAGGCGGCGCATGGTACCGGCAGCGACCATCTGTTCGCACAGGCGGTCGTACTCCTCCTGGGAACCGTCGCACCAATAGATGCTGTCCGGTTTGGTCAGTGTGGCGATGTCGGTAACCCATGCGACCAGTTTCTGGTTCTTGACCCAGGACGGCACGTTCAGTGCCGGGGTGCCTTGCATTGTGGGGTGGTTCATACAGCTACTCCAAAGCGAGAAAGAAACCTTGGCAAAGCCCTGCCGGGTACCGTGTCAGGCTCCCGGGGCGGCGCCGTCCATAGCGTGAGGGAATGAGAGGCCCGGTGCGCCATGTTCGACATGGGGCACTCGGGCACGCAATCGTCACATCCCGTTACAACTACGCAACAAGCAAATCCGCCCAAGGGTCGCAGCGGTCCCTGCGGCTGCGCTACAGTTGCGCTTCGCCCGCATATGGCGGGCGGCAGGGGCCGGTCGGGCTTTGTCCGGCGGCGCGGGGCGATGGGCGGGAGCGTGGCTCTACCGTCGCATCCGGCCCGCCGCGTCGCAGAAGCGGGCAAGGATACCACCGCAAACTCCGCCTGTTTTTTGCTGCGCAACATTGTGCCGAGGCATCCGGCGCCCCGTTTTGGCGGGTCGGCAAGGGCGCACGCGGATGCGGAACGAGCCATGTCTGGGTTCAATGTTGCGTCAGGTCGGCCCACAATACTGTCGGGCGCGCGCTGATTCTGTTGCCGTGCGCACCAAGCCGCCGCCCCGATGTCGCTCCTCAAGCCAAAGAGTCACCGATGAAGATTGCCGTTCTCGACGATTACCAGGACGCGGTGCGCAAGCTGCCGTGCTTCGCCCTGCTGGAAGGCCACGACGTCAAGGTGTTCAACAACACCGTCAAGGGCGTGGGCCAGCTGGCCGCGCGCCTCTCCGATGTGGAAGCCGTGGTCCTGATCCGCGAGCGCACCCGTGTGACGCGTCAGTTACTTGAAAAGCTGCCGCGCCTGAAGATCATCAGCCAGACCGGCCGCGCCGGCGGCCATGTGGATATCGACGCYTGCACCGACCGCGGCGTGGCYGTGCTCCAGGGCGTGGGCTCGCCAGTGGCCCCGGCCGAACTGACCTGGGCGCTGATCATGGCGGCCCAGCGCCGCATTCCCCAGTACGTGGCCAGCCTGAAGCATGGCGCCTGGCAGCAGTCGGGGCTGAAATCGACGACGATGCCGCCCAACTTCGGCCTGGGCCAGGTGCTGCGCGGCCAGACGCTGGGTGTCTGGGGCTACGGCAAGATCGGCCGGCTCCTGGCCGGCTATGGGCGGGCGTTCGGCATGAACGTGCTGGTCTGGGGCCGCGAGGCCTCCCAGCAGGCTGCGCGTGAGGACGGGCTGAACGTGGCCGCGTCCGCCGAGCAGTTGTTTGCCGAGAGCGACGTGCTGTCGCTCCATCTGCGCCTGAACGACGAGACGCGCGGCATCGTCAAGCTGGCCGACCTGCAGCGCATGAAGCCCACGGCGCTGTTCGTCAACACCAGCCGGGCCGAGCTGATCGAGGATGGCGCGCTGGTCGCCGCGCTGAACCGGGGCCGCCCCGGCATGGCGGCCGTGGACGTATTCGAGTCCGAGCCGATCCTGCAGGGCCACGCGCTGCTGCGCATGGAGAACTGCATCTGCACGCCGCACCTGGGCTATGTGGAGCGCGACAGCTACGAGCTGTACTTCCGCACCGCGTTCCAGAACATCCTCGACGTGCTGGACGGCAATCACGAAAGCGTGGCCAATCCCAAGGCGCTGACGCCCACCCTGTCGCGCTAAGTTATTAGACAGTGCGGCCGGGGGCCGCAGCCCCCATGGAGACGCTCGGCGAGCGTCTCCTTCCCCACATTGGCGCCGGTCCGGATTGCGCCAAAGCCGCTACACTCGGGGCAATCTGTCGCCCCATCCCCCTAAATTTCATGGATCCCAGGCTCCTGGCGCTGTGCGTCGGCAACTTCGTCATCGGCACCGGCGCGATGATCGTCACCGGCATGCTCAACGACATTGCCGCCGATTTCGCGCTCAGCGCCGCCACGGCCGGTCAGCTGATCTCGGTGTTCGCCATCGCCACCTGCGTGGGCGCGCCGCTGTTCGCCACGATCGGCTCCCGCATCGACCGCCGCCTGCTGCTGGCCGGGGCGCTGCTGGTCTACGGGGCGATGCACCTCGCCGCCGCGTTGGCGCCCAGCTTCGCCATGCTGATGGCGATCCGCTTCGTCACGGCCATCGGCGCCGCCATCTACACCCCGCAGGCCGCCGCCACGCTGCCGCTGCTGGTGGATGCCCGCACGCGCGGGCGGGCCATCAGCTTTGTCTTTCTGGGCTGGAGCGTGGCCAGCGTGGTGGGCGTGCCGCTAGGCACCTTCATCTCCAGCACGCTGGGCTGGCGCGTCAGCATGGGGCTGGTGGGCGGGCTGTCGCTGATCGTGTCGATGGCGGTCTGGCGCGCGTTGCCGGCCGGGCTCCAGGTGGCGCCGGTGGGCCGCAAGGCGTGGGCGGCCGTGCTGCGCCACAAGCCGATCATGCTGGTGGTGACCACCACGATGATCCAGTCGGCCGGCATGTTCACGATGTTTACCTACATCGCCCCGCTGATGCGGGACCGCTTCGGTATCAGCGGCGGCGCGCTGAGCCTGATGTTCCTGGCCTACGGGATCTGCGGCGTGACCGGCAACGTGGTGGCCGCCGCGCGCATGGACCGCGTGACGCCGAGCCGCATCGTGCAGGTGGCGCTGACCACCTCGCTGGCCGCCATGCTGCTGTGGCCGCTGGCCGGCTGGCATGTTGGCGCGCTGGTGGCGCTGTTCATGCTCTGGGGCGTGGGCGGGTTCGCCACCAACAGCGCCCAGCAGGCCCGGCTGGTGCTGCTGGGGCCGGACCAGGCCGCGGCGTCCATCTCGCTCAATTCCTCTTCGATTTACCTGGGCCAGGCGCTGGGCGCCATGGCCGGGGCGGCCATCTATACCTTGGCCGGGCCCGATGCGCTGCACTGGGGTGCGGCGGTGCTGATCGCGCTCGGACTGGCGATTTCGCAGCGGGCGCGGGCGCTCGGCTGCCACTGGACACCGCGCAGCGCGTAGCAGATGTCGTAGCAGTCCCAAAGCAGCGCGGGACCACGAGCCCGCGCGGCCCCGCACACGCAAGGAGGGCGTACCGTGGCCGAGACCGATCCCCGTCCCAACCCAGCCGCCTCGGGCGGTGGCGCCACCGGCCGCGTGCTGGCCGTCAATGTCGGCATCCGCCTGCCGCTGGTGGTGGCCGGGGCCGGCACCGAAGCCGTGGTGCTCTCCGCCATCCGCAAGCATCCGCTCAGTACGCTGCATCATCCGATTGCCGTCGGCGTGCACCTGCGCGGGCTGGCCGGCGACGAGCAGGCCGACCTGACCGTTCACGGCGGGCGGGACCGGGCGGTCTATGCGTACCCGATCGAGCATTACACCTGGTGGAACGCGCGCCGCCGCGAGGCCGGTGTCGAAGAGGCCGAGCGCCCGCTGGCCTTCGGCGCCATGGGCGAGAACCTGACCCTGCAGGGGCTGCTCGAATCCGCCCTGTGGATAGGTGACCAGCTGCGCGTGGGCGAGGTGGAACTGGTGGTGCGCGCACCGCGCCAGCCCTGCTACAAGCTCAACGCCATCCTCGGCTATGCCCAGGCGGTGCGCGACATGGTGCGCAGCGGCTATTCGGGCGTGTACCTGAGCGTGGCCACGCCGGGGGTGATCCGGGCCGGCGATGCCGCCGTGGTGATCCCGGGGCCGCGTGAAGTGTCGGTGGAAAACATCAATCGGCGCACCAATCCGTAACGAAATCGACGTTCCACCCCCTTCCAGCGTTAGTCCGGAGTGGCCCGACCGTGCTTTTCTGCTAATGTTTTAAGTCAGATACAAGCGTCTTCGGGCCAGATCTCCCTCCCCCGGCCCGCCTATCCCCTATTGGCGCTGTAACAGGTTGTAATACGACGCGCTGGCCTGAAAAGCCAAGGCGCGGTACTAGTAGTGGTTTGCGCGGGCAAACCGGTTCCAAGAAGCCGGTGCCGGGGAGCGGGCGCGCGCCATGCGGTGTTTGAGGGTCCTCACATGAAAACAGACGGGATCGACCGGCCCAAGGGCTTCGTCGATGGCAACTGGAGCGCGTCCACCAGCACGGGGCGCGGCCGCACTTCGCCCTGGATCGCCATCGTGGCGGTGATCGTCATTGCCGGGGCGGGCTGGTTTGGCTACAAGACGTGGTTCGCGCCCAAGCCGGCGGCCAAGGGCCCGACCGCCACGGCGGTGGCCACGGCCATCGTCCAGCAGGGCGATGTACCGCTGGAAGTCACCGCCAACGGCACCGTCACGGCCATGCAGACCGTGGAGGTGCGGCCGCAGGTGTCCAGCACCGTCCAGACCGTGCATATCAAGGAAGGCCAGACTGTGAAGCCGGGCGATTTGCTGTTCTCGCTCGACACCCGCATGGACGAGGCAAACCTGGCCAAGGCCCGCGCCCAGTTGATGCGCGACCAGGCCGACCTGTCCGATGCCCGCCGCACGCTCTCGCGCAGCCAGGAGCTGCTGGAGCGCAATTTCGTCTCCAAGAGCGCCGTGGATACGGCCCAGGCCAAGCTGGACGGCTTCGAGGCCACCATCCGCGCCGACCAGGCCGCGATCGAGGCCAGCCGCGTGGCCATCAGCTACGGCGCCATCCGCGCGACGATTGGCGGCCGCACCGGCGTGATCAACGTCTTCCCGGGCTCGCTCGTCACCCCCGCCACGGTGACGCCGATGGTGACCGTGGCGCAGATCTCGCCGGTTACCGTCAGCTTCACGCTGCCCGAGCGCCAGCTCGCCGCGCTGCGCGAGGCGCTGCACGCYGGCCCGGTCGAGGTGACCGCCGTGCCCAACGACGGCAACAAGGCCCCCGTGACCGGCAAGATCACCTTCGTCGACAACACCGTGGACCCGCAGTACGGCAGCATCCGCGTGAAGGCGATGTTCGACAATCAGGCGCAGCGGCTCTGGCCGGGCACCTACGCCAACGTCAGCGCCACGGTGCAGGTGCTTCGGGGCGCCCTCAGCGTGCCGCCGCAGGCCGTCATCACCGGCCCGGAAGGCCGCTTCGTCTACACCGTGGGCGCGGACCACACCGTGACGCGCGTGCCGGTGACCGTGGTGGCCACCACCGCCGCCGCCGCCGTGGTCGAGGGCGTGCAGCCCGGCGCCCGCGTGGTGACCGAGGGCGCGCAGAACCTGCGCCCCGGCGCGCTGGTGCGCGAGGCCCGCCCGCGCGACGCCTCATCCCCGGCTGCCCCGGCGGCCGTGGCAGACAAGCACTAGACCATGACGCTGTCCGAACTCTGTATCCGCCGGCCCGTCATGACGGTGCTGCTGTGCCTGGCCGTCATCGTGACGGGCATCGTGCTGTATCCGACGATTCCCATCGCGGCGCTGCCCAGCTTCAACTCGCCGGTGATCCAGGTCACGGCGACGCTGCCCGGGGCGAGCCCCGAGACCATGGCCGCCTCGGTGGCCACGCAGCTGGAGAAGCAGTTCGCCACGATTCCRGGCGTCACCGTCATCAGTTCGTCCAACACGCTGGGCAACTCCAGCATCACGATCGAGTTCAACAGCGACCGCAACATCGACGATGCGGCCGTGGACGTGCAGGCGGCGCTGTTCCGCGCCCAGCGTTCGCTGCCGATCGAGATGACCGTGCCGCCGTCCTACCGCAAGGTGAACCCGGCCGATGCGCCGGTGCTGCTGCTGGCGATCAACTCGCCCGCGATGAGCCTGGCGGAGCTGAACGCGTTCGGCGACAACCTGATTTCCCCGACGCTGGCCACGCTGCCCGGCGTGGCGCAGGTGCAGATCTTCGGCCAGAAGCGCTTTTCGGTGCGCGTGCGCGCCCACCCGGACGCGCTGGCGGCGCGCGGGCTCACGCTCGACGAGCTGGCCACCGCGCTGAACCGCGCCAACGCCAATACGCCGGTCGGCACGCTGGACGGCGCACGCCAGACCCTGACCATCCAGGCCAATCGGCAGATGACCAGCGCCGAGGCGTTCCGCAACATCATCGTGGCCAGCCAGCCGAGCGGCGCCGTGGTGCGGCTCTCGGACGTGGCCGATGTGGAAGACGGCGTCGAGACCATCAAGACCGGTAGCTGGCTCAACAACGAGCGCTCCATCGTGCTGGCCGTGCTGCGCCAGCCGGACGCCAACACCGTGGCCGTGGTGGATGCCATCAAGGCCGCCCTGCCCCGCCTGATCCAGCAGATGCCCGGTTCGGTCAGCGTGAACGTGGTGAACGACCGCTCGCGCTCCATCCGCGAGTCGATCCATGACGTGCAGTTCACGCTGGCGCTGACCGTGGGGCTGGTGGTGATGGTGATCTTCCTGTTCCTGCGCCGCGCCGCCGCCACGCTGATACCGACGGTGTCCCTGCCGATCTCGCTGATCGGCACGGTGGCGCTGATGAAGGCGTTCGGCTACAGCCTGGACAACGTCTCCCTGCTGGCCATCACGCTGGCGGTGGGCTTGGTGGTGGACGACGCCATCGTGATGCTTGAGAACATCGTGCGGCACATCGAGGAAGGCGTGCCGCCGCTCAAGGCCGCGCTGGTGGGCTCGCGCGAGATGGGCTTCACGATCCTGTCGATCTCGATCTCGCTGGTGGCCGTGTTCATCCCGATCTTCTTCATGCCGGGCGTGATCGGGCTGCTGTTCCACGAGTTCGCCGCAGTGGTGTCGCTGTCGATTCTGGTCTCGGCGGTGGTCTCGCTGACGCTGATCCCGATGCTCTGCGCGCGCTTTCTCTCGGCCGAGAACGTGCCGGTGGACGAGTCGCAGCACGCCTATGGCGACCATGGCGACCACGCCTCCGGTGCGGCCAGCGCCGCCGCGCCGCGCGTGCAGCAGAAGCAGACCATTGGCATGCGCAGCACGCAGTGGTTCGAGGACCTCTTCGAGTGGACGCTCCATAAGTACGCTACCGGCCTGGACTGGTGCCTGGCGCACCGGCGTTTCGTGCTCGGCGTGGCGGGGCTGACCTTCGTGCTGACCGCCGTGCTGTTCGTCAAGATTCCGAAGGGCTTCTTCCCCGAGGAAGACATYGGCCAGATCCAGGTCAACGCCGAAGGGCCGCAGGACATCTCSTTCGATGCCATGTCCGACCGCCTGCGCGATGCCGCCGAGCGGATCCGCGCCAATCCGGCGGTGAAGAGCGTGGTGGCGTCGATTGGCGGCGGCAATTCGCCGGCCATCAACACGGGCCGGATGTTCGTGGAACTGAAGCCGCTGGACGAGCGGCCGAAGATGCCGCAGGTGGTGGAGTCGCTGCGCAAGGACGTGTCCAGCGTGCCGGGGCTGGCGGTGTACTTCTCGCCGGTGCAGAACCTGCGGCTGGGCGGGCGCCAGAGCAAGAGCCGCTACCAGTACACGCTGCAGAGCGTGAAGGCGGGCCAGCTCCAGGAGTACAGCGACAAGATCATGGCCAAGATGCGCGCCGAGCCGATCTTCCGCGATGTGACGAGCGATTCCCAGCAATCGGGCCTGGAAGCGCAGCTGACCATCGACCGGGACAAGGCCAACGCGCTGGGCGTGCAGATGCAGGACGTGCGCACGGCGCTGTACACGGCGTTTGGCGAGCGGCAGGTGTCGACCATCTACACGCCGATCGACAATTACTACGTGATCCTGACCGCCGCCGATGTGGATCGCGTGGACGAGACGGCGTTCTCCAAGCTCTACGTGCGCAGCAAGACCGGGCAGATGGTGCCGGTGTCGGCGTTTGCCACGACCGAGCGCCGGGTGGGGCCGATTGCGGTGAACCACCAGGGGCAACTGCCGTCGGTGACGGTGTCGTTCAACCTCGCGCCGGGCGCGGCGCTGGGCGACGCTTCGGCCAAGATCGACCGCTACAAGCAGGAGATCGACATGCCGCCAGCCATCTTCACCAGCTGGGGCGGTGATGCGGCGGTGTTCCAGTCGTCGCAGGCCACGCAGGTGGTGCTGCTGGTGGCGGCTATTGCGGTGATCTATACGCTGCTGGGCGTGCTGTACGAGAGCTACATCCACCCGCTGACCATCCTGGCCGGGCTGCCGTCGGCGGCCATCGGCGCCTTGCTGACGCTGTTCCTGTTCAACGTGGAGTTGTCGCTGATCGCGACGATTGGCGTGCTGATGCTGATTGGCATCGTCAAGAAGAACGCGATCATGATGATCGACTTCGCGCTCGCGGCGCAGCGCGACCACGGCATGGCGCCGGCCAAGGCGATCCGGCAGGCCTGCCTGCTGCGCTTCCGGCCGATCATGATGACGACCTTCGCGGCCGTGATGGGCGCGCTGCCGCTGGCGCTGGGCCTGGGCGCCGGTGCCGAGCTGCGCCAGCCGCTGGGTCTGGCCGTGGTGGGCGGCCTGCTGTTCTCGCAGGTCATCACGCTGTTCATCACGCCGGTGATCTACCTCGCGCTCGACCGGTTCTCCGGCACGGGGCCGCTGCAGATCGATTCGGAAGGCAACCCGCTCGCGGAACGCGAGCCGGCGGCGGTCACGCACTGATCCTGCTAGACACTGGTGGCCTGCGCGATGCATTCGCGCAGCCACTGGTGCGCGGGGTCGCGATGGGCACGCTCGTGCCACAGCATCGACATCTCATAGCCGGGCACCTCCACCGGCGCCTCTACCACCTCCAGCGTTACCGTATCGCGCACCAGCCGCTCCGGCAGCATCGCCACGAGGTCCGTGCGCTCCAGCACCGCGCGCACGAACAGGAAGTGCGGCACCGATAACACCACGCGGCGCGTGGCGCCGGCCGCCGCCAGCGCGGTGTCGGTCACGCCGAAGAAGCCGCCGCCATCGGGCGACACCATCACATGCTCCAGTTCGGCAAACTGCGCCAGCGTGGGCCGCCGCTTCAGGCGCGGATGGCCGGCGCGGCCCACCAGCACGTAGCGCTCGGTGAACAGCGCGCGGCGGCGCAGGCCGGGCGGCGCGCCATCGGAGGTGTGGAAGGCGAGGTCGATCTCRCCCTGCTCCGCCTGCCGGGCGATGCTGGCCGGCACCATGTCGAGCACCGCCAGCCGCGTGCCCGGCGCCGCCGCGCGGATGGTGCTCAGCGCCGGCAGCACGATGGTCGATTCGCCATAGTCGGTGGCGGCCACGCGCCAGGTGTGGTCCGCCTGCGCGGGGTCGAACGGGCTGGACGGCGCCACGGCGGCTTCCAGCGCCGCCAGCGCCTGCCGCAGCGGCTCGCGCAAGGACTCGGCGCGGGCCGTGGGCCGCATGCCGCGCGGCCCGGGCAGCAACAGCGGATCGCCGAAGATCTCGCGCAGCTTGGCCAGATGCACGCTCACCGAGGGCTGCGAGTAATGCAGCCGCTCTGCCGCACGCGTGACGTTGTGCTCGGCCAGCAGCACATCGAGCGTCAGCAGCAGATTCAGGTCCAGACGCCTGAGATTAGTCATCGCAATACCTAGGATATTGGAAATTCATTTCCAATATACCGGACGGCCGTCCATCCTTGGGGCATCCCTTCCCATCGACAGAGACCCGCCATGAACGTGCTGATTGTCTACGCCCACCCCGAACCGACCTCGCTGAACGGTTCGCTCAAGGATTTTGCGATGCAGCGGCTCGCGGCCAACGGCCACGCGGTGCAGGTCTCGGACCTCTATGCGATGGGCTGGAAGCCGCAGCTCGACGCCGGCGACACGCTCGAGCGCGAGGCTGGTACGCCGTTCCATCCTTCGCTCGACTCGAAGCGCGCGTTCGAAGGCGGCTGGCAAAGCCCCGACATCGCCGCCGAGCAGGACAAGCTGCGCTGGGCCGACGCCGTGATCTTCCAGTTCCCGCTCTGGTGGTTCTCCATGCCGGCCATCATGAAAGGCTGGGTCGAGCGCGTGTACGCCTATGGCTTCGCCTACGGCGTGGGCGAGCACTCGGACGCGCGCTGGGGCGACCGCTACGGCGAAGGCTCGCTCAAGGGCAAGCGGGCGATGCTGCTGGTGACCACGGGCGGCTGGGACTCGCACTACAGCGCGCGCGGCATCAACGGGCCCATCGACGATTTGCTGTTCCCGATCCAGCACGGCGTGCTGTACTACCCCGGCTTCGACGTGCTGCCGCCCTTCGTCTCCTATCGCAGCGGGAAGATGGATGACGCGCGCTTCGCGTCGATCCGCGAGGCGCTGGGCGCACGGCTCGATACGCTGTTCGAGACGGCGCCGATCCCCTATCGCCCGCAGAACTCGGGGCAATACGAGATTCCGGCCCTGACGCTGCGCGACGAYATCGCGCCTGACCGCAAAGGCTTYGCCGCGCATATGGAATAGGAGGGCGCTTGGGRCCGGTGCCGGTACTATGCGTGGCTTGGCASCGGCGATCATTGGATAGYCATCGCCATGAAGAATCAACGTARTTAGATTTATCGCTTCATTATTCATCGCGACGATATTTATGACGCCCACCGTCCTCGAAACGCTGATGTATGACATCGGCCAGTTGTTCCTGTATCCCACGCTGGCCATGATCGGCCTGCTGTTTCTCTAYGCGTTCTGGGCGCTGGGCCAGTTCGCCATGCAGGCGTGGCTGCGCCGGCGGCATGGGATCGAATCGGGGCGCGGCTATCTGCTGGTGGCCTGGGCGCACGCCAACGGGGTCAGCCACCCGGACGCGCTGGACGTGGCCGCGCACCGGCTACTGGAGCGCCTGCGCATTGCCACCCGCGTGGCGCCGATGCTCGGGCTGGTGGCCACCATGATCCCGATGGGGCCGGCGTTGAAAAGCCTGTCCGGCGGCAACCTCGCCAATGTGGGCGAGAACCTGACCATCGCGTTCTCGGCGGTGATCCTGGCGCTGATCGCGGCGAGCATCACCTTCTGGGTGGTCAATGTGCGCCGCCGCTGGCTGGCCGAGGAACTGGTCTGGCTCGGCCAGGCGCGCGAGGCGGCCCGATGAGATTCCTGGACGAAAGCGAGGCCGACGACCCGATCCTGTCGGTCGTCAACCTGATCGACGTCTTCCTGGTGGTGATTGCCGCCCTGCTGGTGGCCATCGCCCAGAATCCGATGAACCCGTTCACGCACGACGACGTAACGGTCATCACCAACCCGGGCAAGCCCAATATGGAAATCGTGTCGCGGCAGGGGGAGAAGATCGTGCGCTATCAGGCCAGCGGGCAGGTGGGCAGCGGCGACGGCATCAAGGCCGGCGTGGCCTACCGGCTGAAGGATGGGTCGATGGTGTACGTGCCGGAGTCACAACAGGCGTCCCAACAAGCCACGTCCGGAGCGAAGCCATGATGCGCGCGACGATCCTTGGCATGGCGCTCGCGATGCTGGCCGGCTGCGCGACGCAGCCGCCGTCGCCGGCGGCCATCGGCGCCACCTTCCCCAGCCGCCAGTACGTGTTGCTGGGCGAGGTCCACGACAACGGCGCGGCGCAGGCGGCCCGSCTCCAGGCGCTGACCCGCGCCGTGGAAGCCGGCTGGCGGCCGGCGGTGGCGATGGAGCAGTTCGACCGCGAGCGGCAGGCCGACATCGACCGCGCCCGCAAGGAACGGCCGGGCGATGCCGACTACCTGATCGCCCAGGCCGGCAGCGCGGCCGGCTGGCAGTGGCCGCTGTACCGGCCCGTGGTGGCGCTGGCGCTCCAATATGACCTGCCGCTGCTGGCCGCGAACCTCTCGCGCGCCGATGCCGCGAAGATCGTCCGCGGCGGGCTCGGCGCGGTCTTCCCGCCGGACCAGCAGGCCGCGCTGGGGCTGGACAAGCCGCTGCCGATGGAAGTCGTGGCCGCGCAGACCGCGACGCTCGATGCCGGCCATTGCGGCAACTTCCCCAAGGCGATGCTGCCCGGCATGCTCAACGCCCAGGCCGCCCGCGACGCCGTAATGGCCCGCACGCTCGCCCCCTACGCCAGCCGCGGCGCGGTACTGATCGCCGGCAACGGCCACGTACGGCGCGACCTCGGCGTGCCCCGCTGGCTCCACGGCGACGCCGCAAAGGTGCTCAGCGTGGGCTATCTGGAGGACGGCAGCCGCGCCGAAGGCTTCGACGAGGTGGTGCGCGTGGCCCCCGTCGAGCGGAAGGATCCGTGCAAGGAGGCTGTGGCGAAGCCGCGGTAGGCGTTTGATTCGTGGCTGATCTCATCGGCCACGGTCCGCCGTCGATGAGGGCTGGCACCGCAGGCGGCACAACCAAGGCGAGCTAAGGCTGATATCGGTGTAGGAATCGGACAACTTTGGGTTAACTTGGGGCTCAATACACTTGTCGGTAGCGGAAGTAGCCGTTGGTTACGCGCCGGGGCTCCATGAGCCCACCCATCCGGAATCCGCATCGGGAGTCGTGGACGTAGTCGTCCATCAAGGTGCGAACCGCCGGGGGCACGGCGAGCGAATGGGTGGCATGCTCGAGCATGTGGCGAGTCTCGGCGTCCACGGGCTCGGTTACGTCATCCTGCAACACGCGCAGGACGGCAGCGCCGATGGGGTTAAGGGTGCCGACGAGGTCAGTCTGCGACGACCCGGCATGCTGCAAGCGGCGGCGCAGGGCCGTAATGTGCTC
>NZ_JBFREV010000062.1:0-14085 GCF_052114485.1 Cupriavidus sp. KB_39
AACTTGCCGGCGAACGTAGGGAGCGCGGCCGGTCAGCCCTGCGGAAGCCGGGGCGCCAGCCGGGCGATCACCTCGGCGTGATGCGGATGGGCGGCGGCCAGCGTGGCCAGGGCGGCCGCATCGGCCAGTTCGAACTCGCTGAACTCGAAGCCGGGCGCCACCGTGCAGCCGACCAGCGAGTAGCCGCCGGCGTAGCCCGCCACGCGCTCGGCCGCGAACCAGCAGCCGGCCGCCACCATTGCCTGGAACACGGTGCCCGCGTCGTTCAGCGGGTTGCCGAGGTGGTGGGTGTGCAACCGGCCTGCGGCATCGATCACATGCACGTCGAGCGGCCCGCCGGCGTAGAAATGCCAGCCTTCGTCCGCGCAGATGCGGTGCCACGCCGAATACGCGTCATCGCACAGCAGGTAATAGATGGCCGTGGAGGCGGCGCGCTCCACGCCGTCGGCCCGGCGGACCCGCGCGGCGTCGCGGTAGGTCTCCCGGTAGAATCCCCCCTCCGGATGGGGCACGAGGCCGAGATCCTGGATCAGGCGGTGATGCGGCGCGGTCGTTGGCATGGCGGGAACGCGGCCCGATCGGGGCCGGAAGACGTGGACAAGGCGCATATTGTCCATGAGGTCCATCGGATTTGTCTGAAGATCGATTGCAGGAATCGCCAAGACAGCCCCCTCCCGCCCCGCTACCCTGCCGGACAATCTCCCCCAATGCGGCCACTGACCGGCCGCCCGGAATCTGATCGAGTACCGCTTCCATGTCGCGCCCCCTGCCCGCCTGGCTGCCTGGCCTGGCCTTCGTCCTGATCTGGTCCACCGGCTTTATCGTCGGCAAGGCGGTCGTGCCCGTGGCCGACACCAGCCTGTTCCTGCTCGCCCGCTTTGCGCTGGCCGGGCTGATGTTCACGCTGGCGGCGGTGCTGGCCGGGGCGGCGTGGCCGGCGGCGCGCGAGGTGCCCCGCCACCTGCTGGCTGGCGCGCTGATGCAGGGCATCTACCTGTGTGCCGGCTACGGCGCCGTGGCGCACGGGCTGTCGCCGTCCGTGATGGCGCTGCTGGGCGCCCTGCAGCCGCTGCTGACCGCGCTGCTTGCCATCCCACTATTAAAAGAGCTACCTTCGATGCGCACCTGGCGCGGGCTCGCGCTCGGCGCGGCCGGCGTGGGGCTGGTCGTCCTGCCGGCGATGCGGGCCGGCGCGCCGCACGCGGTGTCGCCGTGGATTGTGCTGATCGGCCTGCTGGCCATTGTTTCCATCACCATGGGTACGCTCTTGCAGAAGACCTCCATCGCCAAGGCCGACATTCGCGCCAGCTCGGCCTGGCAGAATGCCGGCGCGATGTTGGTGGCCGGCGCGCTGGTCACGGTCAACGGCGGCCCGGGCGCGCTGCACTGGGAGCCGGGCGTCACGCTGTGGGCGTCGCTGGCCTATGCGGCGCTGGTGCTGTCGGGGCTCGGTACGTGGCTGCTGCTGGGGCTGGTGCGCCGCGGGCGCGCCGCCAACGCCGCCGCGCTGATGTTCCTCGCCCCGCCGCTGGCCGCCGTGCAGGCCGCGCTGCTGTTTGGCGACCATCTGGTGCCGCTCCAGTGGCTCGGCATGGCCGTGGCCGGCGGCGGGGTGTGGCTGTGCCAGACCCAGGGACGGACGCAACGTGCCGAAGCGCGCTGACCACGCCGCCCCGCTGGTCGAGCCGCGGCGATTCCARCCGCAGCCGCTCGGCCATGCGCACGACTACCACCAGTTGCTGTTCGGCGTGGACGGCGCCATCGAACTGGAAATCGACGGTCACGCCTATCGTGTGGATGCCGAACACGGCCTGGTCGTGCCCGGTGGCGAACACCATGTCTGCGTGGGCCTGACCGAGAACCTGCAGCTTGTGGCCGACTTCCCGGCCAGTTCCGTGGCCCTGCCGGCCCGGCTGATGGCCCGCCCGCGCACCTTCGCGCTGGAGGGCMCGCTCGCCGCGCAAGTGCGCACGCTCGTCACCATCCCGAAAACCCACCCCGGCGCCCCGCCGCAGCACGACTGGCAGCGCGCGGCCATCCTCGCCGGCAACCTGGCCACCTCGCTCGGGCAGGACCTCACCCGGCACGACGCCGCCCGCTTCCCGGTCATGGCGATCGACGCCTGCCTGCGCGCCAGCCTCGCCGAACCACCCCGCGCCGACGAACTCGCCAGCCGCTTCGGCTGGGGCGCCCGCCACTTCCATACCCTCTTCTGCGAAGCCTTCGGCGACACGCCGCACGGCTACCAGACCCGCCTGCGCCTCGATCAGGCCGTGCAATGGCTGATGGCCGGCACGATGCCGCTGACCGACATCGCCTTCGGCGTCGGCTATCCCGACCAGACGACTTTTACCCGCGCGTTCGCCCGCCGCTTCGGCCTGCCGCCGGGGGCTTGGCGTGAGGCGGCGCGGCGCGGCTGACGCGCTCGCCATCCCTCTCCGTCGATTGTCAAAATTACAAAGCCGAGTAAAGCGCACACCGGCGGCGGTGCTCCGCTATCGCCAGACCCTAGCCTCAGCCCCAGATCCCCATCCGGTACAAAACTTGCGCCTGTGGCGGGGTAATGTCCGACGCCCTTCCTAATTCCCCGCTCCTGCGTCCCGGCCACAACTGCTGGCGGGTGGAGCCGTGCCAGCGGTTTTCGATGCTGGTCGACGCCGATGCGTATTTCTCCGCACTCCGTGAGGCGCTGGCCAAGGCCACGCACAGCGTGTTCATCCTCGGCTGGGACATCGACAGCCGGATGGTGATGAACCCGGGCGGCGATGACCCGCCCGATGGCCTGCCGCCCACGCTGCGCGAGTTCCTGAACACGCTGTGCAAACGCCGGCGTGGGCTGCGGATCTACGTGCTAAGTTGGGATTTCGCGATGGTGTTCGCGCTGGAGCGCGAGTGGCTGCCCGACGCCAAGATGCACTGGCAGACCCATCGGCGGCTGTCTTTCCGGCTCGATGGCAACCATCCGCCCGGGGCCTCGCATCATCAGAAGGTCGTGGTGGTCGATCATCAGGTGGCCTTTGTGGGCGGCCTGGACCTGACCATCCGGCGTTGGGACACCCATCATCATCTGGCCGACGACCCGCGCCGCGTGGATCTGGATGGCAAGCCCTATCCGCCCTTCCATGACGTGCAGTGCGTGGTCGATGGCGACGCCGCCGCCGCGCTGGGCGACCTCGCGGCGGCGCGCTGGCTGCGCGCCACGGGCCGCCAGCCGCGCGTGCCGGACCAGCCGCTGGGGGATGCGTGGCCGGAGAGCGTCGAGCCKGACCTCACCAATGTGGACGTCGGCATCAGCCGGACCGCGCCGGCGTGCGAGGACGATCCCGGCGTGTCCGAGATCCGCGAGTTGTATCTGGATGCCATCGGCGCGGCGCGCGAGGGCATCTACCTTGAGAACCAGTATTTCAGCTCCGGCCTGATCGCCGACGCGTTCACCAAGCGCCTGCGCGAGCCCGAGGGGCCGGAGATTGCGCTGGTCTCGCGGCGCACCGAGAGCGGCTGGCTGGAAGAAGCGAGCATGGGGGTGCTGCGCGCGCGGCTCTGCCGGCGGCTGCGCGGCGCGGACCAGCACGCACGGTTCCACCTGTACTGCCCSCATGTGCCGGACCTTGGCGAYGCCTGCGTCAACGTCCACAGCAAGGTCATGGTGGTRGACGACCAATTGCTGACCATCGGGTCGGCCAATCTCAGCAATCGCTCGTTCGGGCTCGATACCGAATGCAACCTCGTGGTGGAGGCCAACGGCCATCCAAAGATCGCCGCCGGCATCCGGGCCATGCGCGGGCGGCTGCTGAGCGAGCACCTCGCCGTCACGCCGGAGGAACTCGACACCGCGCTGGCGGATGCCGGCGGCCTGCACGCCGCCATCGAAACCCTGCACCGCAGCGACGGGCGCACGCTGGAGCGGTTCTCGCCGACCGTGCCGGAAGAAGTGGATGCCGCGCTGCCCGATGCGCGGCTGCTGGACCCCATCGAGCCCATCGACAGCGAGCAGATCATGGCCGAGTTCGTCAGCCAGGAGGCCCGCCCCCACGCGGCCAACCGGGTGGCGGTGTTCGTGCTGCTGGTACTCGTGCTGGGCGGCATGGCCTTCGCGTGGCGCTATACGCCGCTGCGCGAGTGGGCCGATTTCCGCTACCTGCTGACGATGATCGAGCGCGTGCGCGACATGCCGTTTGCGCCGGGCGCGATGATGGCCGCCTTCGTGGCGGGCGGGCTGGTGATGTTTCCGGTGACGCTGTTGATCGTGGTCACGCTGGTCGTGTTCGGGCCGTGGTACGGCGCGCTGYTGGCGYTGTGCGGCTCGGTGCTGAGCGCGGCCGGCGGCTATACGGCGGGCCGGCTGCTGGGCCGCCACGCGGTGCGGCGCCTTGGCGGACGCCGGCTGAACCGCGTGAGCCAGAAGGTGCGCCAGCATGGCGTGCTGGCGATGGTGGTGCTGCGGCTTGTGCCCGTGGCGCCGTTCACGCTGGTCAACCTGGTGGTGGGCGCCTCGCGCATCCGGCTGCGGGACTGCCTGCTGGGCACTGCCATCGGCATGACGCCGGGCATTGTTGTCACGGCCTCGCTGGTGGACCGGATTGCCGCCGTGGCGAAAGACCCCGGCGCGGGCACCTTCGCCCTGCTGGCGCTGGTGCTGCTGATTCCGATCACCGTGGCAGTGTTGCTGCGCCGGCGGCGCAAGCGCCGGGAGCGTGCGGCGAACGCCGAACTCCATGCGGCAGCGACGGCTGCGACGGCCGCGACAGCGGCGGCGCGGCACCCGCCACCGTGCACCAGCGCGCCTTCGCGCGAGGGGGCCTGATGAACGCGCCGTTGCCTCCCGCATCGAATCCCGCGTCGGACGCCTCCGGGTCCCTGCACGCGGACATCGCCGTGGCCAGCTACAACATCCACGGCGGGGTGGGCACCGATGGGCATTTCGTGCCGAAGCGCATCGCGGATGTGGTGACGGAACTGCGCGCGGACCTGATCGCCCTGCAGGAAGTGGAGTCGCGCCATACCGGCTTCGACATGCTGCGCTTCCTCGCCGCGCACAGCGGCTTGCACGCCATTCCCGGCCCCACGCTGGTCCGCGAGGACGGCGACTACGGCAACGGCCTGCTCACGCGTTACCGGCCGCTGCGCATCCGCCATATCGACCTCAGCGTGAAGGGGCATGAGCCGCGCGGCGCCATCGACGCCATGCTCGAATGCAACGCCGTGGAGCACGACACCTTCGCGCTGCGCGTGATTGCCACGCACCTCGGACTGATGCCCGGCGAGCGGCGCTGGCAGGTGCGCCGGCTGCTCACCGCGCTGGCGGAGGCGCCCGAGCAGCCCACCATCCTGCTCGGCGATGTGAACGAGTGGTTCCTGTGGGGGCGCCCGCTGCGCTGGCTGCATGCGTACTTCGAACGCACACCCCATGTCTCGACATTTCCGTCGCGCTGGCCCTTCCTCGCGCTGGACCGGATCTGGACTTCGCCACGCGCGCACCTGGTGTCGGTGGCGGGCCATCGCAGCGCGCTGACGCGGCTGGCGTCCGATCATCTTCCGCTGCTCGCACGCATGCGGTTGACTGCGCGCGCACATCCTTCCCCAGAGGAAATCATCGCCACGGCGGGGGCATCGTTGCAAGGTCCGGGTGCCTGAGCGGTGCCTTGCATCGCACCATCGACATCTTGTTTCAGACTCACCCACATGGCCGCCACGGTTTGCCGCAGGGCCGCAATACGGGTATCTCGCTAGGCTTGCGCGCTGGTCTGCGCCACGTGCGCTTCCTATACTGACTCACGCATACTCCATGTCATGCCGCATGGCGATGCATACCGAAAACGATCGGGCAGGCGATGGCGGTTCCCGGGAGGACCCCGCCGACGGGTCATGTCGACACGCCCTGCCCTGGAACAGGAAAGTGGAGAAAAGGCATGCCCAGCGAACAGTTCCTTGCCACCCAGGAAACCCGCCGCTTAGGCCTGCGCGCCCTGCGCGCGGCATTGCTCCAGGTACACAAGGAAGTCATCGGCTACGACCGTGGTCAATACGAGCGTCTGCACGGTCCGATTCCAGCCGGGCAGTTCGTGCAGCTGGTCACCGAAGAATCTTTCTTTCGCTGGCTGGACCCGCTGTCGCGCCTCATCATCGAGATCGACGAAGAACTCGAGGGCGACGAACATCATGACGATACCTGCCGGGCCGTGGCCGCCGCCGCGCAGAAGCTGTTCAGCGAGCGCGGGGACGAGGCGTTTCGCAAGCGCTATCAGGAGGCGCTGCAGGACGAGTCGTCGGTCATCGTGGCACACGGGCGGTTGATGTCCGTGATCGGACAGCTTCGGCAGTTGCCGTAGGCATTGCTCCTGCCGGCATCGCGCGGGCGCGCTGGCACTCAGCGTCGACCGCGCCCGCCGCCGCCTCTTCCCCCGCCCCCACCGCCATAGCCATAACCGCCGCCACGGTAGCCGCCATAGGCGCCGTGGTACCCGCCGTGTCCCCCGTGGTAGCCGTGGTAGCCCCCGTAATAGCCACGATATCCACGCCCGTAGTAGCCGCGATAGCCGCTGCCATACCAGACACTGCCGTAGAAGCCGCCATACCAGGGTCGGTAGTAATACGGATACCCGGCATACGGATAGCCGTAGGCATAGGCGGGATAGCCGCTGTAGTAGCCGCCGTAATACCCCGACGAGTCATAGCCTGACGAGGCATAGCCGGACGGATAGCTGCCGTAGTACGTGTCATAGCCGGGATATGCCACGCAGCCGCCCAGCATCCATGTGGCGCCCGCAATGCCCGCCATCATCCAACCGCGCGCCCCATTCATCGTGCACTCCCATTGACCTGCATCAAAGCCGAGGGCGGCTTCGACCGTCGCCCCATGGCCGTTAGACAGTATTTGCGGGGCGGAAATCCATTTTCGGACTATTCCTATTCACGAATCAGAATCGTCTTCTTACACTTGGCCCCGCCTGTGCAATGCAGGCACCCGATGGAGTGCCAGAGTTGACCCCTCGCTGGCATTCTTTTACTTGGATGCCACGTGGTCCCCGCCACGTGGCATTTTTTTGGTCTCAGGCCACCGTCAGGCCGTTCTCCACCATGTCCAAYAGCCGCGCACCGATGATGCCGGCCTGTTCCTGCGCGCGGCTGCGCAGGGGGCCGTCGATCAACAAAATGGCTAACCCGTGGACGGCGGACCAGGCGACATACTCTGCGCCGGGGCGGCGCGCCGCTGGCAGCAGGCCCGCATCGACCCAATGATCGAGCGCGGCGCCCAGCAACTGGAACGGGTTGAGGCCGCTGTTGCCGGCCTTGGCGGGGTCCGGGTCGTCCTCYACRTCGTCCGGCACCGAGAAGGCGGTGCGGAACAGGCCTGTCTCGGCCAGCGCATAACGGAGGTAGCCCGCACCCACCGCGCGCAGGCTCCCGCGCGCGCGCTCGGTGGCGGAGGCATTGGCGGGCAGCGCTGCCAGTTCGGTCTCCATGGCCATGGCCAGGCCGGACAAGGCCGCGGCGCGCACCGCCTCCAACAGGTCCTGCCGGCTCGCGAAGTGACGGTACGCGGCATTCGGCACCACGCCCGCGCGGCGCGTGGCTTCACGCAGCACCACGGCCTCCGGGCCGCCAGTGCGTGCGAGATCGATCCCGGCTTCGAGCAAGGCGCGCCGTAGATCGCCATGTCGATAAGTGCTCCGCGTGGGCGGCGTGGCGGCGACTCGGCTCATATCAAACTCCCATGTGGACATCGTCCACTCATTCTGCTTTGTATAGTAGACAGTGTACACAAGGAGCGCCAGCCGCCAATGTGGACAACGGCGGCAGCGGATTTGCTCAGAGGATGGGGGCGAACAGCTTGGCCACGTGCATCGCCACCCGGAGCAGCGCGGGCGAGGCCAAAAATTCGTCGCGACTGATCTCGCGCGCCTCGGCGAAGTCGGCCTCGAGCATGCGCGTGACGTCCCGCGCGAAGGCSGGATGCGCGGTCAKCACCATCATCTCGAAATTGAGCCGGAACGAGCGATTGTCGAGATTGGCGGTGCCCACGGCGGCGGCCTCATCGTCGATCAGGATCACCTTCTGATGCAGGAAGCCGGGCTGGTAGCGGTAGACCTTCACGCCCGCGCACACCGCCTGGTAGGCGTAGATGGTGGACGCCGCGTACACCACGAGGTGGTCCGGGCGCGACGGAATCAGGATGCGCACGTCCACCCCGCGCAGCACGGCAAGGCGCAGCATGGCGAACACCGCCTCGTCCGGCACGAAGTACGGCGAGGTGATCCAGACCCGCTTCTGCGCCGACTGGATCGCCTCGACGAAGAACAGCGAGCAGGTCTCCTGCGCGTCAGCCGGGCCGGACGGCACGACCTGGCAGATCATCTCGCCCACATCGCCATGCGGCGGCAGCATCAGGTACGGCACCTCCTTCGCAGCCCAATACCAGTCCTCGGCAAACGCCATCTGCAGCTCCAGCACCGCCGCGCCGCGAATTTCGATATGCGTATCGCGCCACGGCGAGAGCGGCGCCCGCGCGCCCAGGTATTCGTTGCCGACGTTGTGCCCGCCCAGGAAGGCGCGCGCGCCGTCCACGACCACCAGCTTGCGGTGATTGCGAAAATTCAGCTGGAAACGATTGACGAAGCCGGGATGCGTGGCGAAGGGCCGCGCCTCCACCCCTGCCTGCTGGAGCGTGCGCACATAGCCGCGTCCGAGTCCGTGACAGCCGATGCTGTCGAACAGGAAATAGACCTTCACGCCGGCGCGGGCGCGCTCGCACAGGCGGCGCTGGAGTTCGCGGCCCAGTTCGTCGTCATGGACGATGAAGAACTGCACCAGCACGACCTGCGTGGCGGCGTCGATGGCAGCGAAGATGGCTTCGAAGGTCTGCTGGCCGTTGATCAGCAGGCGCACGTCGTTGTTGGCCAGGCACGGCATGCCGGTCAGACCGGGCAGCGCGCGCATGCAGGCCTGCGCCGGCGCGGTCACCACACAGGCTGACATGGCCTCGCGCTCGGACGCGGTCATGCCACGGCGGATCTCGCGCAGGCGGTCATTATTGAAACGGCGGGCATTGACGTAGCCGGCGAAGGTGCTGCGGCCGAAGATCAGGTACGGAATCAGCGCGAAGTACGGCATCATCACCAGCGACCCCGCCCACGCAATGGCGCCGGGCGCGGTGCGGACCGTCATCACGGCATGCAATGCGGCCATCACGCCCACGATATGGAAGGCGACCATCACTGCGGCGATCACGCTAGGACTCATCAACATAGGCGGATGGTTCGGCGCTGCGGGCCCGTACATGGATGAGCCGTATTCTGGCATACCCGTCACATGAGGGCATCCCCCGATCGCCATATGCCGGTCGGGCTGCCTCATTTTTAGGCGCGCCGATGCAATGGCGTGCCGGCGCCGGTGCGCCTCCGCCCACCCGCCAGTTATCCACACGTTCTGTGGATAAGCCTGACCCGGTTCGCGGCGATCCCACATTTAAGGGAATGGCGATTGTCCGGCCGGGCATGCCGCCGCTACGCTCTGACGGTTCCTCTCCGTCAATCCGTTTCAGTTTTCTGGTAGTTGTAGCATGAGTGTTTCGACCAACATTGCCTTACTGGCCAGCCGCGCGGCCCGCCTCCACCCCATCCAGGACCTGCTCTCCCTCGCGGGTTTCCAGTGCACCCTCTTCCTTGCCGGCCGGGACCTGATCCACGGCCTCAGCCATGACAGCTACGACATGCTGCTGGTCGACCGCGACCTGCAAGACATTTCCGCCATCGACGTGATCCGTGCCGTGCGCGCCGTGCGSGCCCGCGACATGCCGATCATCATGATCGGCGGGCAGCATAACAACGACAACGACCTCGTGGAGGCGCTCGACGCCGGCGCCGACGACTACGTGCTCGAGGCCCTGAGCAACCGCGTGCTGCTGGCGCGCATCTCCGCTCTGCGCCGACGCATGTGCGGCGCGCGCTTCCGCAACAACCTGCCGATGCGCGCCGGCCCCTACGAGCTGAACAGCCCCGGCCGCTTCGCCATGCTGAATGGGCGCCGCATCGCCATGACGCCGAAGGAGTTCGACCTTGCCACGCTGCTGTTCGCCAACGCGGGCCGCATCCTGGCCAGCAAGCGGATCGAACATATGATCTGGGGTCATGACCTGCCACCGCTCTCGCGCGCGCTGGCGGGGCTGGTCTCGCGCATGCGCCGCACGCTCGATCTCTGCCCGGCCAACGGCGTCACCGTCAATGTCGTGTACGCGCAGGGCTACCGGCTCGACATCCTCGACCAGACCGTCCGCGCCGACCTGACGGGCCCACCCGGCCAGCCGTTGCTCCAGCCGTAACCCGCCCTCTGCGGCCTGCGCCGATCTCCCCGTTGTGCGACGGTGTCACGCCTGCGTCACACCGTTCGCCGAGCATGGCGGCGCACCGCAACGGGAATATGCCCCGGTCGTCCACACCGGGCGGCACGGTCAGGCAGCCACGCGGCGGGCATCGGGTCATGGCATGGCCGGGGCAATCCCGGCAGGAGTCTGTTTCGTGTTGCAAGCCATCCAACTGAGTCTGCCGCGCGCACGCGGCGAAGCCGTGTGGCAACGGCTGGTGCGACTGCCGCTGGCGGCGCGGCTGTCCGCCGCATTCATTCTGGTCTATGTCTTCGGCGCCGTGGTCGGCCTGATCGGCATCCTCAATCTGGTTTCCCTCAAGCAGGACACCGACATCCTGTATCAACGCGACATGCGCGGCGCCATTTCGGCGGAACGCGCGCAGGCCGCACTGGCTATGCTGGGCCGCGCGCAACTGGCGCTGACGCTGGCCACGAGCACCACCGAGCGCGACGCTGCCGGCGCGGACATCCAGCAGGCCATGCGCCAGCTCGACGCCGCCGTGGACGGCGTGCGCCAGGCCGCGCCGCGCCAGGCACAGGCGCTGCARAAGGAGCGCGCAGCGGCRGGYGAACTGATGCAAGGCTACGTGGCGCTGATCAACAAGCAGCCGCTGGACGCCCTGCAGTTCGACAGCGCCGTTTCCGTCGACGGCCATTTCCTGGGCGAGCAACTGCAAAAGCTCGGCGCGCTGATGGAAGCCACGCGCGCCGGCCTGGAGCGGCAGGCCGCCGACACCGTGGCGGGCGTTGCCGCGAGCCAGATCGGCGCACAAACGCTGATGGCCGCGCTGCTCGTGGCCAGCTTCGTGGCGGCCGGCGCGCTGGCGTGGTTTGCAGCGCGCAGCCTGACGCGCGAACTCGGCGGCGAACCGCGCGACGCCGCGGCGGCGGCCAACCGCATCGCCAGCGGCGACCTGACCGCGCATATCAACCTGCGCAGGGACGATCAGACCAGCCTGCTCTATTTCCTGGCTGGCATGCGCGATGAACTGGCCGGCGTGCTGGCCCGCATTCAGGAGTCAGCGCACGAGATCACGGACACCAGCGGCGATATTGCCGACGGCAACCAGCAACTCGCGGCACGCACTGCGCAGCAGGCCGAGGCACTGCGCCACGCGGCGGCCAGCATGACTCGCCTGACCGCGCTCGTCGAACAGGTGCATGAGCAGGCCAATGAATCGAGCACGATGGCCAACCAGGCGCGCACTGCATCGGGCGCCGGCATGGCGGTGGTACGCGACATGAACGGGACCATGGCCAACGTGCTGGGCCATTCGCGCAATATCGCCGAGGTGGTCACGGTGATCGAGGGCATTGCGTTCCAGACCAATATCCTCGCGCTCAACGCCGCCGTGGAAGCCGCGCGCGCCGGCGCGGCGGGGCGCAGCTTCGCGGTGGTCGCGCAGGAAGTGCGCGCGCTGGCCCAGCGCAGCGCCAACGCCGCCCGCGAGATCGGCGGCATCGTCGGCGACGCCACGCGCGAGATCGAACGCGGCGCCAGCCTCAGCGGCACCGTGGTGGCGGCGATGGAAGGGATCGAGTCGGCGGTCGATCGCAGCCACAGCCTCGCGGGCCATCTGCGCGCGCTGGCCGAGGAACAGGCCGCCGGCATCCGCACCGTGGGCGATGCCCTCGCGGAACTCGGGCAGACCGGGGCGCAGAACGGCGCGCTGGTGGACACCGTGGCACAGCACGCCAACCGGCTCGACGAGGAAGCCGCCGCGCTGGAATCTGACGTGTCGCGCTTCCAGTTCCAGTAGCCCTGCCACGCTGCACCGCAGCAATGTCACGCCATTGTTAAAGTTTCCGGTCTTTGCTGTCGTAAATAAGCGAATGCTGATTCTCCCCGGGTCACGGCCCGGCTAGCATGATCGCTTGCCTCTCAATCGAGACGCACAGCAAGGACCAGGCATGGCGCTACGCAAGGCAGTGCAGGACGATTCGTCCTTTCATGATGATCTCGACGCGGCGGGCCGCGACTGGGCGCCACGGCTCAAGCCGTGCGGCGCCTGTCATGGCTGCGAGCAACCCGTGGGCCCGACCGTGCTGTTTTGCAGCGCGGCGTGCCAGCAATCATTCGAGCATTTCGAAATGCGTTTACTGCGCAAGCGGTAAGCCGCCTCACCGCCCCCCCATCGCCCCACCGTCCCTGCCCGCCCCTTCTCAGCCTCCAATCCCGCCTCGGGTAAATCCTAGTAATTCCCCTAATCGCAACGTGTCAACCGATGCGCTGGTGCATTCGTTTTCTTCTCCATTGGCCCCACATCCGCGCCGGAATCGMCCCCGGATTCAGGCAGGTGTGTCGGCCGGAAACATTTGAGAACAAGGGGTAACGGGCATTTACGCCTCCGGTGTAGAAGTTACAGAACTGTTGCACTTACGCACGTTTTGTGTCGCCGCAGAAGCCGAATTGCCGAGTACGCTTGTCTCGACCAAACAGTACCGACTACCACAGGGAAATCATGTCTGAACGCCTCATCATGCTGGACGTACCCGGCGTCCTCTACTCGGACCGCTCCGCTGCCCGCCTGGGCGGTACGCCAATGAGCGGCACCCTGAGGGATGTCCGTTTCTTCGATCCGATCGCACTGGGCTTCCTGCGCCGGCTGTTCGGCATTGCCGGCGCCCGCGTGGTGGTGTCCGACGCCTGGCGCCGTGGCACACCGGCCGCGATCCTGCAACAACTCGACCTCCAGGTGGAAGGCATGACCCCGCGCGTGGCGGGCGGCCATGGCGCCGAGATCGACGCGTGGTTCGCACAGCGTGCCGCGCCGGGTAGCTGGGTGATCCTGTCGACGGCCGCACCGGCCTCGATGACGGATGCGCAGCGCCGCCACCTCGTGCAGGTGAATCCGGTCGAGGGCCTGACGGTAGAGAACTTCCGCCAGGCACTGGACATCCTCGGCGTGGCCTGCCCGTCGACGGTGACGCCCGATTCGCGCGTGGAACCCGGCCTCCAGGCCAAGCTGCGCCACCTCCAGCAACTGGCGCGCGAAGCCCCCGAGCGCTTCATGCCCGCGCCGGCCGCCGCCGAGGCCCGCGAGCAGGCCATGGCCGTCGCCGTAGCCAGCCTGACCGGCAAATCGCTGCAACCGGCCGCGCTGCACGCCTAAGCGACGCGCCGCGCCCCCGCAAGGCCGCCGCCATGGCGGCCTTTTTCATGGTCCGGGCGCATTCGACATGCCGACGCGCCGTGCGGATCGGACAGGACCGGCCCCGCGCGCTATCCTCCCCGGCCATCACCGCCTACCCTTGTACCTTGGGATTCCGCCTCGCTCGCAGGCACCGATCGTACAAGGAGAGCACCATGGCCAACCACGCAGCCGACCTCATCACCCGCGTCCTGCACGCAGTGGGCGTCGAACGCATCTACGGCGTCGTCGGCGACAGCCTCAACGGCATCACTGAATCGCTGCGCCAGCGCGGCGACATCGACTGGATTCATACCCGCCACGAGGAGACCGCCGCATTCGCAGCGGGCGCCGAGGCGCACCTGACCGGCAAGCTGGCCGTCTGCGCCGGGAGCTGCGGCCCCGGCAACCTGCAYCTGATCAATGGCTTGTTCGATTGCCACCGCTCCGGCGTGCCGGTGCTGGCCATCGCCGCCCATATCCCGAGCGCCGAAATCGGCCGTGGCTACTTCCAGGAGACGCATCCCGAGCAGTTGTTCCGGGAGTGCAGCCACTACTGCGAACTCGTCACCAGCATCGAGCAGTTGCCCGG
>NZ_JBFREV010000063.1:0-12421 GCF_052114485.1 Cupriavidus sp. KB_39
TTCCACACCGCTGACGGCATGATCGGGAATCACGAGGTAGTGCGAGGCGCCGACGTAGTCCTTGTAGAGCACGAGGCCCCGGTCGCGATCGACCACGGCGCAGTCGGCGTGGCGCGGCGYGCCGTCCGTGAGGCAGCGCGCCTGCACGTTGCGCCAGAGACCGTTGCGGGTGAAACCGCCGACGGCATTCGGCGGCCACACGATCTCCGCGCTGGCCACGGCCGAAACGCAGGCCGCAATGATCGCGACGAACAAACCTCGCATCGGAAAACTCCTGGGTATGGGTGAGATGCCTGGGGCGCGGGGCGCGCGCCTGACCCGGGAGAGTTACCAGAACTTGTGTGGCATTTCTACCATAGGGCCGGACTGGCTATCTGGATTGCACGCCGCCCTGGTCCACCGCCGCACTGGCCAGCAGCACGAGATCGGCGATGGCCTTGCCGCCTGCCGAGATATGCGTCCGCATGGCCTCGGCGGCGACGTCGGCATGGCCCGCCAGCACCGCCTCCACCACATGCCCGTGCTCGCGGTGGGAGCTGGGCACGCGGGCGTCGTTGATCAGCCCCTTCTTCTGCCAGTAGATCGCCAGCCGGCGGCGCAACTGCACGATCTGCTCGGACAGGAACGGATTGGCTGCCGCCTGGTACAGCACGTCGTGGAATTTGCGATTGGCCTCGATATAGCCGGCGGTATCCCCGCGCTCGACGTGCTCGGCTGCCGCTTCGTGCGCATTGGCCAGCACTTTCTTGCCGGCCGCCGTAATGCGCTGGGCTGCCAGCCGCGCCACCACGCCCTCCATCTCGGCCAGCGTCTCGAACATCGCCACCAGTTCGGCGGCGGTCGGCTGGTGCACGAACATGCCAGCGCGCGGCACGATGGTCACCAGCCCCTGAGCGGCCAGCATCAGCAGCGCCTCGCGCACCGGCGTGCGCGAGCTCTCGAACGCGTCGGCCAGCGCCTTCTCGTCGATCTGTGCCCCCGGGGGCAGCGCGCCGGTCTGAATGGCCGACACCACGTTTTCTCGAATGCGATCCTGGAGTGATTGCACGGGTATACCCTCTTTTGTTCCGGATAGAAAATATCTGTAGGCTTCGTGAATATATCAAGAAGACCGGGAGATATTTCGGAATGGATGATAACTCGCCTCTGCTCACTGTGGACGGCCCCATCGCCACCCTCGCGCTACGCCGCCCCGAGGTGGCAAACCGGCTCAATCCAGGTGATCTGCGCGCCATACGGCATCACATCGAGGCGGTCAACGAGATGGAGCGCGTGCTGGTGCTCCGCTTCGTCAGCGCCGGCAAGTATTTCTGCAGCGGCTACGACATCGGCTCGCTGGCCGGCAAGGCCGACGAAGGCGCGCTGAATTTCGGCGAAGTCATGGACGTCATCGAAGCCGCCCGCCCGGTCACCATCGCCGCCATTAACGGCGGCGTCTACGGCGGCGCCACCGATCTTTGCCTGGCGTGCGACTTCCGCATCGGCGTGCCCGGCTGCGACATGTTTATGCCGGCCGCCCGCCTGGGCCTGCATTTCTATCGCGGCGGCATGGCGCGCTACGTCTCGCGGCTCGGCCTGAACGCCGCCAAGCGCCTGTTTCTGACCACTGACCGGATCGACGCCGCCACCATGCTGGACATCGGCTTCCTGACCGAGATGGTCGAGCCGGAGGCGCTCCACGCGCGGGTGGACCAGTTGTCCACCCAGCTTGCCGGCATGGCGCCCATCGCCCTGCTCGGCATGAAGCAGCACCTCAACGCGCTGGCGCGCGGCACGCTCGATGCCGACGCGCTGGCGCGGGACATCCATCGCTCGGAGATCTCGGCAGATCTCCGGGAAGGCGCGGCGGCGTGGAAGGAAAAGCGCCAGCCGGTATTCAGCGGCAAGTAGCGATACAGCTACCCGGAGGAGACACACACCATGAAAAAGACCCCCGTATCCACGCAGTCACTGGCCGCCCTGGCCACGTTGGCCCWCGTCGCCACCGCGCTGCCTGCACAGGCTTCGCCGCAGACGGCGTACCCGACCAAACCCATCCGCCTCGTCATCGGCTTTCCCGCCGGCGGCGGCGCGGACAACACGGCACGGCTGTATGGCGATGCGCTGAGCCGCGAACTGGGCCAGCCCGTCATCGTCGACAACCGGCCCGGCGCGGGCACCACCATCGCCGCCGAGTTCGTCGCCAAGGCGCCGGCGGACGGCTACACGCTCTACATCGCCACGGCCAGCCTGATGGGCGGCGACAAGGTGCTCTACAAGAACATCAAGTACGAGCCGTCCGATTTCATCCCCATCACCCGGCTGGTGGCGGCGCCGATGATCCTGGCCGTCAACAAGGACATCGGCATCCGCAATGTGGCCGACCTCGTGGCGCAGGCCAAGGCGCACCCGGGCTCGCTGAACTATTCGTCCTCCGGCAACGGCGTCATCACCCATCTGGCCGGCGTCTACTTCACCAAGCTGGCCGGCGTGAAGATGACCCACGTGCCGTATAAGGGCGGCGCGCCGTCCGCGCAGGCCGTGGCCGCCGGCGACGTGCAGCTCACCTTCGGCACGGCGCCGTCCGTCAAGCCGATGATCGACACCGGCAAGATCGTGCCGATTGCCGTGACGTCCGCCCAGCGCTCGCCGGCCAACCCCCAGTTGCCGACCATTGCCGAAGGCGGCGTGAAGGGCTACGACCTGTCCGCGTGGTACGGCCTGTTCGCGCCCGCCAAGACGCCGCCCGAGATCATCGACAAGCTCTACGCGGCCACCGCCAAGGTCATGGCCAACCCCGAACTGAAGAAGAAATTCCTGATGCAGGGCGACGAAGTGGCGGTCTCCGCCTCGGTGGCCGAATTCCAGGAATACGCGGCGCGCGAAGGCCGGATCGGCGTGGACCTGGCGGTCTCCAGCGGCGCGAAGATCGATTGAATGACATGGAGCATGCAATGACAAACCCGGCCAATTCCACCCCCACGCCTCCGGCGGGCCAGAGCCTGCTGCCGCTGGCGGGCCTCACGGTGGTGGATCTCACGCGGGTGCTGTCCGGCCCCTACTGCACGATGATGCTGGCCGACCTTGGCGCCCGCGTCATCAAGATCGAGCACCCCAACGGCGGCGACGACTCGCGCCAGGTCGGCCCGTTCGTGGATGGCGAGTCGGCCTACTTCGCCTCCATCAACCGGAACAAGGAATCGATCGCGCTGGATCTAAAGCAGGCCGACGACCGCAAGGTGCTCGAAAAGATGCTGGAGTCGGCCGACGTGCTGATCGAGAACTTCCGCGCSGGCGTGATGGAGAAGCTCGGCTACACCTGGGCGACGCTGCACGCGCGCTACCCGCGCCTGGTGTTCGCGTCGATTTCCGGCTTCGGGCAGACCGGCCCCTACCGGAACCGCCCCGCCTACGACATGGTGGTGCAGGCCATGGGCGGCCTGATGAGCGTGACTGGCGAGGCCGGCGGCAACCCGGCGCGCGTGGGCGTATCGATTGGCGATATCGGCGCGGGGCTGTACGCCACCATCGGCATCCAGTCCGCGCTGCTCAAGCGCGCGGCCACGGGGCTGGGCGAACGCGTGGACATCTCGATGCTCGACTGCCAGGTGGCGCTGCTGGAGAACCCGATCGCACGCTACTCGGCCACGGGCGGCGTGCCGAAGCCGCTGGGCACACGGCATCCGTCGATCACCCCGTTCGACATGTTCGCCACGCGCGACGGCTTCATCGTCATCGCCGTGGGCAACGATGCGCTGTTCACCACACTTTGCGCGGCGCTGGGGCGCGAGGAATGGGCGCGCGACCCGCGCTTTGCCACGGTGCCGGCCCGCAACGAGCACCACGCCATCCTGAAAGAGGCGCTCGAAGCCCGGCTGGCCGATGCCACCACCGCGGAGTGGGAAGCTGCGCTGGAAGCCGCCGGGGTGCCGCATGGTCCACTCAACGGCGTGCCGGAGCTGGTCGAGAACGCGCACGTGGCGGCGCGCGGCATGCTGCTGGACATCGGCATCGGCGATGGCAAGGCGCTGCGCGTGGCCGGCAACCCGATCAAGATCGGCACGGCGGACGCACTCTCTGGCGTGCGCAACCCGCCGGCGCTCGACCAGGACCGCGCCCGGCTGCTGGCCGAGTTCCGGKTGTAGGCCCCGCTAATCAGGGTTCGCGCGCGTAACTAACCGGCCTTGCCGTGACGGGCAAGGCTCGTAAATGACAGTTGCACAATCAAACAGAATGTCAGGTGCCTCGACGCTACAGTGGTCACTCCCATGCCTGTAGGCGTTTTAGGAGGTACACGAATGAAGCAACATCTGGCGAAATCCCTGTTGATGGCTGGTGCGATGATCGCGTCTTATCCGCTGCTGGCGCAGCAGACGCTGCCGGCCCAGCCGATGCAACCGGCGCAACAGGGTCAACCGCCGATGCAGTCGGCCGCGCCGTCCCCGGTGGGCGTGCAGCAAGGCGTGCCGCCTGCTGCACCCGACACCTATGCGCAAGGCTCCGGCCAGTCGGTCCAGTACGGCGTGCCGCCGTCGGCTGGCGCGCCCATCGCGGCAACCGTCGCCCCCGCCCCCACCATGAGTCCGGCGATGGACCCGAGCGCGGCAGCGAACACCACCTTGCCGCCCGACGCACTAGGCTCGCGGCTCGGCCAGCGCAGCAGTTTCCTCGACGGGGCCTGATCCAGCCCGTTCAGCCCGGCACGCCGAGGCACCGCGCTGGTGCCCCGGCGTGCCAGCGCTCACCGCCGGAACCACAGCATCGACAAGGCGCAGGCCGCCACCAGCAACACCACCGACGCCGCCGCCAGCAGCGCGCTCACCTCGGTTTCCTTGCGCTCCATCGCAAAGCGGGCACTGAGCTGGCGATAAACCTGACTCAGGTCGGCCGCCGACCCGGCCTGGAAGTACTCCCCACCCGTCATCGTCGCCACCGCGCGCAGCGCCGGTTCATCGAGCTGCATGAAGTAAGACAGGTTCGATTCCCCCGCCGCGCCGCCCTGCGTCGACCCAAATCCCACGGTATAGACACGCACCCCGCGCTGGGCCGCCATGCGCGCGGCTTCCGCCGGGTCCGGGCCGGTGGTGCGGCGCCCATCACTCAGCAGGATCACCGCGCCGTGCCGGTACGAGCCCGGCTGCACCGCCTCCCGCTCCTGATCGCGCTTGCGCGCGGCATCCGCCGACGCGGCCTCGTCCAGCGAGCGGGGGCCGCGCCCGGGGCGGGCCGACATGCCATTGAACAGGATGTCCTCGAGATCGATGCCATCGTCGGGAAACAGCACCGCCAGCGCCTGGATCAGCCCGCTGCCGGTGGCCGTGCCACGCTGGAGCTGGAAGCGCTCGATGGCGTCGAGCATGTCCTGCCGGTTGTTGGTGGGCGGCAGCACCACCGTGGCAGTCGTGGCGAAGGACACGATGCCCAGGCGCACGCTGGCCGGCAGGCCGATGATGAGGTCCCGCGCCGCCTGCTGCGCGGCGCTGATGCGTGTGGGCGCCACGTCGGTGGCTTCCATGCTGCGCGAGGTGTCCATGGCAAGCACCAGCGTGACGGTGTCCGATGGCAGGGTGATGGTGGCGCTGGGGCGCGCGCAGGCCAGTAGCGCCAGGGCCAGCGCCACGAAGTACAGCAGGGGTGGAATATGGCGCCGCAGGCGTTGGCGCGTGCCAAGCGCGGCGCGGGGCAGCGTCAGGCTGGCATAAAGCAGCGCGGTCTTCTTACGCCGTGCCAGCAGATAGAGATAGGCCGCGGCCAGCAGCGGGAGCGCCAGCAGCAACCAGAGCATTTGCGGCCAGAGAAACTGCATGCCCTGCTCCTTGGCGCGTGAGTGAGAACGATGGTACTGTATTTTCCAACGGCGGGACGGGACCTCGGGAGCAGCAATGAAACGGGTGACGATCTACGGATGGCTCTCGGCGGCAGTCGCGCTCGTTTTCTCCTTGGGTGTGGGCTCCGCCTGGCTGATGCAGCCCGCCCCGGCGCGCGCACCCACGCAGGCAGACATCGACTCGGCCGTGCTCCATACGCTGCAAACCAAGAGCCTGCCGTCGCGCACGGCGCGCGCCGCAGAGGCGGTGCGCGAGTCGGTGGTGGAAGTCCGCAGCTACGCGCCGGGGGAAGACAAGGCGCARCCGGCACCGGCGGCGCCCAACAGCAAGCCGGCGCCATCCGCCAAAGCCGCCAAACCTTCCCCGAAATCCTCGCCAAAATCCTCCGCACCTTCCCCCGCGCCGGCCCCCGCCCCGCCGCGTGACGAAATCGCCACGGAAGGCATGCCCGACCACAAGACCGAAGAGCGCCAGATCGGCACCGGCGTGGTCGTGACCGAAAGTGGCATCGTCATCACCAATCACCACGTCATTGCCGATGCCAGCCGCGTGGAAATCCGCTTCCACGACGGGCATGTCGCCGAGGCATCCATCCTCCAGGCGATTCCGGAAAAGGACATCGCCATCCTGCAGGCCAAATCCATCCCCGACGACCTGCCGGCGGCCACGCTCGGCTCCAGCCGGGAGCTGGCGCCCGGCGCCGAAGTCGTGGCGGTGGGCTTTCCGTTCGGCATCGGCCCGTCCGTCTCCGCCGGCGTGGTGTCCGGGSTGGACCGCCAGTTCATCTCGCCGGACAACAAGCAGAAGCTGGACAAGCTGATCCAGTTCGACGCCGCCGCCAACCCGGGCAACTCGGGCGGGCCGCTGGTCAACATGAACGGCGAGGTGGTGGGCATCGTCACGGCCATCCTCAACCCCAACAAGGACGGCACTTTCCTCGGTATTGGCTTTGCCATCACCATCGAAAGTGCCGGCGCATCCATCGGATCTTCCCCCTTCTAGACGCGGAGGCCTATGAACGACGAAGCCCGGAGCGCTGCGGACAGCGCCAACCTGATGGAACGCCTGCTGTACGAGGTGAAGCGCGTGGTGGTGGGGCAGGACCACTTCCTGGAGCGGGTACTGGTGGCCGTGCTGGCTGGGGGGCACCTGCTGGTGGAAGGCGTGCCGGGCCTGGCCAAGACGCTGACCGTCAACACGCTCGCCCGCACCATGAGCGGCACGTTCAAGCGTATCCAGTTCACGCCGGACCTGCTGCCGGCGGACCTGGTCGGCACGCGCATGTACAACCAGGGCACCGGCGAGTTCTCCACCGTGCGCGGGCCGGTGTTCGCCAACCTGCTGCTGGCCGATGAAATCAATCGCGCCCCGGCCAAGGTGCAGAGCGCGCTGCTGGAAGTGATGCAGGAGAAGCAGGTCACCATCGCCGGGGAGACGCATCGCGTGCCGGCGCCCTTCCTCGTCATGGCCACCCAGAACCCGATCGAGACCGAGGGCACCTACCCGCTGCCCGAGGCGCAGGTSGACCGCTTCATGATGAAGGTGCTGGTGGGCTACCCGAGCGAGGAGGAGGAGGTCGTCATCGTCAATCGCGTGACCGGCCCGCGCATCCATGTCGGGGCGATTGCCACGCCGGAGCATCTGGTCGAATTGCAGGAAGCCTGCCGCAAGGTCTATGTCGACCCGGAACTGATCCAGTACGCGGTGCGCGTGGTGGCGGCCACCCGCAAGCCCGGCAACTACGATCTCGCCGACATGGATCGCTACGTGTCCTTCGGCGCCAGCCCCCGCGCCACCATCGGCCTGATCGAAGGCGCCCGCGCGCTGGCCTTCCTGCGCGGCCGGCACTATGCCGTGCCCGAGGACGTGGTGGATCTGGTGCCCGATGTCCTGCGCCACCGGCTGGCGCTCTCCTATGAAGCCATGTCCGATGGCGTGACGGCGGACCAGTTGATCGCACGCATCCTCAAGGCCCTGCCGGTGCCGGARCGGCCRCTGGAAACCCATGCTCGGGCGGCTGTTCGSTAGGCGCCGGRCCGGCGCGGACGGCATTGCCGCCGCCGCCCCGCTCCCGCCGGTCCCCCCGCCTGCGGAGGCGCCGCTGGGCGGCCCGCGCGTCAGCCAGACCGAGGCGCTGGTCCGCCGCCTGGAATGGACCGTGGTGCGCCGGCTGGACGGCATGCTCCAGGGCGACTACCGCACCCTGTTCCGCGGCTTCGGGCTGGATCTTGCCGATCTGCGCGAATACCGGCCCGGCGACGATGTGCGCCACATCGACTGGAACGTGACCGCGCGGCTGCAGACGCCGCATGTGCGCGAGTTCCAGGAAGACCGCGAGGTGGCAGTCTGGTTCCTGCTGGACCTGAGCGGCTCGATCGACTTCGGCTCGGGCAGCGTGCGCAAGCGCGACCTGCTGAACGATTTCACCACCGTGCTGGCGCTGCTGCTGACGCGCTATGGCAACCGGGTAGGCGCGGTGTTCTACGGCGGCGCGGGCGAGATCGCCACCTCGGTGATCCCGGCGCGCGCGGGGCGCCGCCAGTTGCTGCACCTGCTCGACCGCATGCAGGCCACGCCCGCCGCTTCGCCGGGCGACACCCGGCTGCGCGACCTGCTCGAACGCGCGCGGTCCGTGGCGAAACGCCGCTCCGTGATGTTCGTGGTCTCCGACTTCATCAGCGCGCCGGGCTGGCAGGCCTCGCTCGCCATGCTGGCCCGGCGCCACGAAATCGTCGCGGTGCGGCTGGTCGATCCGCTGGAAGTGGCCCTGCCTGATCTTGGGCTGGTGGTGCTGCAGGATGCCGAAACCGGCGAGCAGATGTTCGTCGACACCCATGACCCGGCCTTCCGGAAGCGCTTTGCGGCCGCCGCGGAGGCGCGCGAGGCGGAGTTGCGGCAGGGCTTCGCGCGGGCCGGCGTGGAGTGCCTGACCCTGTCGACCTACGCCCGGCTCGATCTGGCGCTGCTGCACTTCGCCCGGCAGCGACGCCATCGGCAAGGGGCCGCGAGCGGCGCGGGGGCATCATGATCGATGCGATGAGCCGCCTGCCCCTCTTCAGTTTCCTGTGGCCGGAAATGCTGTGGCTGCTCGGCTTCGTGCTGGTGCTGGGGGCCGGCTATGTCTGGCTCGATGCGCGCCGGCGCCGCGCAGCGGTGCACTATCCCGCGCTGCGCAGCGTCGGCCTGACCACCACGGGCGGCGCCGGCTGGCGCCGGCACGTGTCGCCCGGGCTGGCGCTGCTGGCCCTGAGCGCGTTGATCTTCGCCATCGCCCGCCCGCAGGCCGTGCTGATGCTGCCGTCCCGCATCGATACCGTCATGCTGGTGATGGACCTGTCCGGCAGCATGCGTGCGCAGGACGTGAAGCCGAGCCGCATTCGCGCCGCCCAGCAGGCCGCCAAGGTGCTGCTGGACGCCCAGCCCTCGGGGGTCAAGGTGGGCGTGGTGGCGATGGCCGCCACGGCCGCCGTGGCGCACGCGCCCAGCCGCAACCGGGAAGACGTGGCCAGCGCCATCGACCGCCTGAAACCGCAGGGCGGCACGGCTCTCGGCAACGGCCTGCTGATCGCGCTCACCACGCTGCTCCCGCAGGCCACCCCCGACGCCGCGCTCCTCATGGACGACGACATCCCCCCGCAGAAGACTGCCGATGCGCTGGGTAGCGACGACGACAAGCGACCCGGCTCCTACGCCTCGGGCGCCATCGTCCTGTTCTCCGACGGCGAAAGCAACGCCGGCCCGGCGGTGGTCCAGGCCGCCCAACTCGCCGCCGCCCACGGCGTCCGCATCTACACGGTAGGCGTGGGCACGACGGACGGCGTGGTGCTCTCSGTGGACGGCTGGTCGGCCCGGGTCAAGCTCGACGAAAAGGTCCTGAAACAGGTGGCCGACGTGACCGGCGCCGAATACTTCCGCCTGGAAGATGCCAGCCAGCTCAAGAAGGTCTACCGCGCCCTCAGCGCCAAGCTGGCSTTCGACAAACGCAACCAGGTGGAAATCACCGCCTTCTTCGCCGCGCTGGGCGCCCTGCTGGCCGGCTGCGCCGGGTTGCTGTCGCTGTGGTGGTTTGGGAGGGTGTTGTAATTTCTCTCTTGACAGAAATTACTGAAGCAATAGAATGCGATCCATGGAATTGAAACCGATCGCAGAACGCTTCGTGCTCCACTGGGGTGAAATGGGCTCGCGCTGGGGCGTCAACCGCACCGTGGCGCAGATCCACGCCCTGCTGTACCTGGCCGCCCGTCCGATGGACGCCGAGGAAATTACCGACACCCTGGGCGTGGCCCGCTCCAATGTCAGCAACAGCCTCAAGGAACTCCAGTCCTGGCATCTGGTGAAGGTGGTGCACCTAAAAGGCGAGCGCCGCGACTTCTTCGAGACGTCGAGCGACGTCTGGGAGCTGTTCAAGCTGATCGTGGCAGGCCGGCGCCAGCGCGAGATCGACCCCACCGCTGTGGCCCTGCGCGAATGCCTGGACAATCCCGCCCTCGAGGACGAGGACGCTGGCACCCGCGAGCGGATTGCCGAAACCCTGAAGTTCATCGAGACCATGAGCACGCTGGCCGATGAAATGCTGCGACTGAAACCGGAGACGCTGATGAAGACGCTGGGCCTGACCGCCAAGATCAGCAACGCCGTGCGAAGACGATCCTGAAGCCACCACGACGAACGGGCGACTGCCCGTTTCTTTTTCACGCAGTATTTCTGTCTTTACTGAAAAAACAGTATGAACGAGATCACGAACCACTTCCCCACCCGCAGGAGGGTGCTGGTCTGCGGCGCATCGGGCTTCATCGGCGCGGCAATCTGTAGGCGGCTGGAGCAGGCAGGCCATGAGGTGGTGCGGGGGGTCCGCACCCCACGATCAGACCGCGACATCGCCATCGATTTCAGCAAGGACACCACCGTCGAGGCCTGGCTGCCCCGGTTGGCGGGCATCGACGTGGTCGTGAACGCGGTCGGCATCATCGTCGAAAGCGCCCAAGCCCGGTTCGACGACCTGCACCACCGGGCGCCGGCAGCCCTGTTCCAGGCCTGCGCCCAGGCTGGCGTCCGCCGCGTGGTCCAGATCTCGGCGCTCGGCGCCGAGCAGGGCGACACGCCCTACTTCCACTCCAAGCATGCCGCCGACGAGGCGCTGCGGGCGCTGCCGGTGGAAGCCGTCGCATGGCAGATCCTGTATCCCTCGCTGGTCTACGGCGACGAAGGCACGTCGGCCGCCATGTTCCGCACACTGGCGGCGCTGCCGGTGGTGCCGATTCCCGCCCTGCCAGACGCGCGGTTCCGGCCGATCCACATCGACGACCTCGTCGCCATCGTGGAAGTGGCGATCGACCCGGCCACCCCGCCCGGCCAGACGCTTGCCTGCGTCGGCGGCAGCGAGGTCTCCTACCAAGGCATGCTCGACCACTACCGACGCGGCATGGGATTGCCGTCAGCGCACTGGCTGACGGCGCCCGCGCCGCTGATGGCGATGGCTGCGGCGCTCGGGCGATTTGTCCCCGGCGCTGCGCTCACGCCGGACAACTGGCGCATGCTGCAGGCCGGATGTACCGACGACGACGCGGCCATTACGGCGTGGCTTGGTCACCCGCCCCGGCGCGTGGACCAGTTCATCGCCCCGGCCCAGGCGGAATCCCTGCGCCATCGCGCTATCGCCACCTGGCGGCTGCCGCTGTTGCGCGCGGTCATGGCCATTGTCTGGATGGCCACGGCCTTCATCACGCTGTTCGTCTATCCGATGGAAGACAGCCTGGCGCTGCTGGGCGCCACCGGCATTCACGGCATGCCGGCGACGGTCGCCCTGTATGGCGCTGCCGGGCTCGACCTGGCCATGGGTGTGGCCTGCCTGCTGTATCCGCGCCGCGCGTTATGGGTCGCCCAGGCAGCGCTGATCCTCGGCTACTCGGCAGTCATCGCCGTGGCGATGCCGGAGTTCCTCGCCCATCCGTTCGGGCCGGTGCTCAAGAACCTGCCGRTCCTCGCCATTCTGCTGATCCTCTACATGGAGCCGGAATCATGGAATACCTCGCCATCAAGGTGATTCACGTCATCTCGTCGGTGTTGCTGGTCGGCACCGGATTCGGGACGGCGTTCTACCTGTTCTTTGCCAACCGCTCGGGGTCCGTGGAGGCCATCGCGGTGGTATCCCGGCTCGTCGTCCGGGCGGACTGGTGGTTCACCACGCCGGCGGTCATCATCCAGCCGCTGACCGGTGCGTACATGCTCCATGTGGCCGGGTTTCCGCTTACGTCCACGTGGATCCTGGCTTCCGGCGCGCTGTACCTGTTCGCAGGCGCCTGCTGGCTGCCCGTGGTCTGGTACCAGATCCGCATGTGCCGGATGGCCATCGCCGCGCATGACAACGGCACGGCCCTGCCCGATCTCTACTGGCACTACGCGCGCCGCTGGGAGTTGCTCGGCTATCCGGCCTTCACCGCGATGGTGGTCGTGTTCGCGCTGATGGTGATGAAGCCAATGTAAGGGGAAGGCTGGCCGCGCCTGTGCAGCCCCCGCACAAATCCTGTGCGGCGCATGGCGTTGTAGTGCAGCGTGGCGGTACCTAGACTGGCGCCTCTTTCCTGAGGAGCCTGTTGCATGAACTTCCATCTGCC
>NZ_JBFREV010000064.1:0-11962 GCF_052114485.1 Cupriavidus sp. KB_39
TCGCCGTGCTTTGGCAGCTGGGCGTGGTCTACTGCCAGCAGCAACATCATCCTGAACCAGGTGGTGATCGCGCCGAACTCGGCATCGATCACGCCGCTCGCCAACGGGCCGTTCACGGTGACCGCGCGCTGCACGGCCGGACCCGAGGCAATGCCTGTGTCGATCACGCTGGCCGGCGTGGTGCAGTAAATCGGCTGGACGATGGAACCCGCCGCGCTTCCCGCGCGGCGGGTTTTTTCTTTGCCCGTTGCGGATGCAGGACGGCGGCGGGCGTACCCGTTTCTGCGGGCGTCGGACGGGTCTGGCGGGACGAGCGTACCCGTTTCTGCGTGCAGCGATCCGGGGTCAGAATGCAAAAACGGCGGTCGCAAGGACCGCCGTTCTTTGTCGGGATGGGCTCTGCGCCGTCAGGATTTGCGCACGAACCGGATGATCTGCTCGTTCTCCGGCGGGGCCGAGGCCGAGGCCGCAGGGGACGTATTCGACCCGCACGTGCCGCAGCCGCTATTCGTCTCGCACCCGGAGGCGCAACCGGCGGCGGCCTGCGGCGCCAGACGCCGCGCCAGCCATGCGCGCCAGCCGGTGGCGCCGGCGCCACCCAGGCGCACGGCCAGGGACGCCTTCACGCGTTCCCGCGTGCGCGGCATGTAGCGGCCCGTCACGTGGACCGCGCAAGCCGCCACGATCAGCGCGACCACCAGGATTTCGAAGGCGTGATAGAGCGTCATGGCCGTTGGACCCAAGTCGGTGTCGCCAGTTTCAACCTCGTCTCAACCAAATGCCAGCGCCGCACGATACGTGATGAACGACGCGAGGTAGGCCAGCCCCGTCAGGTAGGCCGCCGAAGCCGCCATCACCGCCCAGGAGTTGGTCTCGCGCCGGATCACCGCCAGCGTGGAAATGCACTGCGGCGCAAACACGTACCACGCCAGCAGGGACAGCGCCGTGGCCAGCGACCACTGCGCGGCAATCATCGGCGCCAGTTGCACGGCCACCGCGTCGTCGCTGCCCGAGAGCGCATAGACCGTGGCGAGTGCGCCAACCGCCACTTCGCGTGCGGCCAGACCCGGCACCAGTGCGATACAGATCTGCCAGTTGAAGCCGATCGGCGCGAATACATGTTGCAGCGCCCGGCCGAGCATGCCGGCGAAGCTGTAGTCGATGGCCGGCAGCGTGGCGCCTTCCGGCGGCGACGGGAACGTGGCCAGGAACCACAGCAGCACGGTCAGYGTCAGGATCACCTTGCCCACGCGCGACAGGAAGATCCGGGCACGCTCCCACAGGCCGATSGCGATGTCGCGCGGATTCGGAATCCGGTACGACGGCAGTTCCATCAGCAGCGGATGGTCGGTACGGTCACGGCGGAAGAACTTGAGCACATAGGCCACCACCAGGGCGCTGACGATGCCGGCCACGTACAGCGCGAACAGCACCAGGCCCTGCAGGTTGAACAGGCCGGCCACGGTGCGTTCGGGGATGAACGCGCCGATCAGCAGCGCATACACCGGCAGCCGCGCCGAGCAGGTCATCAGCGGCGCCACCAGGATGGTGGTCAGCCGGTCGCGCGGGTCCTGGATGGTCCGCGTGGCCATGATCCCTGGAATCGCGCAGGCGAAGCTCGACAGCAGCGGGATGAACGAGCGCCCCGAGAGCCCCGCGCCCATCATCAGGCGGTCCAGCAGGAAGGCGGCGCGCGGCAGGTAGCCCGACTCCTCCAGCGTGAGAATGAAGAGGAACAGGATCAGGATCTGCGGCAGGAACACGATCACGCTGCCCAGGCCGGCGATCAGTCCATCGACGATCAGGCTGTGCAACAGGCCAGCGGGCAGCCAGCCGCCCACGACCTCGCCGGCCAGGTGCACGGCGCCTTCGATGCCGTCCATGAGCGGCTCGGCCCACGAGAACACGGCCTGGAACATGAAGAACAGCAGCACGGCCAGGATGACCAGGCCGAACACCGGGTGCAGGATCACGCGGTCGAGCGCGTCATCGAGCCTTGCGGTGCGCGTCGGCATGGTCACGGCGGTGTCCAGCAGGCGCTTGACCTCGGCGTGCGTGTCCAGCTCGGACATCGCCTCCACGGACTGCGGCGGCACCGGCGGGGCTGGCGGCAGCACGCCGTCGAGCAGGTCGATCAGCGCCGCGGCGCCATCGCGCTTGACCGCCACGGTCTGCACCACGGGTACGCCGAGCGCCTGCGACAGCGCGTCGCGGTCGATCAGGATGCCGCGTTTTGCCGCGGCATCGCTCATATTGAGCACCACCACCATCGGCACGCCSAGCCGGCGCAGTTCCAGCACGAAGCGCAGGTGCAGGCGCAGGTTGGTGGCATCGACCACCGAGACGATSAGGTCCGGACGCGGCTCGCCGGGRCGCTGGCCCATGCAGACCTCGCGCGTGATCGCCTCGTCCAGGCTGGCCGCGTGCAGGCTGTACGCGCCCGGCAGGTCCAGGATGCGCACGCTGCGGCCGGCTGGCGAGACGAACTGGCCTTCCTTGCGCTCGACGGTCACGCCGGCGTAGTTGGCCACCTTCTGGCGGCTGCCGGTCAGGCGGTTGAACAGTGCGGTCTTGCCGCAATTGGGATTGCCCACCAGCGCAATGCGCAGGGCGGATGGAGGTTGTGCGACGGACATGTTGGCAGGGGGTCCTGATCGGCCTGTGGCAACGCCCTCAGGCGATGCGCTGGGCGGCGGAGGCGTCGGGCTGGGTAGCCGGGGCGATGCTGGAAACGGTGGCGCTTACCACTTCCACGGTGATGCGGGCCGCTTCGGCGCGGCGCAGCGCAAAGCGCGTGAAGCCGACCTGCGCCACCAGCGGGTCTTTGCCGAAGGGGCCGAACGCGATGATCTGCACCGCTTCGCCCGGCACAAAACCGAGATCGCGCAGGCGGCGCGAGATGGGATCGTTCGCGGTGGCATCGTCCACCGATTTCACAACGGCGGCCGTGCGCCGGGGCAGTTCAGACAACCGCATAGGTTTCCAGTGCGCAGGCAGGATCGCCGCCCCGCGAAGGTAAATAAAAATCGTTCTCGATTGTATAGCATTCGTGCGGCTTCGGCGCCGAAGCCATACCGGATCGCGGCAGAAGCCGTCCGTTTTCGTACGCGGGGGCGTTTCCTCCACGTCCGCGCGCGGGCTAGGGATTACGCCAGTATTCGCACTAATCTGGGGCCCGGGCGCCGGCATTCCATCGAATACCGCATTTGTGGTATTGGTCCGCCGGGAGGGGGGCGCTATGCTCCAGACACGCTGAACACCCCGTTCCACGCGTACTTCAGAGCCACTGGTCCTTGGACCGGTGGCTTTTTCTTTGGCGCACATTGCGCACCGGATTCTAAACGCCGGCCTGCGCGGCGGCCAGCCGGATGGTGTCGACGAAGTGGTCGCGCGCCGGATGATCAGGCGCCCGCTTCCACACGCAATAGACCTCGGACGGCACCGTGGCATCGGCCAGCGGCCGGAAGGTCGCCCCCGCCATGCCCGAGCGCGCAAGTGCCGCCGGCACCACAGCCACGCCCATCCCCTGCGACACCAGCGACACCACGGACAGCCAGTGCCGCATCTCGTGCCGCACCTGCGGATAGAAGCCCTGCGCGGCGCACATCTCGAAGATCCGGTTGTAATAGTCGGGCGACGCCTTGCGCGAAAACAGCACGAAGGGCTCGCCGCGCAGGTCGGTCAGCGCCACCTCGGCCCGTGGGGCCAGCGGGTGGCCTGCCGGCATGCAGCAGACAAAGGGCTCGCGATGGGCCAGCTCGGTGGCCAGTTCATCGGGCACCCGGCTGGTGTGGATGAAGCCCGCGTCGAGTTCGCCGTGTAGCAGGGCGTCGATCTGCTCCTGCGAGTTGAGTTCCGTCAACGCCACCTGGATGCCGGGGTAGCGGTGCTGGAACTCGTGCAGGCGCTGGGGCAGGCCCCGGTACAGCATCGAGCCGACAAAGCCGACGCGCAGCCGGCCCACCGCGCCCGCCTCGATCTCCCGGGCCAGCTGGCGCGCCGACTCGGCCTGCGCCAGCAGCGCCGTGGCCGACTCCTTGAACGCGCGCCCCGCCGCCGTCAGCCGCACGCCGCGGCTGTCGCGCTCGAACAGCCGCGCCCCCACCGATGCCTCCAGTTGCTGGATGTTGAGCGAAAGCGGCGGCTGGGAGATCGACAGCCGCCGCGCGGCGCGGCCGAAGTGCAGTTCCTCGGCCAGCACGAGGAAATAGCGCAGATGACGGAATTCCATGGCGATATAAATTTTGTATGGATCAAGCCAATTTTAGAATTAGACACGAATCGTTGGCGTTCGAATAATGRATCCCAAACAAGGAGACAGCCATGCCGACCAGCGCCGCCCGGATTCCGTCCGCTTCTTTGACCGATTCGCGAGATTCGTCTCAAGATATCGCCCATCCGGTACCGGACCGGCACGGCACGAGCCTGTTCACGGCCGACCCGGACCTGCGCGCGCTGCTGCCGCTCTACCTGCCGGCCGACCTGTTCAATCACCTGCTGCCGCATCTTGAGCGCATGGGCGCGCTGGCGGGTGGCGTGCTCGATACCCTCGCCAATGTGGCGGATCATGCACCACCCACGCTCTCCCATCGCACTCGCACCGGCCTCGACGCGCAGGCCATCCACAAGGATCCTGCCTATATAGAACTGGAGAAAGTGGCGTTCGCCGAATTCGGCCTCGCCGCGGCCTCCCATCGCGGCGGCGTGCTCGGCTGGGACAAGCCCATGCCGCCTGCGGCGAAGTACGCACTGACTTATCTGTTCGTCCAGGCCGAGTTCGGGCTGTGCTGCCCGCTGTCGATGACGGACTCGCTGACCCGCACGCTGCGCAAGTTCGGCGACCCGGCGCTGGTGGAACGCTATCTGCCCAACCTGACCACGCAGGTCTTCGACGACCTGTACCAGGGCGCGATGTTCATGACCGAGCAGGGCGCCGGCTCCGACGTGGCGGCCACCGCCACGCGCGCGATTCGGGACGACAGCGTGGAAGGCGGCTGGCGGCTGGTAGGCGACAAGTGGTTCTGCTCCAACCCGGACGCCGCCCTGGCCATGGTGCTGGCCCGCATGGAGGAGCCGGACGGCACGGCCACACCGGGCATCAAGGGTGTCTCGCTGTTCCTGCTGCCGCGCACGCTGGCCGATGGCAGCGCCAACCACTATCGGATCATCCGTCTCAAGGACAAGCTCGGCACGCGCTCGATGGCCAGCGGCGAGATCCGGCTCGAAGGCGCGCACGCGTGGCTGGTGGGCGAGCCGGGCCGGGGCTTCGTGCAGATGGCGGACATGATCAACAACTCGCGGCTCTCCAACGGCGTGCGGGCGGCCGGGCTGATGCGCCGCGCGCTGACCGAGGGGCAGTTCATCGCCCGGGAACGGCGCGCGTTCGGCAAGCGGCTGGTGGACATGCCGCTGATGCGTCGGCAGCTGCTCAAGCTCACGCTGCCCACCGAGCAGGCCCGCACGATGGTGTTCCAGACCGCCGAGGCRCTGCGCCGCGCCGACGCSGGCGAGGCCGATGCCTACCCGCTGATGCGCGTGCTGACGCCRCTGATCAAGTTCCGCGCCTGCCGTGACGCRCGCAAGGTCACCGGCGACGCYATGGAGATCCGCGGCGGCTGCGGCTATATCGAGGAATGGAGCGACCCGCGCCTCGTCCGCGATGCGCACCTGGGGTCGATCTGGGAGGGTACGAGCAATATCGTCGCGCTGGATGTGCTGCGCGCCATCCGCCGCGAGGGCTCGCTGCCCGTGCTCCAGACGTATCTGGCTGGCCTGCTGGCCGATACGCCGATGCATGCCACGGCTCGGGCCACCTTCGCGCAGGCCATCGCCAACGCCGCCGCGCTGGCTGCACGCGCCGCCGAGGCCGGTGCCGAAGGCGATGAGCTGGCCCGCCAGGCCGCCTCCGCGCTGTACCACGTGACCAGCGCCGTGGCGATGGCGTGGGAAGCGGGCCGCATCGGCTCGGTCCGTCGCATGCGGCTGGCGCAACTGGTGCTGGTGTACCGCGTGCTGCCGCAGGACCCGCTGGCCGGCGGCGCCGAGCCGGCATGGCTGGCCGAGACTGTCGCGCCGCCCGAGGACGGCGCGCTGCGCCCCGCCGGCCAACTCGACGAGATCAACGTGTTTTGACCTGTTTTGACGTGTTCCTGCGTTCCAAATAGACAAAAAAGCCTCACCCGGAGACAAACCATGCCCCCCAAGCTTCATTGGCACCGCCGCGCGGCCCTGGCGGCCTTCACCGCGCTCGCCGCCGCCACGCTCGGCCTTGCCGCCGCGCCCGCCTTCGCCCAGAAGGACTTTCCGACCAAGCCGATCATGATGGTGGTGACCTACCCGCCGGGCGGCCCCACCGATGCGATGGCCCGCACACTGGCCGCCGCGCTCAAGAGCAGCCTGGGCCAGCCCGTGGTGGTGGAGAACCGCGCCGGCGCCGGCGGCAATATCGGCGCGGAGGCGGTGGCGCGCGCCGAGCCGGACGGCTACACGCTGATGTTCGGCACCTCGGCGCCGCTGGCCATCAACGTGAGCCTGTATCGGAAGATCAACTACGACCCGGTGAAGAGCTTCGCGCCGGTGATCCAGATCGGCCATCTGCCGAACGTGCTGGTGGTGAACGCCAACGTGCCGGCSAAGAACGTRCAGGAGCTGATTGCCTACGGCAAGGCGCATCCGGGCAAGCTGACCTATGCGTCGTCGGGCAACGGCGCGTCGTCGCATCTGGCCGGCGTGCTGTTCAACAACCTCGCCGGCACCGACTTCCAGCACATTCCGTACAAGGGCACCGGCCCGGCGCTCAATGACCTGCTGGGCGGGCAGGTCAGCATGACGTTCACCGACGTGCTGACCGCGCTGCCATTCATCAAGAGCGGCAAGGTGCGCGCGCTGGGCGTGACCACGCGCGGCCGCTCGCARGCGCTGCCTGACGTGCCGACCGTGGCCGAGCAGGGCGTGCCCGGCTTCGACGTGTCSGTGTTCTTCGGCGTGGTGGCGCCCGCCGGCACGCCGCCGGAGGTGATCCGCAAGCTCAACGGCGCCTTCGCCGAGGCGCTCAAGCAGCCCGAAGTCCGTCAGACGCTGGTGGCGCAGGGGCTGGAGTTCGCGCCGTCCACCTCGCCCGAGCAGCTCGGCGGCTTTGTGAAGTCGGAAGTCACCAAGTGGCGCGCCGTGGTACAAAAGTCGGGTGCGCAGCTCGACTGACGCGCGCAAGCCATCCAAAAAAACGATAGCGAGGTAGACACCATCATGACGACGCCCCCCACTCCCGGCGCGCTGGCCGGCATCCGCGTGGTTGATTTGTCGCGCATCCTGGGCGGGCCGTTCTGCGGCCAGATCCTGGGCGACCACGGCGCCGACGTGCTCAAGATCGAGCCACCGCAGGGCGACGACACGCGCACCTGGGGCCCGCCGTTCCGCGACGGCGTGGCGTCGTACTACTTCGGCCTGAACCGCAACAAGCGGGTGATGCGGCTGGACCTCACCGCCGATGCGGACCGCGAGGTGCTGCTGTCGCTGCTGGCCGAGGCCGATGTGATGGTCGAGAACTTCAAGACCGGCACGCTCGAGAAATGGGGGCTGGGCTACGACGTGCTGTCGCAGCGCTTTCCGCGCCTGGTGCACTGCCGGGTGTCCGGGTTTGGCGCCGATGGCCCGCTGGGCGGGCTGCCCGGCTACGACGCGGCGATCCAGGCCATGGCCGGCATCATGAGCATCAATGGCGAGGCCGATGGTGACCCGCTGCGCGCCGGCCTGCCCGTGGTGGACATGGTCACCGGCCTGAACGCGGCGCTGGGCGTGCTGCTGGCGCTGCAGGAGCGCGCGCGCAGCGGGCGCGGCCAGTTCGTCGAGGCGGCGCTGTACGACTCGGGGCTCTCGCTGCTGCATCCGCACGCGGCCAACTGGTTCATGAGTGGCAAGACACCGACACGCACCGGTAACGCCCATCCCAATATCTATCCGTACGACACGGTGGCCACGGCCACGGACCCGATCTTCCTGGCCGTGGGCAAYGATCGCCAGTTCCGTATCCTGTGCGAGCACCTCGGCGTGCCCGCGCTGGCCGATGACGAACGCTACGCCACCGCCGGCGCGCGCTCGGTCAATCGCGATTCGCTGAAAGTGGAACTGGAAGCGCGCATGGGCACGCATGATGGCAAGGCGCTGGCCGATGCCCTGGCGGCGGCCGGGGTGCCGTGCGCGCCGGTGCTGTCGGTGCCGGACGCCCTCCAGCATCCGCACACCGCGCACCGCGAGATGGTGGTGGAGATGCCCGGCGGCTACAAGGGCCTCGGCGCGCCGGTCAAGCTGAGCCGCACGCCGGCCACGTACCGCTACGCGCCCTTGGCGGAGGGCAACCAGTTCCTGCCGCGCGAGGCCGCGAACGAGGGCTGATCCGTCGCAATCTCATCGCGCGGCAACGGGAGCGTACCCGTTGCTGCGCATTGAATGCCAATGCATTCAACGAGTTAACAATCGCCTACACCAGCGCCGCCGTGGACAGTTCGCGCTTCACGTAGGCATAGAAGATCGGTCCCGCAATCACGCCGGGTATACCGTAGAGCGTCTCCATCACCAGCATCACCGTCAGCAGCTCCCACGCGGCCGCCTGTATACGCGCGCCGATGATGCGCGCGTTCAGGAAGTACTCGAGCTTGTGGATCACCACGAGGTATACCAGCGACACCACGGCAATCGGCAGGGACACCGACAGCGACGCCACGAAGATCGCCGTGTTCGAGATCAGGTTGCCGAGCACCGGCAGCAGCCCCGCGATGAACGTGATGGCCACSAGCGTCTTCGAGAGCGGCAGGTGCTGGCCGAACAACGGCATCACCACCAGCAGGTAGATCGCCGTCAGGATGGTGTTGATCAGCGAGATCTGCACCTGCGCGAAGATGAACTGCGAGAAGGCCACTTGCAGCGTGCTCGCACGGGCGATCAGTGCGCTGGCCAACGGACGGCGATTGGGGCGCGAGATGGCGCGGTACAGCGCTACCATCGCCCCGATCACGAAGCCGATCAGGATATGCAGCAGCGTGCGCAGGATGTCCGCGCCGAGCCGCTGCGCCATCTGGGCGTGCTCGCGCAGGGTGGTGATCAGCGTGGTGGCGAGTTCTTCCACGCCGCGCGGCAGGGAGTCGCTCACCCAGGGCGGCATCTGGTTGCGGGAGCGGTCGATGATGTCGGCGGCGTGGTCCATCAGCCGTTCGAGCGTGTTGCCGTCGCCGCTGATAAAGCGCACGAGCGCCCAGATGCCGCCGCTCAGGGCGAAGAGGATGATCGCGGACAGGATCAGCACGGCCAGCGCGTCCCGCCGGGAATGCCGTGTGAGGCGCGGGGCCAGCACTTCGACCAGCGAATACAGCAGCAGCCCGGACAGCAGGGCCGCCACGAGGTTGGCCTGCATCACCAGCAGGAGCGCGCCGGCGGTCAGCGCATATGACGCCGCCGTGACACTGAACCAGCTGCCCGGCGTCAGGCGCCGGACGGGGTGGAGCGGATCGGGGTTGGGCGTGCCGTCTCCGGTCTGGGGGCGGCCTGGCGTGCGGTCTTGTTCCACCTGCGGCATGTCTCGGCTGTCGCGTTCGCGTTGGGTTGAAGGGTTGGGCGCATCGATTGTCGGCGCGCGGCGCGCCAATAGCAAGTCACATCGGGCGTGAAACTTGCGTGCCAGCTCGCGTATATTGAAGTCACGCAGCGCACGCTTTCCTCCCGGAGATCTGACGCCATGCCCTTCACCCATACCGTCGGCACGCGCCGGCATGTCTTTGCCGACTTGCGCACGCTGCTGGCCCGGGCCAGCCCGGCGCGCTCGGGCGACGCGCTGGCCGGCATCGCCGCCGGGGACGAGGAGGAGCGCATGGCCGCGCGCATGGCGCTGGCGGATGTGCCGCTCGGACACTTCCTCTCCGAAGCGCTGATTCCCTATGAGGGCGACGAGGTCACGCGGTTGATCGTCGATCGCCACGATGCCGCCGCCTTCGCCGAGATCGGCGCGCTGACCGTGGGCGGTTTCCGGGACTGGCTGCTGCGCCACGAGACCGACGAGGCCACGCTGCGCCGCGTGGCGCCCGGCATCACGCCCGAGATGGCGGCGGCGGTCAGCAAGCTCATGCGCAATCAGGATTTGATCGCCGTGGCGCGCAAGTGCCGCGTGGTCACGCGGCTGCGCAGCACCATCGGCCTGCCAGGCAGGCTGGCCGTGCGCCTGCAGCCCAATCATCCCACCGACGACCCGCGCGGCATCGCCGCGTCCATCATCGACGGCCTGCTCTACGGCTGCGGGGACGCCACCATCGGCGTGAACCCGGCTGGCGATAACCTCGCCGCCATCGTCAAGCTGCTACGGCTGATCGACGATGCGCGCACGCGCTACGACGTGCCGACTCAGTCCTGCGTGCTGACCCACGTCACCAACACACTGCGGGCGATGGAACTGGGCGCGCCGGTGGACCTCGTGTTCCAGTCCGTGGCCGGCAGCCAGCGCGCCAACGAGGCGTTCGGCATCTCGCTGGCCCTGCTCGACGAAGCCCGGCAGGCGGCGCTGGCGCTGCAGCGCGGCACGGTGGGGGACAACGTCATGTACTTCGAGACCGGCCAGGGCAGCGCGCTGTCCGCCAACGCGCACCATGGCGTGGACCAGCAGACCATGGAGGCGCGCGCCTACGCCGTGGCGCGTGCGTTCGAGCCGCTGCTGGTGAATACCGTGGTCGGCTTCATCGGCCCCGAGTACCTGTACGACGGGAAGCAGATCATCCGCGCCGGGCTCGAAGACCATTTTTGCGGGAAGCTGCTGGGCGTGCCGATGGGCTGCGACGTCTGCTACACCAACCACGCCGAGGCCGACCAGGACGACATGGACACGCTGCTGACGCTGTTCGGCGTGGCCGGCATCAACTTCATCATGGGCGTGCCGGGCGCGGACGACATCATGCTCAACTACCAGAGCACGTCGTTCCACGATGCGCTGTACCTGCGCGAGGTGCTCGGCCTGCGCCCCGCGCCCGAGTTCGAAGCGTGGCTGCAACGGATGGGCATCCTCGACGATGCCGGCCGGGTGCTGGAGCCGGCCGCGCGCGCGCCCCTGCTGGACCTGGCGCGCACGCTGTAACGCACGATGGAGCCGATCATGCCCAAGCCGCCCRCCGACATCGATCCCTGGACCCAGTTGCGCCAGTACACCCGGGCGCGCGTGGCGCTGGGCCGCACSGGCCACGCGCAGAAGACSGGGGATGTGCTCGCCTTCGGCCTCGCCCACGCGCAGGCGCGTGACGCGGTGCACCTGCCGCTCGACGTCACGGCCCTCGACATGGCCTTGCAGGAGGCGGGACTTACCGCGCAGCACGTCCACAGCGCGGCACCGGACCGCGACCAATACCTCCGCCGCCCCGACCTCGGCCGCCGGCTGGACGCCGAAAGCCACGAWGCGCTGGCCAACGAGCGGCCCGCCCAGACCCCCGACGCCGTGTTCGTGATYGCYGACGGCCTCTCCGCGCTGGCCGCSCAACGCCACGCCGTGCCRCTGCTGCGCGCCGTGCTGGCGCGGCTGGCCGACTGGCACATCGGCCCGGTCGTGGTRGCCCGCCAGTCCCGCGTGGCCCTCGGCGACGAAATCGGMGATCTCCTAGGCGCCCGCCAGATCGTGATGYTGATCGGCGAACGGCCCGGCCTCAGCTCGCCGGATAGTCTTGGGATTTATCTGACCTACGACCCGAAGCCCGGACGGACCGACGCGCAGCGGAACTGCATCTCGAATGTCAGGCCGGAGGGATTGCCATACGCGACAGCGGCGGACAGGCTGGTGTTTTTGATGCGCGGCGCGGTGGCGCTGGGAAGGTCGGGGGTGGAGTTGAAGGAGGATAGTGAGGGGGGCGACCCCGTCGGGCTGCCGGGCTAGCGGGAAAACGCCCTGCCGGCGTATTTCAGGGTTTTACGATTGTAGTGGTTCGCTCGTCGCTTTTAG
>NZ_JBFREV010000065.1:0-10670 GCF_052114485.1 Cupriavidus sp. KB_39
CGTGACTGGAAGAACAAGGAAACGTACGACGCCGTGACCGGCCTGGCCAAGCAACACTCGGGCGCCTACGGCATGGGCATCGACTACGCCTACACGATGGTCCACAAGGCTGCGCAGCGCACGCAGACCCCGCACGCGTCGATCGCGCCAGTGCATGCGCCGGTGACCGAATACTGATATCCAAGGTGGGTGGCGCGGCATCAAGAGCCGGGCCACCCTGACTGGGCACAGGCAAAAAACGGTAGCCGCAATGACATGCAATCACAAACTTGGTCGTAAGCTGGAAATGGCTGCCGTCGCCTTCGCGACGGGGTTCTCCTCTCACGCGCACACCTCTTCGTCCCTCGGTATGCTGGCTGGAACACTGGCGGTTTGCGCCATGATGACCCAGCGGTTTGTTTATCCAGCGCTTGCGCGCAATGCGCGYATTGCCGCCGGGGCGCCATGCAGGAACATGTCTACCTTCTGACGGAYMATGGCGTCCATGTCGGTCGGGACCTTGAGACCGTAGATCCACTTGCGGACGCCGATATAGAAGATGGCCGCGTGCAGGCTCCAGATCATCTCGATCTCCGCCTCAGTCTCTTCAGCTTTGCGCGGTGCCTCAATCCCGAATGCGTCCCTGACTTCGGCCAGCACAGGCAGGAAGACCTTGCTGCGCAGCTTGCCGAGGTAYTTCTTGTTGATGCCTTCGTGCGTCAGGCCGGCAAAGATGAACAGCCGGATCCATTCTTCGCGGAGGATCACCGATGAATAGTCGAGGTAAAAAGCATGGAGCCGCTCCGCCAGTGGCATCGAGCGGTCGGTGATTTGCCGATCCCAGTCAGGACGCCATTGGAAGACCTCGTTGTACACGCGCTCGATGAGGGCTTCCTTGCTCTCGAAATAACGATAGAGCAGGGGTTGCGTCACACCGATCTGTCGGGCCAGCTCCCGGGTACTGCCGCCAAAGCCGTTTCGGGTGAAATGTTCGATCGCCTTTTCGACGATCTGCTTCTCGCGTTCCTCGGGCAGCAGCCGTCGCGYAGAYTTGACGGGMGGCTCTTCCGTGGTCGATCCAGTACCTGAGTCCATGACGTTCTCTCTCGCCAATGCGATGCCGATGATGTCCGGATTCTACCAATCGACCGATAAATGGGAAGATGGGCGACTGCAGAAGGTCTGCGCCGCCCGCTCCCGATGGTGGCTGYAGCCTAGTTAACGGTCTTCCTGCCGAGGCCCAGCTCACAATCCACGCGCTGATTCTGATACGCCGCGCGTTCCCATGCTCCCCGTGCCGACCGGTCGGTCACCGAGAATACGTAGATGCCGGCAAATGCCACCAGCATGGAGAACAGGGCCGGATATTCGTACGGATAGATGGCCGAGGCGTGACCCAGCACCTGCACCCAGACGGTCGGGCTCAGGATCGTCAGTACTACGGCCGTGATCAGTCCGAGCATGCCGCCKMCGACCGCGCCGCGCGTGGTCAGCCCGCGCCAGTAGATCGACAGCAGCAGCACGGGAAARTTGGAACTGGCGGCGATCGAGAATGTCAGGCTGACGATGAAGGCGATGGTCTGCTTCTCGAACAGGATGCCGAGCAGRATCGACAGCACACCCAGCACCAGCGTCGTCATACGCGACACCCGCATCTCGTCCTTGTCGGACGCCTTGCCCTGGCGGATCACCGTCGCATAGAGGTCGTGCGAGATGGCGGAGGAGCCCGCCAGCGTCAGCCCGGCAACCACGGCCAGGATCGTCGAGAACGCCACCGCACAGATAAAGCCGAGGAAGACGTTTCCACCCACCGCATGAGCAAGATGCACGGCCACCATGTTGACCCCGCCAATCACGGCGCCGGCGCTGTTGTGGTACAGCGGATCCTGGGCGACCAGCGCGATCGTGCCAAAGCCGATCACGATGATCATGGCGTAGCCCATGCCGACGATGCCGGTGGCGTAGAGCACGCTCTTGCGCGCGGCCTTGACGTTGCTGACGGTAAAGAAGCGCATCAGGATGTGCGGCAGGCCGGCAGTGCCGAAGATCAGCGCCAGGCCCAGCGACACGGCTGACACCGGATCCGAGACCAGGCCGCCGGGACGCATGATGGCGTCGTGCTTGCCATGTGCGGTGATGGCGTGCTCGAACAGGGTATTCAGGCTGAAGCCGAAGTGGCGCATGACCATGAAGGCCATGAAGGCGCAACCGGCCAGCAGCATGACGGCCTTGATGATCTGGATCCAAGTCGTCGCCAGCATGCCCCCGAAGAACACGTAGACCACCATCAGCACGCCGACCAGGACCACCGCCGAGGTGTAGTTGAAGCCGAACAGCAGCTCCACGAGCTTGCCGGCGCCCACCATCTGCGAGACCAGGTACAGCAGCACGATCACGATCGAACTCAATGCCGAGAAGCCGCGGATAGGCCGCTGCCTGAGCCGGTATGACAGCACATCGGCCAGCGTGTAGCGCCCCAGATTGCGCAGGGGTTCGGCGATCAGGAACAGGATGATGGGCCAACTGGCCAGGAATCCGATGGAATAGATCAGGCCGTCGTAGCCGCTGGTAAAGACCAGCGCCGAAATGCCGAGCAGCGATGCGGCAGACATGTAGTCGCCGGCAATCGCCCAGCCATTCTGCATGGCCGTGATCTTGCCGCCGGCAGCGTAGTGGTCGGCCACGCTGTGGTTGCGCTTGGCCGCCCAGCGTGTCACGACCAGTGTGGCGGCGACAAACGCGACGAACATGRCAATGGCGATCAGGTTCAGGCCCTGCCCGACCGGTGGCGTGGCCGCCAGGRCGGGAGTGGCSRCGACAAGCGGCRCAAGCAGGAGGGAAGCTGCAATCAAGGCGCGGTTCATGACGGTTCTCCCTCGCGGATCTGCGCAATCATCYTGTCGTAGACGGTGTTGCTGCGATACACATAGATGGCCACCAGTGCGAAGGTGAAGGCGAACATGCCGAACCCGATGGGTATGCCGACGCTCATCGGCTGGCCTGCTGTCAGCGGCGCAGCAAGCAGGTCCGGACGAAAGGCCAGGGTGAGAATGAAGCCGAAGTAGACCGCCAGCATCGCGGCGGTGAGCGACCAGGAAAAACGACGGCGCGCGCGCTGCAGACGCGCGAAGCCTGGCTCGCTCAGGAGGGGATGCGGGACCACGGGCGGGTCCGTTTCGGCAAGATCAAGATGGATTGGATAGGCGGCGGCTTGGGGCATGATGTTGTCTCCGGTACGTTGTTTTGCGGCGTAGGTCAGAAGCGCCGTGAGACGGCGGTCTCGCGCATGACTGCCTCGGGCGTCCGATAGCGTTCGGCCATCTCGCGATCCTGTTCACCCTTGAGTTGCGCCTGCATATAGGCCCCCAGATGGCGTGCGTGCTCGACGACCGCCCGGCCTACCTGGACGCGCTCGGTGCTGTACGCCTCGAGCGCCGTTTCGACGGACGGATGTCCGGCCAGCGCGYGGACCAGTGCGATGGCGTCGCCGGCCGCTTTCGTGACACCCATGCCGCAATGCGGGCGAGCCACGAACGCGGCGTCGCCCAGCAGCGCGATTCGGCCGAAAGCCATGCGAGGCACGGTCAGGTCGAAGATCGGCTGGAATAGCGGTTGGGGGGTCTTCGTGACGATTTCCGCGAACTGCGGCGCCAGCAGATCGGATGCGGCGCTTTCCATGTCGTCGAGCACCTCGGGGCGGATCAGGCTCGGCGGAATGCCATTGGCCCAGGTCTTGCCCGCGACGTCGGTCAGCAGGTCAGGGAGTTCGTCTTCCTCGCGCGTGGCGCGATACCACACGAAGTTGTAGCGGCGGCGGCCCGGCGCGATGCTGTTGCCGTCGCCTGCCACCGGATAGCCAAGGATTTGCTCGTGAGCCGGCAGGCAGAAGGCAAACTTGTCGAAAATGGCCGCGTGCGTGCCGGGCGAAATATCGGCCTCATCGACCAGCCCGCGCCAGGCAACATATCCGGCGTACTCCAGGCCGACCGAAGGCAGTAGCTGTTCGCGTACCCCCGAGCGGAAGCCGTCGGCGGCAATGACCATGTCGGCCCGGTGCGTCGAGCCGTCCTGCAGCGTGACGACCGCATGGTCGGCATGAGAATCGACCGCGGTCACGGTAGCGCCGGTGCGATAGGCGCCGGAAAACGCCTTGCCCAGCACGTCATACATCTTGCCCCAGGCCGTCAATGTCTGGGGCATCTGGCGATCCGATACCACAGCGCCATCGCGGGCGAGTGTGACCCGGGTATCGACGTGAACGCCAATGCTGTCGTCGACGACCACGCCGGCGGTGGCCAGTGCCTCGAACAGTTCCGGGTGCGTGACGATTCCGGCGCCRCGCCCGGTCAACGCTTCGGGTGTCCGCTCGAAGACCTCGACCTCCCAGCCTTCGCGCTGAAGCATGCTGGCGGCAAACAGACCGCCGAGCGATCCGCCGACGACGATCGCCCTGGGTTGCCTTTGCAGTGCGGATTTCATGCCTCGACTCCCGTTGTAGCTTGCGCCGGATGCGGCAATGCCAGGCCCTCCACCTCGGTGGATGGGTAGTTGAGCTCGATCGTGACGCCCGAAGGATCCTCAATGAAGACCTGATGGAGGCCAAGGCTCGGGACGGTGCGGTCACGCCAGGCGATGCCCTCGGCGCGGAGGGTGTTCCACATCTGCGCGACGCCAGTGGCCAGGAAGGCGATGTGGTCGAGCGTGCCGGTGCCGGATGCGGGCAGGGACTTGTCGCCGAGGTAGGCCGCCAGCCCCGAAGGATTGGCGGGATCGATGCCAATGATGTGCACGCATCCGTAGTCACGCTCGTCATCGCCCATATAGAGCCAGGCGCCGGGAAAATCGAACGGGGGGCGGWAGCCACGCCGGAAGCCCAGCACGCGTTCGTAGAACGCGCAGGACCGTTCCAGGTCGGTGGTGCGAATGGAAAAATGCGCAAGTTTGGTCAGTGCCATCGTCGCCTCCTTTAAATTATCGATCGATCAGTGATCGGTTGATAAATGATAGGGCGGAAGGCGCGACAGGCCAAGGGGCGGGACGGGTGGGACTTACCCTGATTCGACGAGCTTCCGCGCGGTGTCGCGCCTGGCTCACAAAGCAGGTCGGATCAAGGAGTGGCATCATCTGCCGGAACGCGAGCGTGTCGCATAGTTCATATCGCGATCTGCATCACGCTTCCCGAATGACCAATCGTTATCAATCGATCATCCCTGGAAGATGGACAAGCTGCTTGCACTGAAGATGTTCGTGGAAACCGTGGATGCGAAGGGCTTCTCCGCCGCAGCACGACGCCTGGAGCTGGCCACATCGTCGGTCACGCGCGCGCTCGACGGCCTTGAGGCATCACTGGGGGCGGTCTTGCTGAATCGGTCCACGCGGCTCATCACGGTCACGGAGGCCGGCGCAGCCTATTACCAGCAGGCCCGGAAGATTCTGGATGCCGTGGAGGAAGCCGACGCGTTGATTGCGGATCGGGGCGAGGAGCCGGTTGGGCGCTTGCGCGTATCGCTACCCGTGGCGTTTGGGCGGCGATGCATCGCCCCCTATCTTGGCGATTGGCTGGCGAAGTTTCCGAAACTCGAGGTCGAGGTGACGCTGACCGACGACATCGTCGACCTGATCGGCGAGCGGATTGACCTGTCCGTCCGGCTGGGCAGCCCGGCGTCTTACGATAGTGTCATCGCGCGGGAGATCGGCAGCTTCCGCCGTCGCGTGGTGGCTAGCCCGGCCTATCTGGAGAGCCAGGGTGTGCCCGCTGAGCCCGGCGAGTTGCTCCATCATCGCTGTCTGCGATTCAGCTATGGCGCGCGGGATCAGGTGTGGACCTTTCGCCAGGACGGCAGTGAGACGACAGTTCCGGTCAATGGCCATTTCCGCAGCAACAACGCCGAGGTATTACGCGAGATCGCGCTGGCGGGCGGGGGCATCGGCCTGTTGCCGGACTGGCTCGTCGATGACGATATCGACAATCGTCGGCTGACGCCGTTGTTTGACGCATGGTCTGTCAATCCTGACCAGACAAGCTCCGCCATCTCTGCGCTGTATCTGCCGAACCAGCGCGGCTCGCGGCGGATTGCCGCGTTCCTGACATTCCTGGCGACATTGCCCGGGCCGACACGCCGCCAGGAATGACTCAGGCAAGTGCCGGATAGTCGGTGTAGCCGACAGTCGTGCCGCCAAAGAACGTCGCCGGATTGGCGGCATTCAGCGCCGCCGAGGTCTKGAGACGGCGGGGCAGATCGGGATTGGCGATGAACGGCCGTCCGAACGCGACGATGTCCGCGCGCCCGTCGGTAATCGCACGTTCTGCGGAGGCGCCGTCGTAGCCGCCAGCCACCATCAGCACCCCGTGGAATTCGGCACGCATCCTGCGCATGATGGCATCCCAGCGCGGGTCAGCCGCCTCGTCCTTGACCGTACCGACCATCGCCGGCTCCACCAGGTGCAAATAGGCCAGCGACTCGTCGTTGAGGCGGCGTGCGATGTAGGCGAACGTGGCCTCAGGCGTGGCATCGCCCATGCCCATGAAGCGGCCCATCGGCGTGAGCCGCACGCCCACGCGCTCCGCACCGATCTCGGCCGTCACGGCGTCCACCACCTCCAGTAGCAGGCGCGCGCGGTTCTCGATGCTGCCGCCATAGGCGTCGGTGCGAAGGTTGCTGTCAGAGTTGATGAACTGGTCCAGCAGATAGCCATTTCCCGCATGGATTTCCACGCCGTCCATGCCCGCCTCCATGGCATTGTGCGCGGCCCGGCGGTAGTCATGCACGATCGCCGCGATACCCTCCACGGTCAGTGCCTGTGGCGTCGGGATGTCGCCCCACACGCCGTTCCCGTCGGCGTCGACGATGAACGTCTTGCCGGGCACCGGGAGCGCGCTCGGCGCCACCGGCAGCGCGCCGCCGGGTTGAAACGACGGGTGCGAAACCCGGCCAACGTGCCACAGTTGCAGGAAGATCCGGCCAGCTTCGGCATGGACGGCGTCCGCCACGGCACGCCAGCCCTCGACCTGCTCGGCGGTGTAGATCCCAGGGGTCCACGCATAGCCCTGGCCTTGCTGCGAGATCTGGGTGGCCTCGGTAATGATCAGTGCCGCTGAGGCGCGCTGCCGGTAGTACTCGACATTCATGGCATTGGGCACATTACCGGGCTGGCCAGCGCGCGAGCGCGTCAATGGCGCCATGGCGACGCGGTGAGTCAGTTGCAGCTGCCCGATTGTGATGGGCGAGAACAGATGGGATGTCATGATGATGACTCCGGTCAATGAATGGTTCGAAGAAGGAGCGAGCTGCTCAGCGGCGCGAAGCGAGGGCCATGGCCAGCAGCGAGACCAGCGCAAGACCACTGCCCGTCGCGACGATGCCGGACCAGCCGATATGCGTGTAGAGCACGCTGGCGACGGCCGATCCCACCGCGCCCCCGGCGAAGATGGCGGTCATGTACAGCGCGTTCAGGCGTCCACGGCTGGTGGCATCGAGCGCATARATCGCACGCTGACCCAGCACCATGTTCATCTGCACGGCAAAGTCGAGCACGATGCCGGTCAATGCAAGCCAATAGACGCCGCCTGTGCCGCCGACCAGTCCGGGGAGGAAACTGATGACAGCAGCGATCATCGCCAGGTAAGAGGCGATGCGCGTATAGCCCGAATCTGCCAGCCGGCCGGCGATCGGTGCCGCCACAGCGCCCAGCGCGCCAACCAGTGCAAAGACGCCAATCTGCGATTGCGAGAGGCCATAGTGGCTGACCAGCTCGAGGGGTGCGGCAGTCCAGAACAGGCTGAACGCGGCAAACAGCAGCGCCTGGTACAGCGAGCGCTGGCGCAGCACCGCATAGCGCGTGAACAGATGCCACAGGGAAACCAGCAGGCCGCCATAGGTGCCGCGATGCTCGGGCATGCGGCGCGGAATCGTCGCTGCGATGATGGCCACCGTCGCCAGCGTCATCGCGGCGGCGATAAAGAACACCGCACGCCAGCCGAAGGCCTGTGCCAGCAGGCTCGACAATGGCCGGGACAGCAGGATTCCGGAGAGCAGGCCGCCCATGATCGTGCCCACGGTGCGCCCACGCAGCGCTTCGGGCGCAAGGTGCGCCGCCAGCGGAATCAGTATCTGCACGCTCACGGAGCTCAGGCCAAGCAACAGCGACACCAGCAGGAACAGTCCTGGCTGCGACGCGGTGGCGGCGCCCACAAGGCTGATGGCGGCGGCCACGCCACTGATCAGCAGCAGGCGCCGGTTCTCGTGAAGATCTGCCAGCGGCACCAGAAAGAACAGACCGACGGCATAGCCAATCTGGGTCAGCGACACGATGACGCTGGCGCTTTGGGCCGACAGCCCCACCGTCGGCGCAATCATCTCGATGATGGGCTGGGCGTAATAGAGGTTGGCAACCAGCACGCCGGCACACAGCGAAAACAGCGCGACCAGCGCGCCGGACATCGGGGCTGGCGCAGGCGCGGCGCCGGGCATGAGGGGGGAAGTTGTGGATTCCATGGCGTTGAGGGACAGGTTGCAATGGGGAGAGCTTAGGCGCCGGAAAGCGCAATTTGAATCACAACGGGGAGCAAATCAGCGTTGCGCGGGATGCAACGCCTCCCTCGGTACTTAGGGCGCGATCCTGGCCTGCAGCGTCTCGCCGCCCAGTGGCATATCGCGCAGCCTCACGCCCGTGGCATCGACCAGTGCGTTGCCGATGGCACCGGCGGTCGGGCCCATCGCGGCTTCCGCCACGCCCAGGAATGGTGCGCCTGGACGATCGATCAGATGCACATTGACCTGCGTGGGGTACCGCCGAGAACCGCATGATTGGATAGGTTCCCCAATCGAAACTGCGAATGCCGCTCGTGTCGAAGCGCAACTGTTCATAGAGTGTCCAGCTGGCAGATTGCAGGATGCCGCCCTCGGGTTCGCAGCGGCGCCATGCCGGATGCCCGGCRACAGGAAATCGCCGCAAGCAGCCCGGACTGGCGGTGCGACGCCGTCGAATTCTTCGTCACGCGGATCTCGTTCGATTCCCTCGACAAGGCGCGTGCTGCAAGTCTGAGCGATGTACCGACCAGGCTTCGCCTGCCCGAGGCGGACATTGATCGCCTGATCGATGCGGGAAGGGATGCGATCCTCGGCAACCCGGTGATCCGCGAGTTCGAGCGCGAGGCGACCGGGGCGCGACAGTCCAGCGCCCCAAGAAATAACGGCCGCGATCTCTCGCGGCCGTTTTTGCTTTCCAGCGGGGGTTTTTACTGCGCCGATCCCGCCGCCGCCGTACCCGCCACCTTCGGCACCGCCGGTGCGGCCCGTTCCATGAAGAACGCGCCACGCAGCTGCGAGGTGGCCGCGCGGGTGCCTTCGTCCACGGCGCCCATCAGGTTTTCATATTCCGGGGCCTGGTCCCAGTCGCCCTTGGCGGGATTGTGGTTTTCCACCCTTTCATACCATTCGAGCTTGTTGGTCGACAGGTCCACCAGCTGTCCGGTCAGGGAGATCAGGGCCGTCGGCGGGGTCAGCGGCAGGAAGCCGTAGTAGTTTCGGACCGTGCCCAGCGAGGTGGCGCTCACCAGCAGCAGCTTGTCCGCCTTGTACTTCCGGGCCAGCGGGCGATAGTCACGCAGCGCCACGCCATCGCCCGAGCCCTCCGTGAACTTGGAGAGGGACTCCGTATCGATCGGCTCCTCGATCATCACGACCTTGATCTGGCGCGATTCCAGGCCCTGGGCGAATTCCTTGGGCAGGCCGCTCACCTTCGAGAAATCCTGCTTCTGCAGGCGGTCGACGATGGCCTTGGCGTTGGCCCGGTTGATGGCGTAGTCCAGGATGCCCTGCGCGCCCAGCATGACCTGGTTCGGCTCGGGCAGCTTCTCGAGGGCGACCGCGACGGTCTTCTCCTTGTTCTCGAACAGCGCGCTGGTGGCCGGAATCGGCTTCTGTACCACTGCGCAACCCGCGAGGGCGGTAACGGCCAGCAGCAGCCCGGCGAGGTAACGACGACCCATGGTTTCTCCTGTTTTTATCGGATGAGGGAAAGACATGAGATCGATAACGTCCGGCAGGGCCTGACATTGAGCCCCGGGAAGTGGGGTAGACATGCCCCGGGGGTCGCGCGGCGGCGTAGAGAGATCCAATTTCAAAAAATTTGAATAAGTGCGTGAGACTTTGGCGGMTTTTCGGCACTTATCGCCCCGTATAGTTCATCCCATCGCAACGCCACAACAAAACAACGGCGAACAGCGAAAAGCAATAAAACTGAACGAATCAACCTTTAGCTACCGGAGAAACCACCATGTCGAACGCCAACAACGCCAAGCTGCAAGTCCTGACCCCGCGCAACAGCCAGCTGATCATCATCGACCACCAGCCGCAGATGGCCTTCGGTGTSCAGTCGATGGACCGCCAGACCATGAAGAACAATGTGGTGGGCCTGGCCAAGGCGGCCAAGATCTTYGATGTGCCGACGACGATCACCACGGTGGAGTCCGAGTCGTTCTCCGGTTACACCTACCCCGAAATCCTCGACGTCTTCCCGGGCCAGCAGACGCTGGAACGGACCTCGATGAACTCGTGGGATGACCAGAAGGTGCGCGACGCGCTGGCCGCCAACGGCCGCAAGAAGATCGTCGTGGCCGGCCTGTGGACCGAGGTCTGCAACACGACCTTTGCCCTGAGCGCGATGCTGGAAGGTGACTACGAGATCTA
>NZ_JBFREV010000066.1:0-10629 GCF_052114485.1 Cupriavidus sp. KB_39
CTATCCCACCACGCACCGGAATCTGATTGCACTCGATGGCGCCATCAAGTCATTCCGGCAATCCAATGACGAGAAAGTGAAACTCGAGGTGTTCAGTACGGCGAATCACCTTGCGAACTACCTTGAGGGCAGCTACGAGTTTGCGAGGCAAGACACAGCGTCCCGCGGGGGAATGGCCGCACCGCCGGACACGCCGGAAGACGTCAAGAAAAAGCAGGAAATGGATGCGGCAATCCGCAATCCTTCCCCGCAGAAAGTCCAGTCTGCGCAGAACGAATCGTGGGGCAAATATCTGCGCCGCTTCAAGCCTGAACTCCATAGCGCGTGGCGCAATGAGTTCAAGACCTTGACTGACGCGCTGCAGGCCCAGCACGTGGAACCGCTGGCAAAGGCCCACGCCGCGTGGATGCGGAGCAACCTCCTCGCCAACAAGCTCGACTGCACGCATGACGGGAGCAATGCACTGAGCGGCGACGCATACGCGGAGACGTTGCAGCGCTGCATCGCCACAACGCAGCAAATCGAGGGCTGCGCCATGGTCTACGTCCAATGGCTCAAGGGTGACATCACCGATAGGAGCAATCTGCTACTCCGAGGGCTGGTATTGCGCCAGGACACACTGATCCGCGAGATGGCCGCCATGCCGCTGGACCCGGCAAAGTTGCCGTGGGCAACGCGGATGGATCAGTACCAGCAGCACATGCAGGCGCTGCTCAAGCCCGCCTGGGATGCGAAGGTAAAGGCGGCGATGGCGCAAGACGCGGTGGACAAGGCGAAGGCCGATTACGGCCGTGCATACGGTGAATTTATCTCGATAGCGGCACTGGAGGACCGGAATTTTGCGGACAATCCCTATTATCAGAAGGTGAAGGCAGCCCAGGAGCGTGTCAATGCCGCAGAGGAAAAAGCACGCGCCGCGAAGCAGGAAATCAATGGAAAGCTGCTACCGGACTCCGTCGCCAGCTTGCTGGTTCACGTGGCCGCTCCAATCGCCACGGCCTTGCGCGAATACAACAACAACGCCGCCGAGCGCACGCTCGCACGCTGGATGGCGATTATCGGCGTGACGATGCGCACGCCGGTGGGCGTGATCGATGTCAGCGGCAAGGCAGGGGACACCATCAAATTCCTCGCCCAGACGTTCGTCGGCAATCTCGTTGAGGCAGGCAAGCAAAGCGCCAAGCCGCTGAGCAACGGCCAGATCCGGCAGCTGACGGCATACGCCGAACGGCAGGTGGTGGGAAGCTTCGCCAGCGGCAATATCGGGGCATTCAACACGGCGGCCGGGTCCAAAAACGTCAAGGCGAAGCTCGCGGTATTCATCACCGACGACATGGACAAGACGCTCGCGAACATCAAGGACCCAACCAAGAAAATCGCCTGGCTGGTCGAGCATGTGAAAACCCCAAAGAGCCTGCACGAATACGGCGTACTGAAAATAGGCCGCTCGATCCCGATTTTCGGCGCGGCATCGATGGGAATCCTGACCGCAATCGACGCCGTGTGGAAATTCGCGGGCTGGGAGCAGATGCTGCAGGCCGAAGCACAAGCGTTGTCGTTCCAGAAGACGTGGACGCAGGACGTGCGGGTGAGTCTGGGGTATGGGTTGTATGTGGGGGCGCTGGCTGCGGGTGCGGCGGCGGTGGCGCAGGTGTTTGGGACGTGGCGCAATTTGTATGCGACGGGGATGGTTGAGAGGACGACTGGGGAGAGGATGGCAAAACGTGCGGGGATTGCTTTGCGTGTGGCCGGCGCCTTGACGGCGGTGATCTCGGGTGTCGTGGCGACGATGGACATTGTGGACGGCGCGAAGAGCTTGTCGCGCAATCAGTGGGCATTGGGCGGTTTGCAGATTATTTTCGGCGTGACGGGAGCTACCGCGGCTGCTTTTGTATTTTGGGCTGCTCTCGCTCCTGCGGGTAGTGCGACCCTCTTCGTCGGGCTTAGTTTAGCCGCTTGGGGCTTGGTGCTAGCGGTCGTGATGGTCGCACTGGGCATGGCGATCGACCACGTCAAGGGCGACAAATTCGCGCAATGGCTTGAGCGCTCTTACTGGGGAAGACTCCAATCGGGACGCTACCCCGATTCCTTGGCGGAACAGACTGACTTCAATCAAGTAATGACAGAGGCATAATGTTCACAACTAGCAAGAAGCAGCGTCCGCTGAATGATCAGGATCGTGAATGGCAACTGGCAGTCCATCAGTCGGAGGCTGATCCACATGCATCAGGCTTCGCCATCCGAATGAACTCTACGTATTTGGAATTGGTCGACGGCCTCTACGCAAATCGCGGAGCGATGAGCGTCTTTGGACTCTTCAGTATTGGACTACTGATGTATGCGCTTTCCGCGATATTCTATAGCGTCATATTTCTCAATTATATGGACCCAAATTGGGATCATCACGACGAGTCCGTGATGCTGTGGGTCACAGTTCCCTTAACCGTTCTTCTGCTGCTGTTCATCGCTGGCGTTGTCGCCTTCAACCTCAAGATCGGTGAATGGTTCCGCTATACGCATTATCCGATACGCTTCAACCGTCAGAACCGCAAGGTTTACCTATTCCGTGGCGACGACACGGTGCTGGAAGCATCGTGGGACGACGTGTATTTCACTTTGCGCGTCAACAGCCAGTTTCTAGGCGTGCGCTCTTATGGCATCTGTGGCCTCCTCCTGAAGGACGAGCAGACCGTCGGAGAGATGTTCGTGATCGGCTTCGCTTCCACGTGCCTTGACCAATGCCGACACCACTGGGAGTTCATCCGCCGCTACATGGAAGAAGGGCCACAGTCCGTGATTGATGCGCCAGGGTTCCAGTATTGCCTGCCCATCGCAGACAAGCGGGAAACCCTCTATCAAGGCTGGGTGGCACTGGTTTCCATGGATGCATCGAACCTGATTCTCAAATGGTTCATGTTCCCATTCCACGTGCTCTTCTTCCTTGGCCGTCTGATCTACCACGCCACCAGCAAAGTGCCACGCTGGCCCGCCGATGTCGAAGCGGCCTGCCGGATCGCGCCGGGCGACCCCTACGTGCGGGATTCGAGCACGAATCCGGAGGGGTATCGATAGGGATGTATGCAACCCTCACTGGGCGCGCCAGGCTCGACAGTTGACCACGTATGCCGAACGGCAGGTGGCGGGAAGCTTCGCCAGCGGCAATATCGGGGCATTCAACACGGCCATTGCGTCCAAGGATGTGAAAGCGAAGATTGCCGTGTTTATCACCGACGACATGGATAAGGCGCTCGCGAACATCAAGGACCCAACCAAGAAAATCGCCTGGCTGGTCGAACATGTGAAAACCCCAAAGAGCCTGCACGAATACGGCGTACTGAAGATCGGCAGCTCGATCCCGATTTACGGCGCGGTATCGCAGGGAATCCTGACAGCTATCGACGCAGTGTGGAAGTTCGCGGGCTGGGAGCAGATGCTGCAAGCCGAAGCGCAGGCGTTGTCGTTCCASAAGACATGGCAGAACGACGTGCGGGTGAGTTTGGGATTTGGTTTGTATGTAGGGGCGCTCGGTCTTGGGGTGGGAAATGCGGTGAAGGCCTATGGGACGTGGCGCAATGTGTATGCGACGGGGATGCTGGAACGGGCAGCAGGGAAAGAACTGGCCGTGCGAGCCGGGAAAGCGCTGCGTAYGACGGGCGGACTGATGGCTGCCCTGTCGGGTGTGGCGGCGGCGATGGATTTGGTGGATGCCGTTCAAAGCGCGGGGCGCGGGCAATGGGCTCTTACGATACTTCATCTAACGTCGGTGGGCGCTGGAGTTAGTGCGGCAGTTTTCGCATTTTCGGCAGCTTTCGGTCCCGCAGGCAGTGCAACCGTGGTCGCCGGGCTGAGCTTGACGGGTTGGAGTCTGGTGCTGGCTGTCCTACTGGTGGCGCTGAACATGGCCATCGGCCACGTCAGGGGCGACAGCTTCGCGCAGTGGCTGGAGCGGTGCTACTGGGGCGAGTTGGCGTCAGGCCGCTATGCCGATTCTTCAACAGAACAGTCCGATTTTAGTCAAGCAATGGCAGGGGCATGATGTTTACAACGAGCAAGAAACAACGTCCGCTGAATGACCAGGATCGTGAGTGGCATGTACCGATCCATGACAGTGCAGGCGAGCCGCATGCATCAGGCCGGGCGATCCGAATGAACTCTTCCTATCTCGAGTTAGTCGACGGGTTCTACTCGAATCGCGGAGGGATGAGTGCGGTTGGAATTTTCGGCGTGGGAATAAGTGCATTTGTCCTGATCTTCCTTGTGTACACCATAGTCGCCCACTACCTCGATCCAAATTGGGATCGTCACGACGAATCGGAGATGCTGTTTGCCACGATCTTCGGCTTAATACTGTTTTCACTTCTCATCGTTGGCATCGTCGCCTTCAATCTCAAGATCGGCGAATGGTTCCGCTACACGCATTACCCGATGCGCTTCAACCGACGGAACCGGATGGTGTACGTATTTCGCGGTGACGATACGGTGCTTGAAGCCCCGTGGGACGACGTGCACTTCGCCTTTCGAATCAACGCGAACATCYTTGGGATACGCATCTGGAACATATGCGGTCTCGTTCTGAAGGACAAACAGACCGTAGAGGAAATGTTCGTGTTCGGCTACGCGTCGCCCAGCCGCGACCACTGCCTGCGTCACTGGGAGTTCATTCGTCGATATATGGAGGAAGGGCCGCAGACAGTGATAGACGCACCCGGCCTCCTGGACTGCTTGCCGATTGCCGACAAACGCGAAACGCTCTATCAGGGTTGGATCGCGCTCGCGTCTCAGGATGCGTGGAACCCGGTTGCCAAGTGGGTCATGTTCCCCTTCCACGTGTTTTTCTTCCTTGGCCGTCTCGTCTGCCGCGTGACCAGCAAGGTGCCCCTATGGCCTGCCGATGTCGAAGCAGCGTGTCAGATCACGCCGGACGATCCATACGTGCGGGATTCGAGCACGAATCCGGAGGGATATCGATAGGGATGTATGCAAGCATCACTGGGCGCGCCGGGCTCGACAGTCGGCCACGTATGCCGAGCGGCAGGTTGCGGGAAGCTTCGCCAGCGGCAATATCGGGGCATTCAACACGGCCATTGCGTCCAARGAYGTWAAAGCGAAGMTTGCCGTGTTTATCACYGACGACATGGAAAAGACGCTMGCGAACATCAAGGACCCGACCAAGAAAATCGCCTGGCTGGYCGAGCATGTGAAAACCCCAAAGAGCCTGCACGAATACGGCGTACTAAGAATCAGCCGCTCGATCCCGATTTTCGGCGCGGTATCGATGGGAATCCTGACCGCCATCGACGCCGTGTGGAAATTCGCGGGCTGGGAGCAGATGCTGCAGGCCGAAGCCAAGGCGTTGTCGTTCCAGAAGACGTGGACGCAGGACGTTCGGGTGAATTTGGGGTACGGGCTGTATTTGGGGGCGCTGGCGTCCGGGGCGGCGGCGGTGGTGCAGGCGTATGGGACGTGGCGCAATTTGTATGCAACGGGGATGGTGAAGCGGGCAACGGRGGAACGATATGCGACGCGCGCCAGAATTGCGTTACGCGTGGCGGGTGCACTGACGGCTGTGCTGGCGGGGGTAATGGCGGCATTGGATTTCGTGGACGCGGCTCAAAGCATGGATAACGGGCAATGGGCGTTAATGGGACTGCAATTGGCCGCAGGCACCGGTGGGGCGATTGCTGCGAGCCTTGTAATCTGGGCGGCCTTCGCTCCTGCGGGTAGTGCAACCATGGTCGCGGGACTCACCTTAACGGTATGGGGCTTGGTCCTGGCGGTTGTGTTGGTTGCAATAAGTATTGCTATCGATTACGTCAGAGGTGACAACTTCGCGCAGTGGCTAGAGCGCTGCTACTGGGGCAGGCTGGAGTCGGGTCGCTACGCCGACTTCCCAACAGAACAGTCCGACTTTAGTCGAGTGATGGCGAGGGCATGATGTTTACAACGAGCAAAAAGCAGCGTCCACTGAACAATCAGGATCGTGAATGGCATCTGCCAATCCGTCAGCGAAGGGCCGACCCGCATGCCTCAGGTTTTGCGATACGGATGAACTCCACCTATCTGGAATTGGTTGACGGGCTCTACTCGAATCGCGGAGGGATGAGCGCAGTCGGAATCTTTGGCGTGAGCTTAACCGGTGCTTTCTTGATTTCGCTCTTTCACACTGTAATCGCTCGCTATCTGAACCCAGACTGGGACCATCACGACGAGTCCGAGATGCTGTGGGCGACGATCATTTGCACAGTGATTGTTTCACTCTTCATCACCGGCATCGTCGCCTTCAACCTCAAGATCGGCGAGTGGTTCCGCTRTACGCATTACCCGTTGCGCTTCAACCGTCAGAACCGCAAGGTCTACCTATTCCGTGGCGACGACACGGTGCTGGAAGCATCGTGGGACCACGTGTATTTCACCTTGCGGGTCAACAGCCAGTTTGCGGGCGTGCGCTCTTATGGCATCTGTGGCCTCATCCTGAAGGATGAGCAGACCGTCGGAGAGATGTTCGTAATCGGCTTCGCCTCGACGAGCCTCGACCAATGCCGACACCATTGGGAATTCATCCGCCGCTACATGGAAGAAGGGCCGCAATCCGTGATTGACGCACCAGGGTTCCAGTWYTGCCTGCCCATCGCAGACAAGCGGGAAACCCTCTATCAAGGCTGGGTGGCACTGGTTTCCATGGATGCATCGAACCTTATTCTCAAATGGTTCATGTTCCCATTCCACGTGTTCTTCTTCCTKGGCCGTCTGATCCACCACGCCACAAGCAAAGTGCCACTCTGGCCCGCCGATGTCGAAGCCGCCTGCCGAATCATGCCAGGCGATCCGTACGTGCGTGATTCGAGCACGAATCCAGAGGGGTATCGCTGAAGACGTTCACAAGCGGCTGATTCAAGGGATGTCGAAGCAAGAATGGCGGCGTTCAGCACCGAAGACACAGAGTAAGGACTTTGCGAAATGCGTGGCAATGACTACAAGGCGGACAAAGAGATGAAGACTGACGAGACAAGACGCGATCCGAACGCGAGCGGGATTCAGGAGCGGGCGTCAGACGAGCGGCTGGCGAAGAAATCCGGCACAGCGTTTCGCATCGTCGCGCTTCTCTTCGCTGTGATGTCGGCGTGGTGGGGGGCGAAGAATTTTATGGATGCTGCGCGAACGATGTCGGGAGGGTGACGGTTATCACGGAAAAAGCAGTCGTTCCTCAATGCCAACTGTCAAAGGGAGCAGCATGCCAAATGCAATCTATGTGGGTGACGACACCAGCCATGGCGGCAAGGTGCTCACGGGCTCGTCACGTGTTTCGTTTAACGGACGCCCTGTCGCGCGTCAGTCCGACAGGGTTTCCTGCCCTCGCTGCGGCGAGAATGCCATCGCGGAAGGCAACGGGAAGATGCTGGACGGCAACCTGCCGCTTGCCTTTCATGGGCACAAGACGCTGTGCGGCGCGATACTGCTCGCGTCCAGCGGGGCGATAGGAAGTCGCTGATGGCCTTCGATCTGCGGCGCATTGCGCCTGAGCGCGAGGTCCGACCGCTAAAGCCTGCGTGGCTTCCCTGGCTGTTCCTGCTTGCCTTGATCGGTGGCGGCGGTGCCTTGGTTGCCCTCCGCCTCTGGCCGGAGGGCGAGCCCACGCAAACGCTCTGGTTCTGGACTTGCGTTGYAGCGTTCCCGGTTATCGTGTGGGCGATGCTGTTCTTCAGCTATCTCGGGGTGCTGCAGACCCAGCGGACGCGCGCCGAAGACCATAACGCGGCGCGGCGCGACTATCAGGACGCGGTGTGCCGCAAAGCCGGGGTCCCGCTGCACGTCCTGGGCGCCGGCTTCCTCTTTTCCGCGCAGGCGCACGAGAACACCGTCTCGGCGGTAGTGGAGCGGGCGCTGGAGCTCGTGCCGCGAAGCCGCTTTGCGGGCGATGGCGAGGCCATCGTCGCGCGCTGGATCGAGCCGGCCGGTTACGCGTGGCRGGCCGGCGATGACCAGGCTGATGTAGCGCGGCACCGCGACCTGTTGCCATACGTGTTCGGCTCGCTGCAGCGGCAGATTGCCCCGGAGGTCCGCGCGTTGCCTGAGCGCACCCGGCTGGTCATTCAGGTTTGCGYCGAGGCGCAGCTTGCGACTGCGGAAGTCGAAACCATCTGGCACGACACATGGCACACGCAAGGGCTCGGGGAGGCCGTGCGAACCGAGTTCAACGCAGGCGTTCCGGACCTGATCGCGGTCGACGGCTGGCTCGACGGCGCGCCCGATTTCGCGACGGACGCCGTCCACCTCCTTTGCGTGGTGCAACTGAATCCACTGCTCCACCCGCCGCCGGTTGCCGGCGCGGCGGAAGCCGGCGCCATCCTGATGTTCGCCGCCTCGCCGTTGGTTGCTCAGAAGCGGCTAGTGAGCCAGACCCTGCTCTACCGGCCGGAACGGCACGATGACAAGGATTTGGGACAGGGGCTCCGTCAGGTACTGCTGTGGAGCCGTTCGGACGGTGTCGACGTCAGGGACCAGTGGATGTCCGGTGGCTCGGCGGCGCCCATGCAGCGGGGATTGGCGGCCCATCTCGATCGCCAAGGGGTGGGTGTGCTCATGACGCCCGAACTGAAAGGCCAACATGACGTCGATCTTCGCATCGGGTCAGCGGGCGCGGCTGCGCCATGGTTATGCGTGGCCCTTGCCTCGGCTCACGCGCTGGCCTCCGGGCAGAAGCAATTGCTGAGCATCGCCGAGGCTGACGCCATGACGCTCGCGGTGGTTGGCCCACGAACTTGAGACCGGTTTCCTTATGCGATTGAATTACACGCTGGTTGCTCTTTTTGCATTGCTCGTCGCTGCCGGACTGTTCGTGCTTGGGAAAGGCGAGGTCCTGGGTCTGACGACTTCGGCGCAGCGGTTGCTTGCCATCTGCGGCCTCGTGATCTTTTTTCTGCTTGCGGCCCTTGCACATGTCACGCTGGTCAGGCGCGCTAGCCGGAAGGCTGCGATGCGCGATGTCGGCTCCGCTGAACTCGGCCCGCCATCCGAGGATGTTGTGCCGGTTGGCGAGCCATTGAGCCGCTTGCGCAGTCAACTGCAAGGGATCCATGGCCGGCGTTGGCGGTACCGTCAGCCCTGGCTACTGGTGACCGGCGATGACACGACGATCGGCCGACTGCTGCCGGCACTGGTTGAGACCGGCTGGCTGGTCACGCAGGACGCCGTGCTGCTGTGGAGCCAGGCCGACCAGGACGGGCATCCGGACGCGGCGTGGCTAAGGCAACTGTCCGCACTACGCCGCGATCGACCGATCGATGCGGTAGCGTTGACCATCGACGGCACTGCGGACCCGACTGCACAACGCCACGGCACCCATGCGTACAGCGCCACCTTGCTCCGTATCGCCGGGGCGCTGCGCTGGTCCGCCCCGGTATATCTGATCGATGTCGCCCAGGACTGTGCCCGTTCCCCGGTCATCGGCTGCGAGCTGGCCGCACCAGCAAACACACACGCCATCAGCCAGGCGCTGCAATCCCTGCGCAACCAGCTCTCGGATCTCAGTATCGAACAGTTGGTCCGCGACAGCCGCGATCGCCACATGGGCGAGTTGTCCGCGCGCCTCGACACCCGCGCCCAGATGCTTGCCGACTGGCTGGGCGGATTGGCGACCGGTCAGCGGCGGCGCATCCCGCTGCGCGGCATCATGTTCGCCTCCTATCCGAACGCCGATGCAGCCGAGGGTCCCGGCATCGAACTGCCGCTCTGGCAACACCTCGCCGAAACCGCCCGGCGGCATCCCGGCAGGCGTATCGGCTGGCACCCGGTCACGGTTTGCACCGTCGCGGTCCTGACGGCCATTGGCCTGTGGAGCGCCGGCATGCTGGTGTCCGGCGTGCAGAACGGGCGGGACGCGCACGCCGCACAGCGGGCCGTCGACAACCTCCGCTCGGCGCCCGACACGGCCGCCAGCCTGCGTGCGCTGCTTGTCCTGCAACGGCAGATCGAGCGCTACGAACACCGCGCCAGGCATCACGCCCCACTGACGACACGTTTCGGCCTGAATCGCGATGCGACGATCCTCGACGCGCTGTGGAAGCCCTACTCGCACGCCGCTCGCCAGTTGCTCACCCTGCCCGTGGAGCAGAATCTGGAAGCTTCGCTCGCCGACCTTGCGCAGATGCGCACGGACACGCTGGACGAACTGACCAGCCAGCGAGCACTGGATGGTCAGCAAGCACTCAAGGCCTATCTGATGCTGGCCCAAACCGATCGGGCCGAGCCGGGCTTCCTCGCCCCGCAGTTGGTGCGACACTGGTCCACCGATGCGCGGCTCACGCCGGGCGAACGGGACGATCTCGCCGAACGCCTGCTCGGGTTCTACGCCACGCAACTACCTGCCAAGCCGGACTGGCGCATCGATCCCCAGCCGGAACTGGTGAATGGCGCGCGTCAGACGCTGCTGGCGGTCATCGGGGAGCGCAACGCCGAAAGCACGATCTACCAGGGCATCCTGGACGCCTTCGGCACCCACAACGGCAACCGGTATCCTGACCAGACCCTGGCGTCGTTGACAACAGGCACTGATCCGCGCGGACTGGTCCGCACGACGGCCGTCGTGCCGGGCATCTTCACCCGACAGGCGTACGAGGGCCATATCGCCCC
>NZ_JBFREV010000067.1:0-10080 GCF_052114485.1 Cupriavidus sp. KB_39
GGCGGCACCGGCATGCGCAGCCGGCTGGCGGACCGGCTGCGCCAGCAGGACGGCATCAGCTACGGGGCGTCGAGTTCGATCTCGGTGGGCGCGCTGGATCGGGCCGGGCGCTTCGGCCTGTGGGCGGCCTACGCCCCCCAGAACCAGGGCCGGCTGCGCAAGGCCATCGACGAGGAAATGGCACGCTTTGCGCGTGACGGTATTTCCGACGCCGAGCTGGCGGAGGCCGTGAGCGGCCTGCTCCAGCAAGGCATGATGAGCCGCACACGCGACGGCGCGCTGGCCGGSGCGCTCGCCAATCAGTTGTTCCTGGACCGCACCATGGCCCATACGGCCGAAGTGGAGGCTCGCATTCGCGCTGCCACGCCTGCCGCCGTGAACGACGCCATCCGCCGCTACCTCACGCCGGCCGGGCTGACGCAGGCCTTCGCGGGAGACTTTGGCGCCACCACGGGGGCGGCGGCGCCGGTCGGCATGCCGGCTCCGGCGGCGGCAATCGAGCCGCCAGACGCATCAAAGCCCTAGGAAGCTGGTATAAGGAAGAACGCCAATTCTGGCGAGACCGGCCCGGGGCCGGGGTTGCGGGCCGAAACGCCCGTGACTACCCCTTCCGCGTCCTTGTGACGGCCGGTCAATCACTGTATATTCGTACAGTATTCGTTGAGACAAGAGGTGTGGATGTCAATCGTGCGAGCTGGCAGCAAGTCGGAAGCGCTTCGGCTTCTGGCCTCCGAGCAGGTGCTGGCGCTTGAGCTGGATTACGAAACCGGATGGCAGGATGCCGTCGAGTTGGGCCGGCTCGGAGAAAAGCGCGGCATCAAAGTGCAATACCGCGGACAGGAAAGCATCGCTGTCCGCTCCCGCGAGGCCCTGGTCGARGGGCTCGCCAAACCCAAAGGCACGTTCCGGCAACGGAATCTCTATTGCCAGTTCGACCTCGGCACGCTTGCCGACAATGAATTGCTGGATCTGGAAGCCAAGGCGACCCGCCTGGGCGACTACATTCTCGCCGGCCATCTGCTGCGCGACGTGGACGGCGTCTGGCCGTGACGGGYAACTGACGGCCGCACATGGCAAATGACGGCCTCGCGGGCCGTCATTGCWTTGAATCGACGTGGAAACCTGACGGGAAGCTACTGCCAGACGCGCGTCGCGCCAGCCCAACGGGCGGCTGCGGAGGCGTGCATCACAGCGTGATCGGCGTCGGCGCCTGGGGCCAGCCCCGGCTGCGCCGTGTCGATCGATGTCCGGCAAAGCACCGCCGTAACCAGCGTCTTGATATGACCACGCGCGCCACCCGCCAGGGCGGCGAGGTGTTCATGCCCGTCGAGCACGATCAGGCCGTCTCCGGCCTGTGGGCGCAGCTCCAGCGCGTAGAGATGATCACATTCGCATTGCATGCGGCCACCCGATACCGCCACCACGATGGCATTCGGCAGCGCCAGCCCGCTCTCGCGCACGGTGTCGCGCAGCCGGTCCAGATGCGCCTGCGCGCGGTAATCACGCGCCGAGTGCGCCGGCGCGGGGCCGTTGCTCAAGGCCATGAGGTCGTCGGGCGACACCATCAGCGTGTACGCCTGCAACGCCGTGCGGTAGGTAGCCACCACCGCGCGCAGCCGGTGCACATCGGCCGATTTGGTGGCCGCCACTGACGGCGCGGACGTTACGGACACGCTCGATGCCCTCGGCACCGTTGCCTGGAACTTGCTCATCCTGCCTCCCCCTGCTTATCGTCGCGGGTTTTCGTCGCGGGTTGCATGGCACCCGGCCCGGAGGCCGGGCGCTGGCCATCAGTCGCGCAGCAGTTGCTTGGCGATGATCAGTTGCTGGATCTGCGTGGTGCCTTCGTACAGGCGCAGCAGGCGCACGTCGCGGTAGAACCGTTCGGCCTTGTATTCGGCGATGTAGCCGGCGCCGCCGTGGATCTGCACGGCGCGGTCCGCCACGCGGCCCACCATTTCGGTACAGAACATCTTCGTGCACGAGGCCAGCATGCTGACTTCGGGGTCGCTCTTGCCGGCAGGCTTGGCGTCGTAGCGCTGCGCGCAGTCGCGCACCATCGACAGGCCCGCGTATAGCTCGGCCTGGCTGTCGGCCAGCATGCCCTGAATCAGCTGGAAGTCGCCGATGGGCTTGCCGAACTGCTTGCGCTCCTTCGCATAGGCCACGGCGTCGGTAATCAGCCGGTGCGCCATGCCGCAGGCCAGCGCCGAGATATGCAGGCGCCCACGGTCGAGGACCTTCATCGCGGTCTTGAAACCCACGCCCGGCACGCCGCCGATGATGTTGGCCGCCGGCACGCGCACGTTTTCCAGCACTACGTCGCAGGTCTTGGTGCCGCGCTGGCCCATCTTCTTGTCCGGCTTGCCGAGSGAGATCCCCGGCGTRTCGGCRGGCACGATGAACGACGAGATGCCSGACGCGCCCGGRCCGCCGGTGCGCGCCATCAGCGTGAAGGCGCCGGCGCGCGGCGCGTTGGTGATGAAGCGCTTGGTGCCGTTGATGACGTAGTGGTCGCCATCCAGCTCGGCGCGCGTTTGCAGCGAGGCGGCGTCGGAGCCGGCGTTCGGCTCGGTCAGCGCGAACGAGATGATCAGCTCGCCGCTGGCGATCTTCGGCAGGTATTCCTGCTTCTGCGCCTCGGTGCCGTCCATCAGGATGCCCTGCGAGCCGATGCCCACGTTGGTGCCGAACACCGAGCGGAACGCAAACGCCGTATGGCCGAGGTCATAGACCACATCGCATTCCTGCGACATGGCCAGGCCGATACCGCCGTAGTTCTCGGGAATGGAGATGCCGAACAGGCCCATCTCCTTCATGTCGGCGACGATCTCGGCTGGCACTTCGTCCAGTTCTTCCAGCGTGTCTTCCGCCGGCTTCAGCCGTTCGTCGATGAAACGCTGCACCGAGGCGCGCAGCAGGGAAAACGATTCGGCGTCGAGGGCCATGGCAAATCTCCGGGTCAATGCGGGTCAGACACAATGGGCGTCAATGGTACGCCGCCTGACCGATTTGACAATCCACGCAGGCTTGGACAGAAGGGATAAAACAATTTGACAATCACCGGCGTGCCTGCCGCTGGTTCGCTGTCACGCCTAGTGCGGCATGCAGAACAAACAATCCACCCTGCAGAACAATCGCCCGGAAACCCAATACCGGCAAGTGGTGATGCATTCGCCACGTGACTTATTCGCCGCTATCGGCTGGGCAACCTTGTTGCGTTCGGAGTACGCTACCCGGGCACAAYCCACGGGTGTGTTCCGCGCGTCTGGCCCCCGCTTGCCAGCCTGCCGCGGCTCCGCCCGCGCCCCGATCCCAGCGGCGCCCCTCGCCGCCAAGAAAGAGAAGGTCCATGACTCAAATCGCCTCAACCGCCGATACCTCCACGGCACCCTCCCCAGAGGAAACCAGGAAACGCGTCTTCGCGATTGTTGCCGCTTCGTCCGGCAACCTCGTTGAATGGTTCGATTTCTACATCTACGCGTTCTGCGCCATCTATTTTGCGCCGTCGTTCTTCCCGAAAGCCGACCCGACTGCCCAGCTGCTGAAYACGGCTGGCGTGTTTGCCGCCGGCTTCCTGATGCGACCGATCGGCGGCTGGCTGTTCGGCCGCATCGCGGACCGCAACGGGCGCAAGAACTCGATGCTGATCTCGGTGGTGATGATGTGCTTCGGCTCGCTGCTGATTGCCTGCCTGCCGACCTACGCCACCATCGGCACCCTCGCCCCGGCACTGCTGCTGCTGGCGCGACTGCTGCAAGGCCTGTCCGTGGGTGGCGAATACGGCACAACGGCAACCTATATGAGTGAAGTGGCGCTCAAGGGCCGGCGCGGGTTCTTCTCATCGTTCCAGTACGTGACGCTGATCGGCGGCCAGTTGCTGGCGGTGCTGGTGGTGGTGGTGCTCCAGCAATTGCTCGATGAAGCCGAACTCCGGGCCTGGGGCTGGCGCATTCCGTTCGTGATCGGCGCGATTACTGCCGTGGTAGCACTGCTGCTGCGCCGCACGCTGCACGAGACCTCGTCGGCACAGAGCCGCAACAGCAAGGAAGCCGGCAGCGTGGCGGAACTGTTCCGCCACCACAAGGCGGCGTTCTTCACCGTGCTGGGCTATACCGCCGGCGGTTCGCTGATTTTCTATACGTTCACCACGTACATGCAGAAGTACCTGGTCAACTCGGCCGGCATGTCGATCAAGACCGCCAGCTACGTCATGACGGGCTGCCTGTTCCTGTACATGTGCATGCAGCCGATCTTCGGCGCCTTGTCTGACCGCATCGGCCGCCGCAACAACATGCTGATGTTCGGCGCGCTGGGCGCACTGGTCACGGTGCCGGTCCTGACCGCGCTGCGCACCGTATCGAGCCCGGAACTCGCTTTTGTGCTGATCTCGGTGGCGCTGGCGATCGTGAGCTTCTACACCTCGATCAGCGGCATCGTGAAGGCCGAGATGTTCCCGCCCGAAGTGCGCGCGCTGGGGGTGGGCCTGGCCTACGCCGTGGCCAACGCCATCTTCGGCGGCTCGGCCGAGTACGTGGCGTTGGGCCTGAAGTCGATGGGCCATGAGACCACGTTCTACTGGTACGTCACGGGCATGATGGTGCTGGCGTTCTTCGTCAGCTTGCGGCTGCCGCGCCAGGCGAAGTACCTGCATCACGAGCACTGACCATCCGCCTCCGGGCGAGCATGGCAAACTAAGGGGCCTCCGGGCCCCTTTTTTCTTTGGTGGGCCTTCGGACCCTTTCTCATCTCCGCCACCCCGCCGCCATGGATCTCAACGCCTTGCGCCTGTTCGTCGACATCGTCGATGCCGGCAACCTCAGCGCCGCCGCCCGCAAGCTCAAGATGACGCGCGCCAACGTCAGCTACCACCTGAAGGCGCTCGAAGAGGAACTCGGCGTGCAACTGCTGCGGCGGACCACGCGACACGTGGAGCCGACGCCCGTGGGCGCCGGCCTGTACGAGCACGGACGCAACATCCTGGGCGAGGTGGCCGCCGCCAACGCGCTGATCAGCAGCATGGGCAAGAGCCTGCAGGGCCATGTGCGACTGTCGGTGCCCACCGGCCTCGGCCACAGCCTGCTGTCGCCGCTGCTGGTGCAGTTCAAGCAGCGTTACCCGGACATCACGCTCGACGTGGTGTTCGACAACCGCATCCACAACCTTGTGTCCGAGGACGTGGAAGTGGCGCTGCGGATCATTTCCACGCCGCCAGACTCCGTGGTGGCCACCGAGATCGGCGAGGTGGAYTGGGTCGTATGCGCCGCGCCGTCCTACCTGGCGGGCCGCGCGGCGCCGGCGGCACTGGGCGACCTGACGGCCCACGCCATCGTCTGCGCCTCTCCGATAGGCCAGAAGCTCAAGGCCTCCGGCACGCGCGGCGAGGACAGCGCCCGGGAACAGGTGGTGCTCGCTCCGACGCTAAGTTCCGAGAACTTCGCSTTTCTCAAGGACGCCGTGGTCGGCGGGCTCGGCATTGGCATTTTTCCGATGTACGCAATCGGTGACGAACTGTCGCAGGGCACCCTCGTGCCCTTGCTGGATGGCTACCGCATCAGCGTCTTCGGCAGCAAGCTGTACCTCCTGACCATGCCGAACCGCTACCAGACCATGGCCACGCGCTACCTGCTGACCTTCCTGAAGACCGAACTCCAGGCGATCTGGCCCCGCATGCGCGACGCCARRRCCTATATTGAAAAGACCTAGRACAACCGGCGCGTGCTGGCGCAGGAGGCAGGCAATCATGGCAATCGCAAACACCCTGGCTGGCCGGCTCAGCCGCATGAACAGCCAGTTCGACATCATCCGTCACCCCTACAGCCTGAGCAGCATGGCCACCGCCCAGGCCGCCCATGTACCCGGCAACCGGCTGGCCAAAACCGTCCTGCTCGAGGACCAGGCCGGCTACGTGGCCGCAGTGATTCCTTCGAGCCACCACCTCCGGCTTTCGGACATCTGCGAGCAAACCGGCCGTGACCTGGTRCTGGCCCACGAGGACGAGATCCGCGAGGTTTTCAAGGATTGCGACCTCGGCGCCATCCCGCCCGTGGCCATGTCCTACGGCATGCCGACCTATGTGGATGAATGCCTGATGGAAGAACCCGAAATCTGGTTCGAAGCCGGCGACCACGAGGAACTGGTGCACATGCAACGCGACCAGTTYATGGCGCTGATGTCGGACGCGGAACGGGGGAGGTTTTCGCATCGGATGATGTGAGGACACACTCGCATCACCTCACGTTCTCCTTGCCCACGTAATAAACCGCGAAGGCTGCGACCAGGGGTATCGCGACAAGCACGAGCACACCATCCGCCGCGACGGCAACCGGCGTCAGCAGAACCAGCGCGTTCCTGGCGCCGGCGCCGAGTTCTTCGCGGACTGGAATGGTGTAGGACTGGTTCAACGGCGTCGCCGGATCCGGGTATTTGGTATCACCGGCGGCGTACCGCTTGCCTTTGATCGTATATTGCGCGGCGCCACAGCGCTCCGTCCCGCAATTCTTCGGAAAACCAAGGGCGACGGCGAGCGCCACTTCCTCCGCCGTGAACGCGTCGGCGGCCTTCAGCGTCAAGCGTCCCATGACGTTGCCGTCAAGGTCCACGGTAAAGGTACTGAACACTGCGCGCACACGCGGATGGAGCGCGGACTGGATGACCTCGACCAGGCCCTTCGGCGCCGCCATGACATAGTGATAGCGCTTCCCGAGGACGACGAGGGACTTCTTGTCTTGTGAGATCAGGATCTGACTCGCCGTCTCCTGGTAGTCACGGAACCTCGGCTTGTCGATTTCCTTGAACAGCTTTCTCGTGACGCAGCCGCTGGTGGCTACGGTCGATACCGCCAATGCGGCCAGAAAATGTCGTCTTTGCATGCGCGTCCGGTGAGGTTGGAAAGCAACGCCACGCATACTGCAGTGCCATGCCGGGCACTACCATCGCCATTCTCCGAAAATGTGTGCCAAATGTTCTCAGCGCCGCTGGCTTATGGCACGGGGCGCAGACCTGAAGTCTGGTTCGAAGCGGGCGACGCCGATGCGGTCGGCGCGCGATCGGCGAAGATGCGCGACGGCAACACGAATCCGCGCAATGCCAGCAGCTCCAACGGCCCTTGGCCGAGTTCGGTGCGCATCAGGTAGCGGATCGGATAGGCGATGTCCTTCGACACAGGCTGCATCGCTGCGCGGGGCATCAGGCTATCGGGTTCTGGCGGAAGATTCGAAACCAGGCTGTCCGGTGAGCCGTGCCAAGTGATCTGGAACGTCCCGCTGTCGATCGCCTCGACGCTGGCGCGCTCGAGCATCCGCACCAGCCCCCATCGCCCCGTGAACTCATAGTGCTTGTTGGTGCCGGCCGCTTCCGTACGCCATTGCAGCCGGGTGCCTGGGCTGTCCGGCGTGCTTGCGGGCCAGATCATGGCCTGCCATGTCTCGCGCTGGTTGTAGTAGTGAAGTTGCTGGCCATCGAGCGTCAGTAGCGTATCGGTCAGGCGAGGCGCGGGAATCGGCTTGAGTTCGAACTGGTAACGCGGCTCCCCCTGTGCGAGCAGGCGCACGCCTATGCGCTGCAGACGGTTGATCGCGTCCAGGAACGCCGGATCAAATGCCACCGCCTGTCCGCCCATAGCAGCTGGCTTCCATTGATCGCCCTGCAGTTCCAGCACGCCAGCCAACTGCGCGGCGAGGAAACTCTGGATCAGCCCCCCTTGTGGCCTGAGGAAGCGCGCCAACTCGGGCAGCGAGGCATCGTTGGCGGTGTCGGCAAACGGATAGCGACCGGTGAACGAGCGGCCCCACGCCATGGCAATGCTCTCGCGCCAGGCCGCGTTGAGGCTCGCCTGGGCGGGCTGGAGCGCGGTTTGCGTCGCCTGGGCAATGGGGCGGACAAACAACGCCTCGCCCAKGCCCGCCCACTCTGCACCCAGACTGGCGGCGATCAGCCGCGCATACGCCTGGGTATCGGCCAACTCGGACGCCTTGCCCTGGAACAGCGCCTGCGCCATCTGACGAGCCTGGGCGTCGGCGTCCGGGCTGTTGCTCACTTGCTGCAGCCGCAGCCGCAATGCCGTGGCGCGCTCGAGAAAGCGTTGCAGACTCAGGTCGCCSGCGCTGGCCTGATCCTGCGCCACGAGCCGGGTGATCGGCCCGAATGATGGTCCCAAGGGACCGGCGGTGGCGGGCTTCACCCGCTTCGGCCCRGCCGGCTTCTTGCCAAGCATGTCCTGCGCCTTGGCTACAAGCGTGTCGGACAGCGAGTCAGCCCGGACTCCAGCCCGGCCCTGATATTCGAGCGAGGTCATCAGCGCAATGACCGGCGACTGGCGGGCGTCCGCCATCAGCTTCAACTGATCGATGGCGGCCGGCAGCGTAGGCGCCGGCTCCCATTGCAGGCTGTTCATGAAGCGCTGCCAGTGGTCGGCATAGTCGGCAAAGTACTGGGCTGTCAATGCGGCATGGAGGTCGGCGGGTGACGTAGGCTGCTGTGGCGCGCTAGCGCCCGAGAGCACCCAATCGCTTGTGACCTGCGTGCGCTTGGCGACGCTTTCGATTGCCTCGGCCACATGGTCYTCATAGGCTTGCCGGGTGTAGGCGCCCGGCACCAGCGCATTCGCGCGGATCAGCCCGCGYGCATCGGTGCCGAGTGTCAGCGACGCCAATGTCTGGTCGGGAAACCGGCCGCCAATCCCGTCGATCACCTGCCTGTAGAGCGTGTCCTGCGCGTTGCGCTGGTCGATCACCGCGAGCACTGTCCGGCGCGCGCCTGCYACCAACTCCGGGCGTGCGGTGATGCGCCAGTCAGGATGGGACTTGAAGTGGTCGGCGTGGAACTTGAGCAGGCGCTCGGCCAGATCGTCGCGCTCGCCCGGCGTGATGCGGGCATCGGTCTGCCAGTACTGGACGAGTTGGGTCTTGAGGAAGTCCGGCTCGACGCGTTCCGGGTTGGCGAGCATGAGATACGTCTTGAGGCTCTCTCGTCCACGGAGCGCCCAATCGCTGGCTTGCGTGTCAAGGCCAGCGGCCTGGACCTGCGCCAGCTCGGCGAGTTCATCTTCGAGATTCTGCTGGATCGGCGCGACAAGCAGTTCCCGGCTATGTTTGGCGTAGAGTTCCCACAGCGCGGAAGCGATGGCGGCGTCGCGATTGAGGCCGAGGCGGGTGGAGATCGATGCCAGGTGGCCGGCATCAGGCGCGTAGTGCGCGATTTCGTGTTGCAGGCCAAGCAGCGAACGAAGGCGCTCGGCGGTGTTGGGGGCGGCGGCGATGGCATCGACGGCTTCCTGCGCAGCATGGATGCTGCGGGCACTCTGGAAGCCGGAGAGCAACATCCCGGCGCTCCACAGACCAATGGCTACAAGCGCGATGGTCGAGAAGACGGTGACCGGATGGAAGCCGATGCGGCGACCGCCAAGACGGTTGGCACGCTCGCCGACATAGCGCCAAAGCGGCAGGACTGCAGCGGGATGGTAGCCCGATCCGCCCGACATCGCGCCTGGTCCCGGCGCAAAGACGACACCCCGGATCGGCATGAAAGTGCCGGGCCGGGCATTCATGCCGAAGATCCAGTCTGCCAGCGCCTTGCCACGGATGTCGAGGCGCTGGGATAGCTGTGCAAGGAAGCGGTCGCGGCCGTTCTCGATCAACGCTTCAATCCCGAGCGTCGCCAGGCGGCTCCGCAGTTCACCCAAGGCAACGGAAATGGCCGCCGCATTGGCTCGCGGCGGCAGTTCGCACCCGATCACAGACGTGGGCCCGTCGCCGGCCACGTCATGGATACGGGCGACGTCGAGCACGTAGACCGGCGCCGCCCAGCGTAGCGACTTCGCAATGTGGTCCAGCCGCATGCCCAGCGTGACGATTCCCCGGCGCTGGGGTCGTAAATCGGCCTCCCCATGTGTCACCAACACAATGGCGCTCACCGGCGCGGCCCGCAGCTTGCGGAGTCGAYCCAGCCAGGCGCGGTCTGGTTGGCCATCCGGCCCGGTCTGATTCCACAGCAGAAGCGCTTCTTCGGTAATCTGCCAGCGGTCGTTGACGATGCCCGGCAGCAACTCGGCAATGACGGCGTCATCGCCCGTCAGCAGCA